>SYAM01000001.1 GCA_005787645.1 Actinomycetota bacterium | reverse complement strand
TGTGCGATTACGCCTTCATTCGCCAATTCCTCTGCCGCTGCAATCACCTCTGGCATCACTGCGCCACAGCCAACTAAGTGGACCGTAGGTGCGTGGTAATCATCGCTCTTGGCTAATGCCGTGCGCCCATCTATCAAACGATATGCGCCAGCAAGTACTTGTGACCGAAGAGTTGCCTCACCAAGACGCTCACGAGCATTAGCAAATGGACTTTGATCAATCGAACGGGTAGTCAAGCGGAAGTAGAAAGCAAGTTCATTCGGGCGAAGGTCTGGAGTGGTATCAATCTTGCTACCAGCCACATGTGCAACAGCATCACAAAAAAGCCAATCGAGCGCCTGGCCATATGCAGGTTCAATCAACACGACCCCTGGCAATTCGATGCCAACCGAAGGCGTGATTGTCGATTGATGTGCCCCGCCTTCAGGAGCGAGAGTTAAACCTGAGGGTGTGCCAGTAACGATAAATTTTGCTCCGGAGTACACGCTATAGATGAATGCATCAAGACCCCGCAAGACAAATGGGTCATACACCGTCCCGATAGGAATAAGAGGTTGATTGTGTAGATCTTTCGATAAGCCTAATTGTCCCAAGAGGCTAAAGAGATTCATCTCACTGATGCCGAGTTCAATATGTTGGCCCGTAGGTCCTTCAGCCCATTTCAATATCGGATCTTCATTCCAGCGACGTCTTTGCTCCGGATGGAATACTCCTGCTCTATTGATGAAGCCACCAAGATTGGTTGAGGTGGCGACATCAGGGGCGGTTGTGACAAGTAACGGACGAATCGTCTCGTCGCGGCTCATCTCGCTCAAGACTCGGCCGAAAATCTCTTGAGTTGAGGATTTACCTCCACCTTTTACCCCAGTAGTTATTGGAATACTCACTTGGCTTTCAGAGGCTGGTTCGGGGCGAGTGAGCGCTACTCCTCGCGCGCGAACCAGTGCATCTTCAGCGCTGCCAGGCTCGAAACGCTCCCATTCATTCTCTTGAGTCAATCCAACGCGAGCGCGGAGCGCATCTATTTGAGCCTCAGATATCTGTGCTGAATGATTGCGCGGATCGCCAGCAATAGGTAAGTGCCAACCTTTGATTGTGTAGGCAAAGACAACGCTTGGTCGATCAGTCACTGCATCACATTCAGCAAATGCTTGGAGAAGTGATTCAACGTTATGTCCACCTAAGTCGGTAAGAATTTCAAATAATTCCTGATCACCAAAGTTTGCTAAGAATTCTGTAGTTCCAGCAGGAGCACCTTCAAGAAAACGCGCGCGAGCCTCCGATGGGGTCAATCCAAAGAGAGATTGATACTGCTCATTGGGAATATCATCAAACCAACGTTTGAACGGTTCGCTTCCTGGTCGAGAGAAAACCGCCTCTAGAAGAGAGCCGTACTTGATCTCACGCACATGCCAACCTGCTGCTTCGAACTGTGCTCGCCATTGTGAAATTCGTATTCCTGGGATCACTCGGTCTAATGATTGACGATTGAAGTCAACTATCCACATCACATTTCCGAGTCCATCTGTCGCGGGGTCGGCAAGCGCCTCCCAGATGTTTCCTTCGTCTAACTCAGCATCTCCAATGATGGCTACAAATCGCGAATGAGGGCGAGGTGGAAAGTGCGCATCTATATATCGTCTAGTTGCAGCAGCAAATAATGGCGCTACGGCGCCCAGTCCGACTGAACCCGTCGAGAAGTCAACGATATCTGGATCTTTAGTACGTGAAGGGTAGCTCTGCAATCCACCTGCCGTACGAAGTTGAGTCAGATACTTCTTATCTAAATTTCCAAGCAAGTACTGAATGACGTGGAATACTGGAGACGCATGCGGTTTAACGCTCACTCGATCTTCTGCATCTAAGTAATTGAAATAGAGCGCGGTCATCAAGGAGACCATCGACGCACTTGATGCTTGATGGCCACCCACCTTTAACCCATCAAGGTTTTCGCGTTCACGGTTGGCATAGTCGATCATTCGAGTGGAAAGCCAAAGCACACGCTCTTGAATCTTCTCTAGCATCTTGATTTCATCCGCAGGTAGGCTGGTGGAAAGGTTCACGCTTCTCAAGGTATCCCCCACATTCTGGAATTAAAGTCGGGCACTTATGCGGAGATTAGCCGTTTGGAGAGCCTTATTCTACTGAATCTAACCCACGTTATCCTTTTGTAACCATCTACAATCTAGTATTCAAGGGGGCACACAGTTACACTCCGACTCACCAGGAAAGCAGGTGAGCTGAGTCAACATGGAGCCGAAAAAGAATCTGCCTAGTCTTAATCTTGGGTCACTCTCGCCGACGCGAAATCAGTTGGTAGATATTCTTCGTGAATCCATTATTTTTGGAACACTTCCTCCTGGAACCCAGATAAAACAGGAGGAGATTTGTAGACAGTTCTCTTGCAGCCCTGGACCGGTGCGCGAAGCCTTACGCGAGCTCGAAAGTGAAGGTTTACTCTTCCATTATCCCAATAGGGGCGTTTTTGTCGCAGAAGTATCAAATCACGAAATCGCTGAGGTGCTTATTCCTATGCGGTTATTGCTCGAAAAATTTGCCCTCTGCAATTCAAGCCTTAAATTCACGCCAGCAGCTGTTGGCTCTTTAAATGAGCAGATCACTGCTATGCGGGTTGGAGCAGAGACAGGAAATTCAAAAATGGCCGAAGAGGCTGATGCAAAATTCCACCTAATCACCATGCAGATTGGTGGCAGTGAGCACACACTGCAGTTATGGAACAGTATCCTTTCACGAATTCGATTGAAATTCGCTCGTATGGGGCCGATGGATGATACTTCGCACAAAGCGGCAGAACATCAAAAATTGCTTGATGCGCTCCTTGCCAATGACCCTGATAACATTTCTCAATTACTCGAAGAGCATATAGTGGCTAGTGTAATTGATAAAGTACGAACAACCTCACTCTAATTTCTACTTCAGTGTTTTACGGACTGCTAAAGCCAAGGCTTCATAATTTTCTGGAGTGTTATATAGCATCCCAGATATTCGCAGATAATATTTATCGGCAATAAAGGAAATAGGAACTTCAACTTTAAAATCTGTCGCAATCTTCGCATGTAAGGCTGCCGATCCATCTCGACCACCGGAAATATTGCGAATCGGCACCACGCCCAAAGGGAGAAAATCAATGCGAATCTCGTCTTGGGTAACGCCCAGCTCCTTCATGACTAGTTCCCTACCGAACATCATTCGTTGGTAGTTTGCTTCACGCACTCGCTCCCAACCGATATTTCCAAAAAATTCAATAGCCTTCGGAGCACTTAGCCACGAAGTCGGGTCAACAGTTCCCAACATGTCCCACGGGAATGGATACGGTTCATCGTCTCGCCATGAAACGATTAGTGGACGGAGTACTTCCTGCCAGCGCTGCGCAATTCGTAAAACACCTACTCCTAATGGTGCCGAAACCCATTTATGAAGGTTGCCAAACCAAAAATCAGCATCCAGTTTGTCGAGGTCAGTGTGAACAGTTCCCGGCGAATGTGAAGCATCCACTACATAAACTATTGAATTTGCCTTACAGAGCGCCCCTAATTCATAGATTGGCAAGGTCCGAGCGCTGGCGGAAGTGATGTGATCAATCACCAACATTCGTGACTTATTTGTTATTCCTCCAGCTATCTTCTGAATGACTATTTCATCAGAATCGAGGTAATCCACATCAATCTCAATAAGCTTCGCGCCCGAAGCCTCGCAAGCACGCGCTACAGCCTTAGTCACGGCCCCATACTCTTGATTGAGGACTATAACTTCGTCATCCGGGTGCAGCGGGAATCCCCGCATCACTGTGCTTGCACCTTCGGTTGTATTCCGGATCAATGCAATCTGATCAGCTTGCTGTCCTAAGAATCGTGCAACGTGACCGCGCGCATGCGCAACCTCATCTTTTAGCTCTCGGGCAAAGAACTTCATCGGATTTTTTTGAATCCGATCCCGCCACTGTTGCTGAACCTTTTGGACAACAATTGGCACCGCACCAAACGAACCATGATTCACGTGGTGATAATCAGGGTCTAAATTCCATTCAGATTTTAGTTCCTGTAAATCAAATTCCATGGTTAACCTTTCACGATTCCTGCAGAAAGGCCACTAATCATAAATTTAGACATTAAGCCGAACATAATCATGGTCGGGATGATGCCGATCATTACTGATGCAGCTAGCCCACCCCATTCGATGAAGTAAGCACCAATAAACGAACGCTCCGCTACTGGGAAGGTCTTATTCGCATCTGAATCAATAAGAACCATAGCTAGGAAGAGTTCATTCCAGCATTGCACAAAAGAGAAGATAAACGTGGCGGCTACTCCCGGCAGGGCGACTGGGAAAATGACTCGAAAGAGCGCCGAGACACGATTGCAACCATCGATCAACGCTGCTTCATCCAATTCTGGAGGAATCTGTTGGAGAAATCCGCGAAGCATCAGGGTTGCGAACGGAATCATTCCCCCCAGATAACAAAGAACCAAGGCAATGAGCGTGTTCAATAAATTTAATCGCGACAACAGTAAGTAGAGGGGTGCGAGAGCGATTAATCCAGGAATCATTTGAGTCACGAGGAAGACCAGCATTACCTGAGATTTACCTTTGAAACGATACCTTGCAAGCGAATACGCACCCAACATGCCAATGAAAATAACTAAAGCAGAGGCTGCAATAGCCACAACAAAACTATTCTTCAAATAAGTGCCGAAGGCATAATCTTGAAACAGGGCTCTGTAACTTTCAAGAGTGGAATTGCTCCGTGGCCAGAAGAAATGTTTTGTCACTTCTTTAACTGGTCGAATTGAGGTTAAGAACATCCAATAGAGCGGAAAAATCGTAAAAAGAAACCAAATTGTAAGGACGGTGATTTTTGTGCCTTTAGAGAACCCTTTGAGCATGATTATTTGTCACCATCCTCAATCTTGACCGCAAGCAGATAGAAAACCGAAAATATAAAGAGAATTATCAAAATGAACATTCCAAGCGCCGAACCTGCTCCCCAGTCTTGATCGTATGTAATCTTCTGAACTAGCCACGAAGAGAGAATGTGGGTCTGCTCGTTTGGTCCCCCGCTGGTCATTCCAAAGATCAAATCAGGGAAATTTGTGATCCAAATGACACGCAACAGAATAATCAGTACCAAAGTGCTCTTAATAAAGGGGACGATGACGAGAAAGAGCCGCTGTCGGGAAGAGGCGCCATCAAGCTCGGCTGCCTCAAGAATTTCTCGCGGCACACCTTGTAGAGCGGCGAGAATCATGATGACAAAGAAGGTAACTCCGTACCAAATATTTGCGATGATAACCGCTGCCATCGCCCACTTATCATTGGATAACCAAGGAATTGGTCTGTCAATCAAGCCAATTCCCTCAAGAATCGTATTCATAATTCCTAAGTTGTCATCAAAAATCCATTTCCAAATCAATCCCATCAAGAAGCCCGAAAGTGCCCAGGGTATGAAGATGATTGCCTGGTAAAGACCAGAGAATTTGAACTTCGTGTTGAGATATAAGGCGAGCACAAAACCGATAGTGAATTGGAAGAATAGTGAAACTACCACCCAGATTACGGAGTTAATCATGATCCGCTTAAAATGGAGATCGTTGAAAATTACAGAAAAGTTCTGAAATCCCGCAAAGTAAATATCATCTTGTGCAAATAGCTTAAAATTTTGTAGCGAGAGTCCTGCAGTTCGAATTACTGGGTAATAAATAAAGATGCAGATGAGAATCAAAGCGGGGAGTAGGAACCAGAGCGGTGCCAGGATATTTCGAGTCTTTCCGCTATTCCTTTCCTGAATTCTAAAAGCACTACTCACGATTCACCTCACTCTGCGATAGTTACCGACTTTTAGCGTACATACATAGTGAGCAGTGGCCGACATTTCTGTCGGCCACTGACTCATATTTCTTCGGGTTGAAGAGGTGCTAAGCCTTTAAGACTTGCACTTAGGCCCATCCCAGTATGCAGCCCACTGTTTGAGCGCATCCTCAGTCTTTAGATTGCCAGCAAACATCGCTGCCATATCTTTATCAGATTGAGTGAAGAACTCCCCATAGCAAGCCTTCGCTACATCACTTCCATCAAGCTTGATCTCCTTAGGGTCCTTGCCAATCTTGTCGTAGATTGCCCAGGCTCCGGTCTTGAAGAATGGATCCTTTGCAGCAGTCTTGGTGATTGGGCCAACGCCATAAGCGCGGGCGAAGATCGATGCTTGCGGGTCAGATGAGATGAATGCAAGGAAATCAGTGGCGATGTTTTTGCACTTCGATGCCTGGGTTACTGACCAGCCACCTCCGCTTACATCTTGTGCCGCATAACCAGTTGGTCCCTTAGGCATTTGAGCCATGATCCACTTACCACTCTCGAATGGTGCGTACTTCTCCTCAACAATCTGAATAACTTCGTTGTCTTGGATTAAGTAGTTTGCAACTCCGTCAACAAATCCCTGCACCATCTCGGGGTAACCCCATGAGACTGATGCTGGTGGGGAGACGTCTTTCCAAATCTTCATTAGAAGATCTAGTGCCTCCTTTGACTTTGGATTGTTGAACATAGACTTTCCATCTTTGTTGTAATAGCCGCCAGAATTTAGGTCTGGTGCGTTGTAGGCACGAATCACAAAGATTGCCTGTGTGAAGGAAGCACGAGCGCCACGCATCGAGTAGATGAATGACTTGTCGGTTTGTGCCTTCTTAGCGTTGAGGATGTCGGTCCATGTGACAGGAATTGCTACACCCGCATCCTTGAAAGGTTGCACGCGTACGAAAGATGCCTTGACATAGTAACCATTGGGAACCATGTACATCTTGCCTTTGCCCTTATTGATTTGAGCTTGAAGCTGTGAGTACTCAGTTAATCCGGACCATGCCTTGGTCTTAGTGAAGTATGGGTAGATATCTGCAAGTTGATTAGCAGAAAGGGCTTGTCCCATGATTGCACCTGCTGGCTCAACAATATCCACTGCCTTCGCTTGAATTAGCTGAGTGATCTTTGCTGGTGAATCTGCCTGCGATGGAGAGATAATTTCTACTTGGACTCCAGGACGAGTTGATTCGAATTGACGGGCAAATGCGTTGAGAAGCGGTGTACGCGCTGGACCAGCAAAGTACTCGATTACACGAATCTTTACGGGCTTAGCCTTAGTCGGCTTACAGTTCCACGTCTTATCCTTGGATGCTGCGCTACTTGTCGTGACAGTCAAAAGACTGAGACCAAGTGCCGCAACAGCCGCGAGTGAAACAACCTTGCGACTATTTAGGTTCATTTTCAATTTTCCCCCAGATTTGGTTGTCAATCTCTCTCGAGATTTTTAATGAGGGTAATTCAGTACTATTTCAATTACAATCAAATACTTGCTAAAGGAAGTAAGTTTATACAACTGTGACACTAGATAATAGAAAATCTATAATCTAGATTCAGAGTCATGAACAGGTTGCAGTAGTTACCCGCTTTTTCGATACAACCTTCGACTATTTTCCAGGCGTTTAGTTCTTTTACGCTCAGCCGGCTGAATTGCTCCTATCTCGTAAAAAGTGAACAAATCCGCCGCTATTCACCCGGAACCCTCAACCAAACGTTGAGAAAATAGTGAGGAACCCCCCTTGTGCGCCTCTTTCTGCAGGAGTAGAAATTGCCTAACTTCATTGAGAGTAGACAAAAGGAAATCAGTGAGGCGTCGGATTGGATAACAACTACATAAATAGCAATATTTATGTAAAACGCAACTGATCATCGCGGAGTTGGCAAACGCAAGGTTCGAGCCGTAGAAGGCGCCCATTGTGCGTAACTAGGAGACTAGTTACACCGCAGGTGTGATGTAAGGATCAGCTCACATGATGCGGTGAATGCCGAAGGAGATGCGCGCCGGCGAAGAGTTAAGGCCCCTGGAACTGATACTTCCAGGGGCCAACTCATATTCTCAATGTTTATCTAGTCGATTCCCTGAAAGACACGCCAGTCCTCTTATGAATCTTGTGCACGAAGGGCCGTAATCCGCTCCATCACTTCAGGATATTTACTATCTGCCAAGACGATCTTCTCTAATTCCTTGAGTGCGTGCCCTCGTTTGCCCTGTCGCTCGTAGACATTGGCGCGCTCCCAAAGCGCTCGATTATGAACTTCTTCATCTAACGAGCGCTTAGCAATGACTTTCTTGATTGCTTCAAGCGCGCCATCATGGAATCCCAATTCGGAGAGGGCAGCAGCGCGCATGATGAAAAGCATCCCTGTTGCTTCATCTTCAAGTTCCAGGTCTTCTGTTGAATCAAGGACATCCTGAAATTTCTTCTCAGATAATTCAATATCCACCACTGAGACTGCACTCAGCTGATTGGCATCTAACATCTCCAGAATTGTAAAGGCAGTTTGACTATCGCCAGTATCCTGGAGAATCTCTGCGTAGATAAATCCAAATGCTGAGGCAGAGAATGAATCATCGAACCAAATTCCAGGCGTAATCTGAGTCTTCAGATTAAGCATAGGGAAGTATTTTCGAGCTTCATAGGTAGCGAAGGCTGCCTTTCGATTGTTCCACACCTCACCTGCAGTTTTGACTAAGTCTGGAAAGTTGTCGCCATTACGAGCACCCACTAAACATGTGAGTGCCAAACAGGTGTATTTGATTTTTGGATGCTGTTCAGAGAGGGCGATGGCTCGTTCAATCACTACCTTGTCGACTGGAACGTTCTCACCCTCAAAATGTTCCGTCAAGAAACGGTAAAAAGCGCGTTCTCGCCTATTAGCGAAGAGACTCGGCTTTGGTGGTTTGGGAGGCACGTAGAAATTTTCGTTCTCCGCGTCGGAAGTGCGACTTGAGCGAGAGGATTTCGAACCTCGAATTGAACTTCGTTCCACGCTGTACAACCCAGTGCCGGGAATTCCTGCCGAGGTATAGATATCTCCCCTGCTATTGATACTCACCCGAGCACCTGGGACTCCCACCGAAAGACCAATCGTGCTCTTGCTGAAATTAAGTCGGACGCCTGGAATTAACTTGATCGAACGACGAAACCGCAGCGACATATTCTCCACACTACATCCTTGAAGATTTATATCAACTGTATTAGTTGGCAGCTCCTGCAGAACCACCCTG
>SYAM01000105.1 GCA_005787645.1 Actinomycetota bacterium | reverse complement strand
GGCGAGAATTCGACCTCCGGGAGCGAGTAGATGCCAGCTCCACGCGAGTAATCGATTCATTGGAGCCACGGCTCGAGCAGTGACAACATCAAATTTTCCTTGATAATCGAGGGCTTTTTTCCGCTCCAGGGTGACGTTCTGTAGGGCTAGGTGATCAATCGCTTCTCGAAGGAAGGCGCATCGTCGCTCAAGCGGCTCCAGCAGAAGAACCGAGATATCGGGACGAGCCAGGGCTAGAACAATTCCAGGAAGACCCGCACCGCTACCAATATCAACAACGCGGGCCTCCCCCGGAATAAGGGTGGCAAGGGGGAGGCAGTTATAAATGTGGCGCTCCCAAATCCGCTCCCCCTCTCGGGGGCCAATTAACCCTCGCTCAACCCCCTCCCTCTGGAGGAGGAGGGCATACGGTTCAAATGTTTCCCGTGAAACCTGGATCTCTGGGGCCATTACTCAGCGGGGAGAACGACGATATATCGCTCTGGCTCCTCGCCCTCAGATTCACTCGAGAGACCTAACTCCCCGATAGCATCATGAATAACCTTCCGTTCAAAGGCATTCATGGGCTTAAGAGCAACCGAAACTCCGCTCTTCTTTACCTCTTCCGCTGTACTTTCAGCAAGGGCGCGGAGTTCATCCTTCTTCTTCGAACGAAAGCCCTCAATATCTAACATCAATCGTGAGCGCTCTCCAGTCTCTCGCTGCACAGCCATCCGAGTGAGCTCCTGAAGAGCCTCAAGGACTTCGCCCTCGCTCCCGATGAGATGCGTTAACTCCCCACCCACAATCGCCAGCGCCGCCCGATCATTCTCGACATCAATATCAATATCGCCTGGCAGATCAGCGATATCCAGGAGCGCCTCTAAATAATCCGCCCCTCTATCGCCCTCTTCCTCAAGGCGGGCAATCAGACTCTTCTCGGCCATGGACCCTCTCCAAACTCCCATTTCTGGGTTAAATGCACACTTTTGTTATGTTTTAGGTTTTTTGTACTGATTCTTAACGCTTCTTCTTGCCCTTGCCGCCTTTGCCCGTCTTACCTTTACTCTCCCGCTTTGGTTGTTGGCGCTGCCCTTTCGGCTCTTCTACCGCCACAGATCCATTATTCGTGACCTCATCGCCGGCAGGCGTTGGAGTAACTCCGGATTTCTTCGCACGTTTTGCTTCTAATTCAAAGTACGCAGGTGAACCGGGGGTGGGATTTCTTTTAATGACATAGAACTGCTGACCCATTGTCCAAAGATTTGTTGTCAACCAATACAGCAAAACTCCAACGGGGAAGTTGATTCCAGTCACTGCGAAAATAATTGGGAATAGGTACAGCAAAATTTTCTGTTGTTGCAACATCATGTTGGGTTGACCATCATTCTTGGGCATACCTTTAACCATGAGTTGACGTTGCGTGATGAATGTTGAAGCCGACATCAGGATAATCATCACTAGTGTAATAATTTTTACAGTTGCCGGAGTGCCGCCCAATTTCACAATGTCATTCGCGCCCATCAAGAATGTCGCCGCAATTGGGGCACCGAAGAAACCTGCGTTAGCTGCGCTCTCGACATCTACCTGGGTTAGAACTCCTCGAGGTACATCTTGCGCAATTCCATTTAGCACAGTGAAAAGTGCAAAGAAAATCGGTGCTTGGGCAAGTAGTGGGAAACACGACGCCAATGGATTAGTGCCATGCTTCTTATAGAGTTTCATCATCTCTTCGGATTGCTTCTGACGATCATCTTTATACTTCTGTTGGATTGCTTTCATCTCTGGTTGTAAAACTGTTAATGCACGTTGGCTTTTGATCTGTTTAACAAAAAGTGGAATCAAAATGATCCGAATGAGTACAACAAGGCAGATGATTGCCAGCGACCAGGTGACACCACTGTCGGAACCAAAGAGCGGCTCGAAAAGCGAATGAAAAAGAAGAATGACCCAGGAGATTGCATCGTAAAGCGGATTGAAAATACCCACTATTTACTCGCCTTTCTTAGTATGTGTCGATCGCTAGGCGGATAATCGATTCCCCCCATAGACCAAGGGTTGCAGCGAATTAAACGCCACAATCCAAGTGCGCTACCAATCAGAACTCCATTCTTGCGGAGTGCAAGGAGCGCATATTCCGAACAGGTCGGGTAGTACTTACACCGAGCGGGAAACGCTGGTGAAATCCGTCGTTGATAGAAACGAATCAGAGAGATCATTGTGCCGTCGATGATCGACGAGAGAGGTACTTGGCAACTAGCGCTGATACTTCACCGCTGAGATTCTTATCTGCGCGCGCAGCAGCCCCTGGATGAGCACGAAAGAGCAGGAGCGTGCCATGTGGGAATTCTTCTAAATGTGGCGCAATGGCATGTCTAATTTGCCGAGAAACGCGATGTCTCACTACCGATCCACCGACATTCTTTCCCACGATAAGGCCCACCTTCACCGGTGCTCCTGCCTGCTCACCTTTTGTTGGTGTAGCTACATAGAGCAGAAAATTCTCCCCAGATATTCGCATCCCCTTGCTGGCGAGTGCGAAATCGCTCGCTCTCCGAAGGCGGTTCTTTTGCGCCAACATCAGAGTGCGCTACACGAACTTAGGCTGAGATACGCAGACGTCCCTTGGCACGTCGCGCAGCGAGAACGGCGCGGCCGGCACGGGTAGACATGCGAGCGCGGAAGCCATGGGTTTTTGCCCGACGGCGATTGTTGGGTTGAAAGGTCCGCTTCACGTACATCTCCTAAAGATCGTTGATCGAGGAAGGTATTCAGGCACTCGCGCGCGAGGCGCTAGTGCAGGGGGTAAACGGTACGGAAGATAAGGCGGTGCGGTCAAACTCAGAGGCTCTGAGAATGAGAGAGCCTAAACCCGGAGTTTAGAGTTGTGGATAACTATTTGCTTTTTCCCGATTCTCCGAATAGGGTCGCCTTTCTTCCACAGAAGAAGCTACTTCCCCCGGTAGATATTGGTGCAATACGGACAAATATTCACTAGTCGGCCCACAGCCTGTGGATATCTTTGGGGATAACCGGTGGGTAACCGGTGTGGAAAGGATTCCAAATGGCCGATGAGAGCGCTCTCCTTGAAATAGAACTTCCGCAACTCTGGCAGAGCGCGATTTCGCTCATCGCAACTGACTCTCCACAGCATCGCGCCTTCTTACAACTTACCCAACCAATGGGTTTGATTGATAGCAATGGCATCACCACTCTACTTGTTGCGGCACCGAATGCATTTGCAAAAGACATTCTTGAGACTCGATTGCGTTCGATCATCACCGATGTTTTAAGTTCGCAACTGGGTAAAGATGTCCGCGTTGCGGTAACAATCGATGAGACTCTCGAGAATAAAGCTTCTGGCGAAGTAGTAACCGAAGTAGAAGCCCCGCGCCCTGGGACTGGTCGAAGTACTGAGACTCCTGTCTCTAACGAATCTGGCGCAATGAGCATGAATCCACGCTACATTTTCGAAACTTTCGTTATTGGTTCATCAAATCGCTTTGCACATGCTGCGGCGGTCGCGGTTGCTGAGGCTCCAGGTAAGGCATACAACCCACTTTTCATCTATGGGGAATCAGGGCTTGGGAAAACTCACTTACTACATGCAATCGGTGCATACGCAAAAGAACTATATGGAAATTTACGAGTTCGTTATGTTTCTAGTGAAGAATTCACAAATGATTTCATCAACTCAATCCGCGACGATAAGTCAGCAGTATTCCAAAAGCGATATCGTGACGTGGATTTACTTCTCGTTGACGATATTCAATTTCTAGAGAATAAAGAGCGGACTCAAGAGGAGTTTTTTCACACTTTTAATACGCTCTACAACGCAAACAAGCAAATCGTCATCACTAGTGACCGACCGCCAAAACAACTCGCAACCCTCGAAGACCGACTTCGCTCTCGATTTGAATGGGGGTTGATCACCGATATTCAACCTCCCGAATTAGAGACTCGTATTGCGATTCTCCGTAAGAAAGCGGCACAAGATCGTCTTAATGCCCCCGATGATGTTCTTGAATACATCGCCTCTAAAATCTCAACGAATATTCGTGAACTTGAAGGTGCATTGATTCGAGTCACAGCTTTTGCCAGCCTCAATCGACAGGGCGTGGATCTCTCGCTCGCAGAGATTGTGTTAAAAGATTTAATCCCTGATGAATCCGGTCCTGAAATCACCGGCGCCACAATCATGGCGCAGACAGCTGCGTATTTCAGTCTCACCATAGATGATCTCTGTGGAACTTCTCGATCTCGCGCGTTAGTGAATGCGCGCCAAGTTGCAATGTACCTCTGCCGTGAATTAACTGACCTATCACTTCCAAAAATCGGTCAGACTTTCGGTGGGCGCGATCACACCACTGTGATGCATGCCGATCGAAAAATCCGTCAACTGATGGCAGAGCGCCGCTCTATTTATAATCAGGTCACCGAATTAACCAACCGAATCCGCCAACAGGCCCGCACCCAGGGCTAACTGCCTCCGGAAAGCGCGCTCCACACTTGGGGATAACCTTGGGGGTAAACCCTTCCTTGAGAGTTTTCCATGTGGGTAAATCCCGCTACACCCCGCTAAATATCGACTTCTCCACAGTATCCACCGGTTTATCCACAATCTATAGGGGGGTATATAACCCCCCTGACCTGCGAAAATACCTATTATCCCCACAATCCACACCACCTACTTCTATTACTATCTCCTTTCTTTATACCTACATTAATTACCACTACCTCGGACTCCTGGGGATTACTCATAGACCTTTGCGAGAAGCGAAGGTGTTCCAATCGAAGCGAAGTAAGGGAAGATAGCCAAATGAGATTTGTTATTGAACGAGACGCTCTATCAGATGGCGTTGCCTGGGTCTCTCGATCTGTCTCTTCACGACCAATCATGCCGGTTTTGTTAGGTGTTGTTATCGAAGCCAAGAAAGATCAGAAGAATTCTATCCATTTAGCGGGATATGACTTAGAAACGTCAGCCAAAGCTGAAGTGAATGCGGATGTCAAAGAAGAAGGAAAAGTGTTAGTTCCAGGGCGGTTACTTTCAGATATAACGAAATCTCTTCCCAATAAACCAGTAACTATCTCTTTAGATGGAAATAGAGTGAGTATCGTCTCAGGCTCTGCAAAATTTGCACTACCCACACTTCCAGTAAATGACTATCCAAACCTCCCTGAATTACCAGGTGAGACTGGTCGTATTTCAGGTGAGTTATTTGCAGAAGCAGTTCATCAAGTTGCAATTGCCGCTGGTAAGGATGATTCATTGCCGGTGTTAACTGGAGTTTTCGTGGAAATCGAAGAGAACAAGTTAACGCTCGCAGCTACGGATCGTTATCGGTTAGCTGTGCGTGAATTAACATGGGAAGCCCCTCGAGCTAGCGCCTCTGCACTTATCCGCGCTCGTACTCTTCATGACGCTTCTAAATCTCTTACTGGCAACGCGCATGTAAGTCTGGCGTTAGCGGCCGCAACAGCGCAAGAACGACTTATTGGTTTTTTCACCGAAGGAAAATCGATGACTTCACGGATGTTGGATGGAACATTTCCTCCTTACCGTCACTTACTACCCAATGATCGCAACGCAACAGCAATTGTCGAAGTAGCTCCGCTATTGGATTCGGTCAGACGTGTGGCGATTGTGGCCGATAAAACCATCCCTCTTCGACTGACCTTTGCCCCTGGCTCACTCACTCTTGAGGCTGGTGCTGGCGAAGAAGCCTCAGCAACCGAGGAATTAGAGATCGCATTCGATGGCGAGGGCTTCACCATTGCATTCAATCCTACTTATTTAGTTGACGGTCTCTCCGCACTCGGCACTGCATATGTAGATATGGCATTTACTGGCGCAAGTAAGCCCGCAGTCCTCTCAGGACGAGAAAGTGCCGACGGTCAAAGCGATTTAAGTTATCGGTACTTGCTTATGCCGATGCGGTACGCCTCGTAATCTGCATAACCAGTGTTTCTTTCATATCTTCAACTCACCAACTTCCGCTCTTACGAGAATCTAGAGCAGCAACTAACGCCTGGGATTACTACCTACGTAGGAAGTAACGGCGAGGGTAAAACTAACATCGTAGAGGCTGTAGGTTTCCTTGCTTACTTGCGTTCCCATCGAACGTCATCAGACAATCCACTTATTCGGTTGGGTAATGAGAAAGCGTATATTCGTGCCAAGGTAAGTACCGCTGGGCGAGAAGAACTTCTAGAAATAGAAATCAATCAAGGTAAGGCGAATCGGGCGCGAATAAACCAACAACCGGTTCGATCCACTCGTGAACTTCTGGGACATTTGCGAGCCGTCCTCTTCACACCCGAGGATCTCTCATTAGTTAGAGGTGATCCGACAGAACGGCGAGATTTCCTCGACACGCTCCTTATCTCATGTACACCACGATATGCCGGCGTCATCGCCGATTACGAAAAAGCGCTTAAGCAGAGGAATGCACTCCTAAAAAATAGACCCCATGATCGAGATCTAGCGCCATGGGATGAACATTTATCGCGATACGGGGCTCAATTGATTGCCGCCCGACTCCAATTAATCTCTGACTTGATGCCATTTGTCATCAAGTCATACCGGGATATCTCAGAGGGCGATCAAATCAGCGCAACATATAAAAGCTCACAAGATTTACAAGGCCAGAACGCTCACGATTTAGAGCAAGAGATAGCCGCGCTCATCCCACAACTGAGAAGAGCGGAGTTAGAGCGCGGTCTTACTTTGGTCGGTCCACATCGGGATGATCTACTTTTGAATCTCGGACCTACACCCGTCAAAGGATACGCAAGTCAGGGCGAATCATGGTCTTATGCATTGGCTCTTCGGATGGGTGCGTATCAATTATTGAGCGCTCAAAATTCAGGTGAAGGTGGCCAACCAATCCTGATACTTGACGATGTATTTGCTGAGTTGGATAGTTTGCGTAGGGGTGCGCTACTCGCGTTGATAGATACGAGCGAGCAAGTGTTCGTCACCGCGGCGGTCGAGGATGATCTCCCTAAAGAATTTAATGATCGTAGATTTTACGTTCGCGAGGGGAGCGTGCAGCCATGAGTGAGAACCGAGATTTGGCGCGATCACTTCTTGCTGCTGCTAGGCGTAGAGCTAATAAGTTCACCCGAGAGCGAAACTCAGGTAAAACGGGGCGAAACCGCGAAGAGAGCGGTGATTATCAAGGTCCACAATTGCTTAATGAATCTCTTGAGGAGTTGATTGCAGAACGTGGTTGGCGTGAGAAGATGCAAGATAGTGATCTTTTTCTCAAATGGAAAGAACTTGTGGGCGCTGAAATCGCAGGGCATGTACAACCACTCTCGTTTGCTCAGGGCGTGCTCACCCTTGGCGCAGAGAGCACTGCATGGGCAACTCAAATTCGTTTGATCGATCACCAGATTCGCGAGGCGCTGAAGGCTGGCGGTTTTGATGTGAGTGAATTGGTCGTGAAAGGGCCACACTCTCCCTCCTGGCGAAAGGGCGGTTGGAGCGTAAAGGGGGGGCGCGGCCCTCGAGATACCTACGGGTGACCCGTAGGGGTTTACTACATTTGGGGGTCAAGCGCTCAGCGGCGCCTCTAGGTACTTTTTCAGGGCATAGGACCTCTAGAAATCCTCTAGGATTGGAGGTCGGGCCGCGATTCGGGGCCATATGCGAGGGATAAGGCGGTCAAGCCAGGTGGCTGAGACGAAATCCAAGGGCGCTAAAGGCGCCTCGAGTGGATATGACGCAAGTGCAATTCAGGTCCTTGAAGGCCTCGACGCTGTGCGCAAACGTCCCGGCATGTACATCGGCTCCACGGGTGAGCGCGGTTTACATCATCTTGTGTATGAAATCGTCGATAACTCAGTAGATGAAGCGCTCGCCGGCTTCTGTTCTGAGATCAACATCGTACTTCTTGTTAACGGCGGAGTGAGCGTTCGAGATAACGGTCGCGGTATTCCTGTAGATGTAGTCGCCAGCGAAGGTAAACCCGCCGCCGAAGTTGTCTTCACAGTGCTGCATGCTGGTGGAAAATTTGGTGGCGGTGGATATTCAGTTTCTGGTGGGCTTCATGGAGTTGGTGCCTCGGTTGTTAATGCTCTGAGTGCGGATCTAGAAGTTGAAATTGAGCGTGATGGTTCAAAGTATTTTCAGAGTTACAAATTAGGTGTACCCACCGCGCCACTAAAAGCTGTTGGTGAATCTGATAATTCAGGAACAAAAGTTTCGTTCTGGCCATCGGCAGAAGTTTTTGACACAACTGTATTCTCCTTTGAAGTTCTCTCTACACGTCTTAGGGAGATGGCATTCTTAAATAGCGGGTTGACTATCACACTTACAGATGAACGCTCTGGTCACGTTGATGATAAAGGTGAAGCGCTAAAAGTCATCTATAAGTACGATGGTGGAATCTCAGATTTCGTCAAACACCTAAACTCGACTAAAGGTGAGGCACATAAGAGCGTTATCGATTTCGAAGCAGAGGACACAAAACAGAAAATCTCCGCTGAGATTGCAATGCAGTGGAGCGCTGGATATACAGAATCTGTTTATACATTCGCAAACACGATTAACACTCAAGAGGGTGGTACCCACGAAGAGGGGTTCCGCACATCGTTAACCTCCATCATTAATAAATATGGGGAAGAGTGGGGATTAATTAAAAAGCGCGAAGATCGGTTAACCGGTGATGATGTTCGTGAAGGTTTAACTGCGATTGTCTCAGTCAAGATCGGTGAACCTCAATTCGAAGGACAGACTAAAACCAAACTTGGTAATACTGAAGTCAAGGCTTTTGTGCAGAAGATGGTCAATGACAAGTTAGGCGATTGGTTTGCCTCAAACCCATCCGAAGGCCGCGACGTCATCCGAAAATGTATCGATGCAGCAACGGCGCGAGTGGCAGCTCGTAAGGCACGTGAGCTATCTCGTTCTCGCAAAGGGCTACTCGAAGGGCGCGGCATGCCTGGAAAGCTGGCCGATTGCCAATGGACAGACCCAGAGAAATGCGAGTTATACATAGTCGAGGGTGATTCAGCTGGTGGTTCGGCAAAAGGTGGCCGCGACTCGAAATTCCAGGCGATTCTGCCCATCCGCGGAAAGATTTTGAATGTAGAAAAATCTCGAATCGATCGGGTATTACAAAATAATGAAGTGCAGGCGTTAATCACAGCATTAGGCACAGGCGTGCATGATGAGTTCGATATTGCAAAACTCCGCTATCACAAGATCGTCTTGATGGCCGATGCGGACGTAGATGGACAACATATCCGCACCTTGTTACTTACACTTCTTTTCAGATTTATGCGCCCACTGATTGAGGGTGGTTATGTTTATTTAGCGCAACCACCACTTTATAAATTGAAGTGGGGCGGTAAAGAGGCTCCACAATATGCATTCTCCGATAAAGAACGCGATGCATTCATCAAGATTGGTCTCGATGCAAATAAGCGCTTACCTAAAGAAGACGGTATTCAACGCTTTAAAGGTCTTGGTGAGATGCCAGCAAAAGAGTTGTGGGATACCACGATGGATCCAGATACTCGAGTGTTGATTCGAGTAACTCTTGAGGATGCTGTCGCTGCTGATGATCTTTTCTCAGTCTTAATGGGTGAAGATGTCGAGATGCGTCGTAACTTTATTCAACGCAATGCTAAAGACGTTCGGTTCTTGGATATCTAGGTCTCGAAGAGAATAGAAGGGGGTGGACAATGGAGAAAACATCAGATCGCATTGAACTAGTCGATCTTCAAGTGGAGATGGCGCGCAGCTATCTTGACTATGCGATGAGTGTCATCGTTGGCCGCGCACTCCCTGATGTACGTGATGGATTAAAGCCTGTTCATCGTCGGGTCTTGTATGCGATGTTCGATGCCGGTTATCGTCCAGATAAGGGCTACTACAAATCTTCACGTGTCGTCGGTGATGTGATGGGTAACTACCACCCACACGGTGATTCTGCGATTTATGACACCTTGGTTCGTTTAGCTCAACCATGGTCGCTTCGCTATCCACTCGTTGATGGAAATGGAAATTTTGGTTCTCCTGGAAATGATCCCGCTGCCGCGATGCGTTATACCGAGGCTCGCCTTGCACCGTTAGCAATCGAAATGATGCGTGATATCGATGAAGAAACGGTCGATTTCACGGATAACTACGATGGTCGATCACAAGAGCCGGTTGTATTACCGAGCCGTTTCCCTAACCTTCTTGTCAATGGCAGCGCAGGTATTGCCGTTGGTATGGCAACCAATATCCCTCCGCATAACCTCAATGAAGTAGCTGAAGGAATTCAGTGGTCGCTGAAAAATCCAGAGGCAAAACAAGAAGAGTTATTAGAGAAATTGCTTACCTTTGTAAAGGGGCCAGATTTTCCAACCAAAGGATTGATTGTTGGTCGCAGTGGAATTGAAGAGGCCTATCGAACAGGGCGTGGTTCGATAACTATGCGTGCAGTAGTCGAGGTCGAAGAGATTAATAACCGCAACTGTCTTGTGATTAGCGAACTTCCATATCAAGTCAACCCGGATAACTTGGCGCTAAAAATTGCCGATCTCGTCAAAGATGGAAAAGTCGCGGGTATCGCGGATGTGCGCGATGAAGGTAATGAGCGCCTTGGTCAACGATTAGTTGTGGTCTTGAAGAAGGATGCTGTTGCGAAGGTCGTCCTAAACAATCTCTACAAGCACACCCAACTCCAAGAGACTTTTGGTGCCAACATGCT
>SYAM01000021.1 GCA_005787645.1 Actinomycetota bacterium | reverse complement strand
TTCGATGCAATTGCAGTAACCCGTGGCCCAGGGTTAGCTGGCCCGTTACTGGTTGGCACGGGGGGCGCAACCGGACTGGCTGCGGGATTAGAGATTCCGATTTACGGTGTCAATCACCTAGCAGCACATATTGCAGTGGATGCATTGGAACATGAACCGGAACCGACTATCGCTCTTCTCGTCAGCGGAGGTCATTCATCAATTCTTGAGGTACGTGAAATCAACAGTGATATTCGAACCCTTGGCGCAACCTTCGATGATGCTGCTGGAGAGGCATTCGACAAGATTGCTCGTATTTTAGGCTTACCATTTCCTGGGGGTCCGTACTTAGATCGACTGGCTCGCGAGGGTGACGGGAAAGCAATTGATTTCCCGCGTGGCCTTACTCTTTTTGCCGATGAGAAGGAGCGAGCAGAGAAAGAATTCTCTTTCTCATTCTCAGGAGTGAAGAGCGCTGTTGCACGGTGGATTGAAAAAAACCCTGAACTCACCGATCGTGAGCGAGCGAATGTAGCCGCCTCATTTCAAGAGGCTGTTGTTGATGTGTTATCCGCAAAAGCAATCGCTGCATGTAAGCGAACAGGCATCGAGCGATTGCTGATCGCTGGGGGTGTAGCCGCCAACTCCCGATTGCGCGCTTTGGCCGCGCAGCGGTGCGCCAGCGCTGGAGTGCACCTCTCCATCCCCACCCCCGATCTCTGTACCGATAATGGCGCGATGGTCGCGACCCTCGGCGCCCTAGCCATCTCCGCCGGGGTAGCCCCAGACTCCCTGGCCCTTGATGTGGATCCAGGGCTGCCCATCTAGCAACCCATCTCGCTACCCATCTCGCTACCCATCTAAGGGAGCGCACCTCTTCACATCTTCACACTCAAATTGACCGCCTGGGGGCCAGGTTCTACCCTTTGCGTTAGCACTCTCACCCCGACACTGCTAACTGCCCGAAAGGCAATCCGTAAAGGCAATACCCAAAGGCAATAAAGGTGTCGTTCGAGGGGCGCGAGGAGATATCACTACATAACTTTTGGAAGGAAGTTCGTAATGTCCGTAGGGATCAAGCCACTAGAAGATCGCATTGTTGTAAAACCAAGTGATGCAGAGCAGACAACCGCATCCGGTCTTGTCATTCCAGATACCGCCAAAGAGAAGCCACAAGAGGGCGAAGTGGTCGCCGTGGGTCCAGGGCGCTTCGATGATGGTGTTCGCGTGCCAATGGACGTCAAAGTTGGCGACCGCGTGATGTACAGCAAGTACGGCGGAACCGAAGTAAAGCTCAAGGGAACCGAGTACCTCGTGCTCTCAGCCCGCGACATTCTTGCAATCATTGAATAACCAACCTAGTTAAGGATTAGACACTCATGGCAAAAATTCTCCAATTTGATGAAGAAGCGCGTCGCGGCATGGAACGCGGAGTCAATATCCTCGCCGATGTCGTGAAGGTAACTCTGGGACCAAAAGGGCGCAATGTCGTCATCGATAAGAAGTTCGGTGGACCAACCGTTACCAATGACGGCGTGACTATCGCGAAAGAAGTTGAACTCTCTGATCCTGCCGAGAATATGGGAGCACAATTGGTGAAGGAAGTGGCAACAAAGACCAACGATGTTGCCGGCGATGGTACGACCACAGCAACCGTCCTTGCCCAAGCGATGGTTCGCGAAGGGCTGCGCAATCTCGCCGCCGGAGCGCAACCGATGGGCTTGAAGATTGGTATCGAGGCTGCAGTTGCTGCAGTCACCAAAAAGCTCCACGAAATCGCAACACCAGTCTCTGGTAAGGCGCAGATTGCTGATATCGCGACTATCTCTGCACAGGACTCCGCAATCGGAGAATTGATTGCAGATGCGATGGACAAAGTCGGCAAAGATGGCGTTATCACCGTGGAGGAATCGTCGACTACCAATCTTGAACTCGATTTCACTGAAGGTATGCAATTCGATAAGGGATATATCTCCCCTTACTTCGTGACTGATGCAGAACGTATGGAAGCAGTCCTAGAAGATGCTTACGTCCTAGTGACAAGTGGAAAGATCTCAGCGATTTCCGAGATCCTTCCGCTCCTTGAAAAGGTCGTGCAATCAGGGAAGCAACTACTCATCATCGCCGAAGATGTAGAGGGTGAAGCGCTCTCCACTCTTGTGGTGAACCGGATGCGTGGCACCTTCACATCAGTTGCGGTTAAAGCACCTGGTTTTGGTGATCGTCGTAAGGCAATGCTCCAAGACATTGCAATCCTCACAGGTGGCGAAGTGGTCTCCACTGAAATCGGTCTCAAACTTGATCAAGTGGGACTTGATGTCCTTGGCCGCGCTCGCCGCGTAGTCGTCACCAAAGACAACACAACTATCGTCGATGGTGCAGGCAAGAAGAGTGATGTAGGCGCACGCGTTAATGAAATCCGTAATGAGATTGAGCGAGCAGATTCTGATTGGGATCGCGAAAAACTCCAAGAGCGAGTCGCCAAACTTGCTGGTGGGGTATGTGTGATCAAAGTTGGTGCATACACAGAAACTGAATTGAAAGAGAAGAAGCACCGCCTTGAAGATGCTATTTCTGCAACACGAGCAGCGGTAGAAGAGGGAATCGTTGTAGGTGGAGGCGCTGCACTTGTTCACGCTGCTGATGTTCTCGCTGATGATCTAGGTAATCATGGTGATGAGGCAGTTGGCGTGCGTTTGGTGCGCAAGGCTTGCGATGAACCACTTCGATGGATCGCTGAGAATGCAGGACAAGAAGGTTATGTGGTCGTTGCAAAGGTCCGCGCCCTCTCAAAGAACGAGGGATACAACGCGGCCAGTGATGTCTATGGCGATCTCGTCAAAGATGGCGTCATCGATCCTGTGAAAGTAACCCGTTCAGCTCTTGCTAACGCAGCATCAATTGCAGCGATGTTCATTACTACTGAAGTGCTCGTCTTCGAGAAGAAAGAGGAAGAGATTTCTGCTGCTGGAGGCCATGGTCATTCACATGGACCCGGGGGACATTCCCACTAAGTCCTGAACGTTAAAAAAGAGGGCCGGTCGGTTGTGACGACTGGCCCTCTTTTTCGTTGAGGGGGTATTACGGAAGAAATTATTTACATTGCGATTCGGTTAGAGCGTGAAATCAAGTCGGCCCGCTCATCTTCGGAGAGGCCACCCCAGATGCCATAAGGCTCCTGCACTGCAAGGGCATGCTCACGACATTGAGTGAGGACAGGGCAGGAGGCGCAGATGGCTTTCGCCTCTACGATCCGCTTCCGGCGACTTGGGCCGCGCTCGCCTTCGGGATGGAAGAACATCTCAGCCGGGTAATTTCGGCAGGCTCCTTCGAATTGCCACTCCCAGTTATCGGCAGTTGGCAGGGGAAGCCGTGATATCTCAGCCATTTCCACTCACCTTTTCCTTTACTTTCCGCTAGGCTACCAATCGAGTCATAGGTTGTTCAAGTACCGAGGGCTCTTTGGGAGTGAATTTCTGCTGAGAGGGGTGTGAGATATGGCTCAACGCGAAACCAGCGGGGTAACGGTTGCGGAGGTGGCTCACCGCCTAGGCGTGGCTCCAGCCACCTTGCGAACCTGGGACCGTCGATACGGCCTTGGACCCTCCTCTCACGAGGCGGGGGAACACCGTCGTTATAGCGAAGAGGACCTGGCTCGGATTGCTTTGATGCGTCGTTTGGTGGTCTCGGGGGTTCCCGCTCAACAGGCGGCTGCGTTGGCAAAGAGCGCTCAAGTGAGCGTTGACGAACCACTGCCCCTGCCGGAGTTTCACGATCGTGAGGATGTGGTCGCCGCCATCGTGCGCGCCCTCGATGGCATCGATAGTGGTTTTGTCGAAGCTCTCATTCGGCGCGAGATTGTGGCACATGGAATTGTTCAAACCTGGAACGAGATTCTCGTTCCAGCGCTTATCCTCATTGGAAGACGTTGGGAAGAGACTGGTTCAGGCATTGAGATAGAACATCTCTTCTCTGAGATCGTCAAACGGGTGATGCGAGACTGCGCCAACGAGATTGAAACTCCTCGTAATCCCAAACCTGTGCTGCTGGCCAGTATTGGAGAAGAGCATCACTGTCTTGCGATTCACGCGCTCGCTGCCGCGCTCGCGGAAGAGAACATCGCGACACATTTTCTCGGGGCGCGAACTCCCGTTGAAGCGATAGCGCAGGTGATGCGAAAGACGCACCCTCCGGTCATCTTTCTCTGGGCGCAGTTGAGTAAGAACGCTGATTACTCGGCATTGACCGAGCTGCCACCATTACGTCCAGCGCCGCGATTACTCCTTGGTGGTCCAGGTTGGCAAGCCGATCGCGTCAGCGGGGCAACGGTGGTAGATAACCTCCTCGAGGCATGTGAATTGGTGGGTTCCACGATAGGTAAGTAGTAGCTCTGACCCTCACTAGGATTAGGTAATAGCCCGAGGATTTCTGGTCGGAGGTGAGCATGCGCGAGTTTGAGAAGGTTGCGATGCTCGGCCTGACTTTCGACGATGTCTTATTGCTCCCCGATGCTTCGCAAGTAGTTCCCAGCGAGGTCGATGTAGCTACTCGAGTGACAGAGCGATTTTCATTGAAGGTGCCGATTATTTCATCAGCGATGGACACAGTCACGGAGAGCGCAATGGCAATCGCTATGGCACAAGCCGGTGGCGCCGGAATCATTCATCGCAATCTCGCTATCGAAGAGCAAGTTGCACATATACAGAAGGTCAAAGCGGTGGCTGGCGCGCTCGCCGGTGCTGCAGTTGGCGTTGGTGACGATGGTTTCAAGCGCGCCCTGGCACTCATGGAAGTTGGCGTAGATATTCTCGTCGTCGATACTGCACATGGACATCATCAAGGTGTTCTTGAGGCAATCGGAAAGATTAAGAAGAATAATCCAGCACAACAAGTTATTGGTGGGAATGTTGCCACGCGCGCAGGTGCGCAAGCGCTCATCAATGCTGGCGCTGATGCAGTGAAAGTAGGAGTTGGTCCTGGTTCGATATGTACCACTCGCGTTGTTGCTGGCGTGGGCGTGCCGCAGATAACTGCGATCATGGAGGCGCATAAAGCGACAAGCTCGGCAGGAGTTCCGCTTATCGCTGACGGGGGCATTCAATACTCAGGGGATATCGTAAAAGCAATTGTTGCAGGTGCTGATGTTGTGATGCTCGGTTCGCTCTTTGCTGGTTGTGAAGAATCACCAGGCGAATGGCATGAAGAAAATGGCGCGAAGTTCAAGTCTTATCGCGGCATGGGTTCGCTCGGCGCAATGGCATCACGTGGCGCCACTCCCTCATATTCAAAGGATCGCTACATGCAAGATGACATTCTCTCTGAAGATAAATTGGTACCAGAAGGAATCGAGGGACGAGTTTCTTATCGCGGTACGGTCGCGCAAGTGGTCCATCAACTAGCAGGGGGACTTCGTTCAGGTATGGGTTATGCCGGTGCGCGAAATATTTTCGAACTACAAAAGAATGGTCGGTTCGTACAGATTACTGCTGCAGGTTTACGTGAAAGCCATCCACACAGCATTGACCAGACTATCGATGCACCGAATTATCGGGGTAGGTGAGTATGAGCGAGATCGAAATTGCTCCAGGTAAACGCGCACGTCACACATATTCCTTTGATGACATCGCAATTGTGCCTAGTCGCCGCACACGCAATCCGGAGGACGTTTCGACCGGATGGCAGATTGATGCGTATAAGTGCGAGATTCCCATGCTCGCCGCCCCCATGGATTCAGTGGTCTCTCCCGAGACGGCGATTGAAATCGGCAAGCAAGGGGGAATTGGAGTCCTCAATCTTGAGGGGTTATGGACGCGGTACGAGAATCCGCGGATTCCACTCGGTGAAATCGCCTCCATCCCCGATCATCAAGTGACGCGAAGAATGCAGGAGCTCTACTCCGCTCCGATTCGACCTGAGTTGATAAAAGAGAGAATCGCTGAGGTGCGTGCTGGGGGAGTGACTGTTGCTGCTGCGCTCTCACCAAAACGTGCTGCAGAGTTTCATAAGGTTGTGATCGATTCGGGCGTTGATATTTTTGTGATTCGCGGAACGACTGTGAGCGCCGAGCATGTATCTCCCAAGGATAAAGATAATGCGCTGAACTTAAAGAAATTTATCTATGAATTAGATGTACCAGTGATTGTCGGTGGCGTTGCAACTGCTAATGCTGCGCTCCATTTAATGCGTGCTGGTGCTGCAGGAATTTTGGTTGGTTTCGGTGGAGGAGCGGCGCACACTACGCGCCAGGTGCTAGGTGTCGCAGTACCCATGGCGACCGCAGTCGCGGAGGTAGCCGCTGCACGCCGCGAGTACCTTGATGAATCGGGTGGCCGTTACGTACATGTGATCGCCGATGGATCAGTTGGTCGTAGCGGGGATATCGCAAAAGCAATCGCATGTGGCGCTGATGCTGTGATGATGGGTTCACCGCTTGCCCGCGCCATCGAGTCGCCGGGTAAGGGTTGGCACTGGGGAGTTGAGGCGGTCCATCCTGAGTTGCCACGTGGGCAGCGAGTGCATGTTGGCACAGTTGGCACGCTCTCTGAAATCCTGCACGGCCCTTCGCATAATGCAGATGGCACGATGAATCTTTTCGGTGCGCTTCGACGAGCGATGGCAACGACTGGTTATTCAGATATAAAGGAATTCCAGCGAGTAGAGGTGGTCATCCATCGCCCGTGATTTGGTGCTCGTCGTAGATTTCGGCGCGCAGTACGCACAACTGATTGCCCGACGGGTTCGTGAGGCGAAGATCTATAGCGAGATTGTGCCGCACACGATGAGCGCTACACAGATGCTCGCGAAAAAACCGAAGGCGATTATTCTTTCTGGTGGACCATCAAGCGTTTACGAAAATGCTGCACCGAAGTTAGATGAAGAGTTACTCCGCTCTGGAGTTCCTGTTTTTGGAATTTGTTATGGCTTTCAAGTTATGGCTTCAACTCTAGGTGGTGAGGTAGGAAAGACTGGTGCCCGCGAATACGGGCGGACGGAATTTACAGTTCACAGTAATTCGCCATTATTTGAAGGTATGCCGAAGGCGCAGCAAGTGTGGATGTCTCATGGCGATAGCGTGGTTCGCGCTCCGCAAGGTTTTACCGTTACTGGTTCAACTGCGCAGACTCCTGTTGCCGCGTTCGAATCCACAGATGGCCAATTAGCTGGAGTTCAGTACCACCCTGAGGTGGTGCATTCGACCTACGGACAAGAGGTTTTGGAGCGTTGGTTAATCGGAGTTGTTGGGTGCGATCCTTCATGGACTTCCTCCAATATCGCGGAAGAGCAGATTGCTCGAA
>SYAM01000020.1 GCA_005787645.1 Actinomycetota bacterium | reverse complement strand
CCATCAAATAGTGATAGATGGGTATGCATTCCCGAGCCAGCATGCTCAGTAAAGGGTTTTGGCATGAAGGAGGCGTAGAAGCCTTGATCGAGCGCTACCTCTTTGACCACCATCTTGAATGTCATGATGTTATCTGCGGTGCTCAGCGCATCTGCATCACGTAAATCGATCTCTTGTTGTCCAGGAGCTCCTTCGTGATGGCTAAATTCGACACTTACTCCCATCGCTTCCAGCATGGTGATTGCCTGCCTGCGGAAATCATTACCCACTGCACTTGGCGTGTGATCGAAGTATCCGCCCGAGTCCACCGGAATCGGATGGGCGCCCTTCTCTGGTTGATTCTTAAAGAGGAAGAATTCGATTTCAGGATGGGTGTAGAAGGTATATCCCTTATCGGCAGCGCGCTGGAGTACTCGCTTGAGCACATGACGGGGATCTGCAGGCGAGGGTGTGCCATCAGGAAGAGTGATGTCACAGAACATTCGGGCAGCGCCAGGAGATTCAGTTCTCCATGGCAAGATCGAGAAGGTATTGGGATCTGGTCGAACCAACATGTCGGATTCATGTACCCGCGCAAATCCCTGAATCGCTGAACCGTCGAAACCGATTCCCTCATCAAATGCGCTCTCTAATTCAGCGGGCGCTACCGCTACAGACTTGAGCGTTCCGAGCACATCGGTAAACCACAATCGAACAAAGCGCACGCCGCGCTCCTCGAGGGTGCGCAGGACGAACTCCTGCTGCCTCTGCTTACTCATGGGCTAATCATCACTGGTCAACATTTCAGGGACGTTAACGAATATTTTGGTCGAGTGGGGCCAGTTATGGCGCCCATGTGGAGATGATGGGAAGGCGGCGGTCTTTGCCGAAGTTTCGGGCCGAGACCTTGGTCCCTGGCGGGTATTGGCGCCGTTTGTACTCAGCGCGATCAACCATCTTCATTACCCGCGCCACAAGCGCTGGCTCAAAACCAGCGGCAACGATCTCGGCAAAGCCCTGATCTAAAGTCACATAACGATGCAAGATTCGATCAAGGAGCGGGTAATCGGGAAGGGAATCGGTGTCGCGTTGCCCCGGGCGTAGTTCAGCGCTCGGTTCTTTCATGATTGAACTCTCCGGGATCGGAGGTACCTCACCACGGGATTGGGCGAGCGCGTTACGCCAGCGCGCCAATTCCCATACTGCGCTCTTCCATACATCTTTGATAGGCGCATAGCCACCTACTGCATCACCATAAATAGTGGAGTAGCCAACTGCTAACTCGCTCTTATTTCCAGTTGCTAGAACTAGGTGCCCCTCTTGATTGGAGATTCCCATCAATGTCGTACCGCGCACGCGCGCTTGTAGATTCTCTTCAGCGACTCCTGTGAAACCTAACTTCATAAGATATGACGAGACCATAGGTTCAATCTCTACTACTCGATAATTTAATCGCGTTCGCGCTGCAAGATCGGCAGCATCGCTGAGCGAATGGCTCGAAGAGTACTTGCTTGGCATACCCACGCCAAAGACTCGCTCTGCACCGAGTGCATCGACTGCGATAGCAGCAACGAGTGCTGAATCAATCCCTCCAGAGAGTCCAAGCAATACTGAAGGGAATCCACCTTTCGTTACATAATCACGAAGTCCAGTCACTAGCGCTGACCAAATTTCACCACCGCGATCAAGTGCCGGGGCGACCTTTGGGGGAAGTAATGGATAATCGGCCAATTCGCCTTCACTGATCACGACATCTGGGGTCGAAGTTCGAAGTCGGGCCTGAACATCAACGAGCATAGTGCCTTCGTGAAACTGTGGTGCGCGCGCTAAGACTTCGCCCATGGAATTGGCAACCAGAGAATCTCCATCGAAAACTAATTCATCTTGGCCGCCGACCATATTGACATAAGCAACCGGCGCGGAAATCTCACGCGCTCTTCGGGAAATGAGCGCTTCACGGGAATCATCTTTATCGCTCTCAAATGGCGAACCATTGATCACAAGAAGTAGGCCTGGATTCCGTGCCGCAATCTCTGGCATCACTCCACCGTCTTGCCAAATATCCTCGCAAATCGCCAGCGCAACATCTATTCCATGTAGACGCACGACCAGAGTGTCATGACCAGGAACGAAGTTTCGGAACTCATCGAATACTCCATAGTTGGGAAGATGACGTTTGACGTACTTGGCAATGATCTTTCCCTGGTGAATTACCGCGACTGCATTCTCGGGCGCTCCAACGGGAACACCAAGGCGAGCATGTCCGCTCCCATTCTCATTCTGGTCGAGATATCCAATGACCACGACGATGGTTCCCATTCCTGCATCTGCTAACGCTGCCGCCAAGTGATCAGCAGCGCTTCGGCTACTTACTCGGAAATCACCGCGGAGTGCGAGGTCTTCAACTGGGTAACCAGTCACCATCATCTCGGGGAGTGCGATGAGGTGGGCGCCATCGCGCCAGGCGCTTGCCACCGCATCAAATGCCAGTTGGCAATTGCCGTTGATATCCCCGACTATGGGATTAAGTTGCGCCAAGGCCAACCGGAGCGGGCCTTTCTCTCCTGCCATAGGGCGAGCCTATCCCGTGGCGAAGGAAGTAGGCTTTTTCTCCTAGAGCACAGGGACTGGCCATCAGACCAGCCTTGAGGCGTAAGGGGTTTAATCATGAACGATGCAACGTTGCCACAATCTTCTAGTAGCGCTTTATATGGTGGGTCAATCCATCGGCGAATTACCGTAAAAGATATCCAGAGAGCTAAATCGGTCGAGCGATGGCCGATGCTCACTGCATATGAGCAGTACACCGCAGAGATATTCGATACCTGCGGCATCCCCCTTCTCTTAGTGGGAGATAGCGCAGCCAGCAATTTCCTCGGATACGAAAATACGATTCCGGTGACGGTCGATGAATTGATTCCGCTCGCTCGCGCGGTAGTGCGCAGCACCAGACGAGCGATGGTCGTTGCCGACTTACCATTTGGTTCCTATGAAAGTTCGCCAGAACAAGCGTTGGCTACCGCAACTCGATTTATGAAGGAGAGTGGAGTGCAGGCGGTCAAACTCGAGGGTGGAGAGCGAGTTGCCCCTCAAATTAGAGCCTTGGTCGCTGCTGGCATCCCTGTGATGGCACATATCGGATTGACGCCACAATCTCTCCATCAACTGGGTGGTTATCGCGTGCAAGGCAGAGGCGAGGATGGAGCGCTCCTTAGAGAGAGCGCCTATGCAGTGCAAGATGCAGGTGCATTTGCAGTAGTCCTAGAGTTGATTCCGGCAGAGCTCGCTACGGCCATCACGCAAGCGCTCACTATCCCCACAATCGGAATTGGCGCCGGAAATCAATGTGATGCGCAAGTGCTCGTCTGGAGTGATTTGATGGGGTTGACACAGCAGCCACCAAAATTGGCGAAGGCCTACCGAAACCTCCGCAAAGAGATAAGTGATGGGGTCAATGAATGGGCGCGCGATGTTGCCCTTGGGCATTTCCCTGGACAGGAACAGAGTTTCCAATAAAACCCGATTCTTCTTGCTCTTTTGGGCGCTAGAGTCCTCTTCTCATGTGGACGAAAATCAAGGCACAACTAGCCGCCTCGGCAATCGATATTTCACTCCTTCGTACCAACCGGAATCTGGCAATCCTCTTCTATTCGGGGTTGATATCTCGCATGGGGTCGATGATCACTTACGTTGCTCTGCCATTCCAGGTAAAGGAACTGACCAACTCATTTCTTGCTGTGGGATTGATTGGCGCGGCTGAACTTATTCCACTCATCGTCTTCGGACTCTATGGCGGAATGCTCGCTGATGCTTTCGATCGTCGGAAATTGATTATCTTTGGTGAAGTTTCTGCGCTAGCGCTCTCCGTAATCTTGCTCATCAACGCCCAACTAGCAGAACCCAAAGTCTGGGTCCTCTTTTTCGTGGCCGCCGCCTTCTCGGCAGTCAATGGCGCAACGAGTCCCAGCTATAACGCGGTAATCCCCCGGATCGTCGCCCACGAGGATATTCCGAAGGCGAGTGCCCTCATGGGGTTACGTTGGCAAGTTGCCGTCATCACGGGGCCTGCTGCTGGTGGTTTCATCATCGCCTATTGGGGGGTGAGCACCGGCTACATCATCGACATCCTGAGTTACCTGCTCTCTCTCGCACTCCTCTCTCGCCTGACCCCCTTCACTCGTGGAGGCGAACGTAAGACCGCACCCTCCATCTCTGCGCTCATCGATGGAGTCCGTTACGCAGTCAAGCGCCAGGATCTGATGGGTACCTATCTCATCGACTTGGCGGCGATGTTCTTCGCAATGCCGACTGCGCTCTTTCCATTCTGGGCCGAATCACTCGACGCACCCTCCGCGCTGGGACTTTTATATTCAGCAGGAACAGTCGGCGCGTTATTAGTAACGCTCACTAGTGGGTGGACATTGCGGATCTATAACCACGGAAAAGCCATTATTTATGCAGCTTTAGCGTGGGGTCTGGCTATCGCGCTCGCAGGACTTATCGACTCAGTTCCATGGGTCTTACTCTGTTTGGTCATTGCAGGTGGCGCCGATCATGTGAGCGTCATCTTCCGTGCCACGATCTGGAACCAAACAATTCCCGATGAACTTCGAGGGCGCCTTGCTGGAATCGAAGTTCTCTCGTACACCGTCGGACCTATCAGCGGACAACTTCGCGCTGGTGGCATGGCAGCAATTACCGGGTTGCGAGGTGCGATTGTCGGTGGCGGTCTGCTCTGCATCGGAGCGGTCGCCGCGACCTCCATCTTCTTGCCAAAGTTCCGCAAGTACGACAGTCGAACCGATCCATATGCGCTCCATGAGCGTGAGGTGCGTGCTCGTAAGCCCGAATCCGAGGGGTAGTTCCGAAAGCACGAATTGATGAAAAAATTCGTCTGCGACACGACACAAAAACTTTATCTAAATGCTGGAACTTCCTCCGAATATAAGGAACCATTCTCTATAACAGGTCCGGTGACGGATCGGACCCTGCTGACAGGAGAAATACGTGGCTGCAGCCAAGAAAAGAGCAAGCAAGCGCACCGCAAAGAAGGCAGCTCCAAAGCGTCGTAAGAAAGCTGCTGCAAAGAAGGCAGCTCCAAAGCGTCGTAAGAAAGCTGCAAAGAAGGCAGCTCCAAAGCGTCGTAAGAAAGCTGCAAAGAAGGCAGCTCCAAAGCGTCGTAAGAAGAAAGCAGCTGCTGCAGGTGCAGCAAAGCCAAAGCGTCGCCGTCGCAAGAAGGCCGCTAAGAAAGCAGCATAAATTCCAGCATAAATTACTGGTAATTAACCCCCATAGCCTTACGGCGGTGGGGGTTAATTCATGTCCTGACTACTTGTCGCAGAGCGATAACTCTGAGAGCGAAACTGCTCGATTGACCTTAGTGAAAATCTTTTCTATCTGCGCTCGCTCTGTCGCACTTAAATGAGCAAGTAATCTCCTCTGAACACTTGCGCGATAGGTTGGCATAGTCTGCGCAACTTTCTTTTCGCCGCGATTAGTGAGCACTGCAAAGAGTCCACGCTTATCTTCGCTACATTGGATGCGATCTACCCATCCGGCTTCCCCGAGTACCTTGATCCGATGGGAGAGGCGAGAACGGGAGACCATGGCAATCTCGGCAAGCTCGCTCATTCGCATCCGACGACCAGGGGCCTGAGCCAGATGTACAAGTAACTCATAATCGGCAAGTGTCACCCCAAAAGCACTGAGATCTTCGTCGAGGGCGGCGGTAATTGCTCGAGTCGCAGATATAAAGGCATGCCAGGGCGCCAAAACTGATCCGCTCGGGAGCTTGCTCCCCACTTTCGCCATGGGATGAGGCTATCTACTCGGGGTAGTGGCAGGCGACTTCACTCTGGTCGACCATCTGCAAAGCGGGCTCCTCAATGAAACAACGGGCCTGCGCCTTCCAGCAGCGAGTATTAAAGACACATCCGGTCGGCGGATTGGCAGGTGAAGGTAAATCCCCAGTGAGCACAATCTGCTCGCGCGCACTCTCAAGGACAGGGTCTGGAATAGGAATCGCAGAGAGGAGCGCTTTTGTATAGGGATGATGAGGACGTTGATAAATCTCTTCGGTTGGAGCAATTTCGACAATCTTTCCCAGGTACATCACCGCTACCCGATCTGAGATGTGCTGGACAACCGAGAGATCGTGGGCGATAAAGAGATAGGAGAGGCCAAAATCACCCTTGAGGTCATCAAGGAGGTTAATGACCTGAGCCTGGATAGAGACATCCAGCGCTGAAACAGGTTCATCGCAGACGATAAATTCAGGACGGAGCGCAAGCGCCCGAGCTATTCCGATTCGCTGGCGCTGTCCCCCAGAGAATTCGTGTGGGTACCGGTTGTAATGCTCAGGATTTAACCCCACTCGCTCCATCAACTCCTGCACCGAACCCTTGATATCTCTCTTGCTGGAGGCAACCGAATCAATGCCATGGATAGTGAAGGCCGCTCCGATGATCTCTCCTACTGAATGGCGTGGGTTAAGCGAGGAGTACGGATCCTGGAAGATAATTTGCATCTTGGTGCGCAGAGGTTTCATCCTCCGAGATGAGTATCCAGAGATGTTCTCGCCATTGAAATAGATTTCGCCACCAGTGGGTTCGTATAACTTGAGAATCGTCCGCCCTGCAGTGGATTTACCGCACCCTGACTCGCCTACAAGGCCTAGCGTCTCTCCCCGTTCAATCGCGAAGGAGATGCCATTGACCGCCTTATTCTCACCCTTGACCCGCGCAAAGATGCTATTGCTAGTGATGGGGAAGAACTTTTGAAGATTCTTCACTTCTACAATCGGGTTCTCGCTCACAGCTTGGCCCCCTCGAGATGGCACCGAGCAAAATGTCCTGGCGTATGTTCAGTCAGCGCAGGCATCGAACTTTTACAGCGATCGGAGCCACCGGCAACGCGTTCGGTAAAAGTGCAGCGAGGGGCAAAGGCGCACCCAGCCGGTAAAGCAATCAACGAGGGGGGTTGCCCCGCGATTGCGCTCAATCGCTTCCCATGTCCCCGATCCATACGTGGAATGGATGCGAGTAAGCCATGGGTGTAAGGCATTAAAGGATTGGCGTAGAGCTCACGTACTCGTGCGCTCTCCACAATCTTTCCGGCGTACATGACATTTACTCTGTCGGCTGCTCCCGCTACAACCCCTAAATCATGAGTAATAAGGATGATTGCCATCTTCAGCTCTGATTGCAGCTCACGTAAAAGTTTGAGTATCTGTGCCTGAACTGTGACATCAAGGGCAGTTGTTGGCTCATCGGCAATCAGCAAATCGGGGCTATTTACTAAAGCCATTGCGATCATCACCCGTTGGCGCATGCCGCCAGAGAATTGATGTGGGAATGCCTTCAAACGATTCGACGCATCAGGAATGCCTACCATCTCCAAAAGTTCAATTGCGCGAGCGGTACTAACTTCGATATCCACCTCGTTATGTGCTTGATGGGCTTCGATGATCTGATCACCAATCGTGTAATACGGATGGAGCGAGGACATTGGGTCCTGGAAAATCATTGCGATATTTTTGCCACGAATTTTTCGCATTTGATCATCAGCAAGATCTATCAATTCGAGAGTGCTAGTTTCCCCTTTCATGATGGCGCTACCACTCAGACGTGAACCACGTTTCGAAAGCAGGCCCATAAGCGCCAAATTAGTTACCGTTTTACCTGAACCTGATTCGCCCACTATTGCTAAGGTCTCACCACGCTCGACGGTGAAGGTGACACCATCGACAGCTTTGACGAGACCATCGCTGGTAGGGAATTCGACCCGCAGGTCGGAGACTTCAAGAAAACTCATGCAGCAACTCGCACTCGTGGATCTATGAAGGCATAGAGGATATCGACCACAAGATTCATGACGATCACGATTGTGGCAGCCAGAATCGTAGTCGCAACAATTATTGGTAAATCAAAATCAATTACTGCCCCCAGTGAGAGGCGCCCTAGGCCGGGGAGATTGAAGACTGCTTCAGTGAGGATTGCTCCACCAAGAAGACCGGCAAAATCCAGCCCTGCCATCGTTGTCAGCGGAGCGAGAGCCGCGCGCAGGGTGTGTTTACGTAAGACAACCCGCTCACTCAATCCCTTTGCCCGAGCGGTACGGATGAAATCCTCACTCAACGTCTCTATCACTGCGTTCCGCACAAAGCGGGTATAGAGAGCGGCATATGCGAAAGCCAGGGTGATCCAGGGCAGAATCATCGTGTTTAACCACTCCAATGGGCTCTCAAAGAGTGGTGTGTAGTTGCCTGAGGGGTAAGGCAAGATTCGCCATTTCACCACGACGAAAACTAAGAGGAGAAGGCCAGTAAGGAATGTCGGCAACGAGGTGCCAATGAGTACGAAGATGGTGCTCCCCGTATCGGCAGCTCGACCTCGGTACCTAGCGGCGACGATGCCCAAGCCAACTCCTAACGTCAACCAAAGGACCAATGCACCAATCGCCAGTGAGAGCGTGACTGGTAGCGCCTCAAGGATTGAGTTGGTCACGCACGCATGCTCTTGGAAGGAATATCCGAAACTGGGTGCTGGGCAAAATATTGTTGCCGCTCCCTCACCAAATGTTCGACCGAGGAAAAGCCCTTTGAGAAAAATCAAATATTGGGTCCATATTGGAAGGTCGTAGCCAAGTCGCTTCCGATTCGCTTCGATGATTCCTGGATCATTACAACTCTTGCCGCACGTTAACGCTGCTGGATCGAAAGGCAAGATGGCAAAGATTAAGTAAACAGCAAAACTCACAGCAAATAAGATTGCTATCGAGATTGCAATTCGTCTTGCTAAATAATTAATCATCGGCACCTACTCTCGTAATTAAGTGTTGAGGTGAGGGATTACTCCCCCACCTCAACGAGGTACTAACTCAGGTCGTAAGAAAGGAAATTAATTACGACTTGACTTTGATATCACCAAAGGATGGTGCGCCCTGTGGTTCCCAGAAGAAGATGCCCTCAAGCTTTGAGCCCCAAATTTCTTGGGTCTTGGAGAAGACGCCTGGGATGACCCACATTTGGTCCATCACATATTGATTGAGTGCAGCCCACTCTGCGCCCTGCTTTGCGCGATCTGGCTCAGAGAGGTTTGCTTCTGCGCGTTGCTTGAACTCTGCATAGGCAGGGTCCTTGCCGACGTTTGATAGCGGGAATCCTGCGCCTTCAAGGAAGAGCTCTGGGATAACCGTTGATGCGTTAGCCCAGTCTGGAGCCCAACCAGCGCGAGAGAGGTCTCCCTGCTTGGTTGGATCAAGGACTACTGCGTAATACTGACCTGGCTCGATGAAGTTGAATTTGAGATTAATTCCCGTGTTCTTCTTCACTGAGTCAATCCAGATCGTTGCGGACTTCTTGTTGGTATCAGTATCTCCAACATCGAAGGTTAATCCTGGGCCAGTTGCTTTCGCATAGACATCAGGACATGCAGTCTTGGCCTCAGCCATGAGTGCCTGAGCCTTCTCTGGATTTCCTTCTGGTTTGAAATCTTCCAAGCCAGTCACTGGCTTGTAATCAAGACCCATCAACGGCTTAATCACGCCATCTGCTGGATCGCCACCAAATGCCGGACCGCCGCCAAGCTGTAGAAGGGCAGCGAAATCACGTGCGTAGTAGAGCGCCTTACGAATCTGAACGCATGGCACCTTGCCAACATTGACTGCGGTATAGGTGACATATGGGTCATAAACGTTAAGTGCGCGGCTCTTCCACTCTTCCTTAGGAGTTCCATCTTCATTGAAGACGGTCGCTAAGTTAGTTGGAAGGACTGAATCTAGCGAGAATGCGGCTGGCTCTGAATCATTCAAGATCAGCTGATCTCGGACTTCTTCAGCTACACCAAAACGAACCACAATCTTGTCTGGGTAGGCATTGCGGATTGGATCTGCATCCTTGCTCCAACTTTCGTTGCGAACCAAGACCATCTCGTCCTTTGCCTTGTACTTCTCGATCTTGTATGGACCAGAGGAGACAGGTGCAAGATCGTATTGATCGCCTGTGTCTTTCGCCTTTGGTACTGGGCTGAACGAGAGGTATGTGACGGTGTAGTTGAAGTCTCCGACCGCACGCTTCAAATTGAAGGTGATGGTCTTGTTATCTTCTGAGCAGGTAACAGCCTTGTCGTAAGCGGCGGTGTCATTTCCATCTGCCTTGTATGGGCCCTTGTAAACCGAGGAACCATCCGCTGCTGAAGGTATGTCAAGCATGCTGATTGCATACGTTGGACCATCGGTAATGACATCCGTAGCGAAGGTACGAGAGACGCCATACTTAACATCTTCGCAGGTGATATCGCTGCCATCCTCAAACTTCACGCCATCTCGAAGAGTGAACTCCCAGGTCTTATTTCCATTAGAAGAACGTCCAGTATCAGTCGCCAAATCTGGAACAACCTCTGAACCTGCAGCACCCTCTGCTCGAGCGTACGCAGTAAGCGTGCGGTGCATGTAAGAACCGAACCACGCGATGTGTTGACCGGTGTAGTTACGGTTTGGATCTGCGTGAGTCCAGGACTCTGAATTTGTTAAGAAGGTGAGCGTTCCGCCCGCCCCTCCACTTGATGATGAGCAACTCACGAGTACGCCGGAGAGTAGCGAAAGCGCCACTACACCGGAGAACGCGCGGCGCCCTCTGCGGGACGAACCCGTCTTTGTCTTGAACATATTCCTCCTCAACGATGGATATGTAGTTGGTTGTAGTTGGTTGTAGTTGGTTGTATTTAGTTATCTACCGTTGACTCAGCTGTTGCCAACGGCAATTTCATTAAGTGACCTCACTCCGTGGGTCGAGCGCATCGCGCACCGCATCACCGAGCAAGTTGAAGGTCAGCACCACTAAAATAAGTGCTGTTGATGGAATGAAGAAATACGTTGGATTGTTGATGACATACTTAATTGAATCAGAGATGAGTAAGCCCCAAGTAGCATCGGGTGGCTGCACTCCTAGTCCTAAAAATGAGAAGACAGCTTCCGCGGTGAGATATCCAGGCAATGAAAGTGATAGATAAACGATCACGACTGTCCATAAATTTGGCAAAATCTCTTTGAAGATGATGCGACGCTGTGAGGCGCCTAGGGCTCGAGCAGCCATGACGTAATCGCGCTCTCTGATGGAGAGCACCTGTGAGCGCATGATGCGCGCTAAATATGGCCAGCCAAAGAAGATGAGTATGAGCACCAAATAGGTCATTCGTGCCGAGTTACCCTCAACCAGCCCCGTCGCCTCTAATCGCTGAACCATAGGCAAACTCAAAGCGACAATCATGAAGAAAGCTGGAAATGCCAGTAAGAAATCGATGAAGCGCCCCAATGTGGAGTCGACTGCGCCGCGGAAATATCCCATAAGAATTCCCATGATCAAACCGATACTGACACTTGAGAGAGTCACGATGAGCGCTACGAAGAAGGAGGTACGTGCGCCAAAAAGTAAACGTGAGAGGAGGTCGTGACCAATCCCAGGTTCAAGCCCGAGTGGATGGGCCCAACTAATTCCATTAAAACCGCCGGTGGGAAACCCTTGGCTATTCATCAAATCGTTATAACGAGCGCGCGGATCTAGTCCGAAGATATCCCGGAGGAGTGTGGCAAAAACCGTGGAAAGTATGAGAAAGGTCGCTATCGATAGAGTGATAAGACCGGTTTTATTAGAACGAAAACGGCGCCATGCCAATTGGCGAGGACTTCGACCAATGACTCCTGAAGAGGTACTCTCCAGAAGCTCACTGCTCAATCTGACCCCCTTGGCGCTGCTACCGGGCGGTAGCCCTTAGCGGAACTTACTCCTCTATATAAGGGAAAAGTAGGGGAAAAACCACCACCTAGATCCGCCTAACCAGCCAAAATGGCGAGTTAACCAAAAGTATTGCCGGTAGATTGCCGTCGGTGAAGCGTGAAAAATGGGGATTTGCCGTAACCGGCCATGGTCGAAGAGAGCACTCCCGAGCCCGTCGCGCCACCATCTCCACTCCCCACGGCGAAATTCAGACGCCCGCCTTCATTCCAGTCGGCACAAAAGGAACGGTCAAAGCCCTCGCTGTAGAGCAAATTCGCGATAGCGGTGCCCAAGCAGTCTTATCTAATGCTTACCACCTCTACCTTCAACCTGGGCCGGCGATACTCGATCAAGCAGGTGGTTTAAGTTCATTTATGAACTGGAAGGGACCGACTTTTACCGATAGCGGTGGGTTCCAAGTTCTCTCGCTTGGCGTTGGATTCAAGAAAACCCTTGCAATGGATCCTGGTGAAGTTACCGCTGACGATGTCATTCAATCACCAAAGCTTCGATTGGCACATGTAGATGATGATGGAGTCACATTCAAATCACACCTTGATGGCTCTATGCACCGCTTTACTCCCGAAGTCTCCATGCAGGTACAACATCAAATCGGTGCCGACATAATTTTTGCCTTTGATGAGTGCACTACCTTGATGAATACGAAGGAGTATCAACAGATAGCTCTTGATAGAACTCTTGCCTGGGCACATCGGTGCATCGCTGAACATCAACGCTTAACCAACGAGAGAGTTGGTAAACCGTATCAAGCGCTCTTTGGGGTAATTCAAGGTGCGCAGTATGAGGATTTACGAAAAGAGGCGGCGCGGAGCATCGCTGCACTCAATTTTGATGGATTTGGGATTGGCGGTGCCATCGACAAGAGCGCTCTTAGCCAAATCGTTTCATGGGTAACAGATGAATTACCTGAGGATAAACCTCGACATCTACTTGGGATTGGCGAGCCCGATGATCTCTTTCGAGGAGTAGAGAGTGGCGCAGATACTTTTGATTGTGTTGCACCCACCCGAAATGCGCGTACTAGCGCGGTCTATGGACCCAGCGGGCGATTTAACTTAACGGTATCCGAGAACCGAACTGCTTTCTCGCCTATCGATGAGAATTGTAGTTGCTATACCTGTACCCATTACACAAAGGCATATTTACATCATCTTTTTAAGAGCAAGGAGATCTTAGGTTCTACATTGACCACAATTCATAATGTGCATTTCACGGTAAAAATAGTCGATAAGATTCGAGAACATCTAGATCAGGATAATTATGAAGATTTCCGTGATGATTTCCTGGCTCGGTATTACTCTTCGCGATGATACGTCGGCTCTACTCGCTTAATTGATGAGATTACCCGATACGTGATTGGTAGAAGTAAGACCTCTAGAGCTGTCTTATATAAATAACCGAGTATGAGATACCTGAAGAATTCCTCTCCAGTGATAACCCCATAAAAAGCGATAGTGCAGAAAGTTAGAGTGTCTGCAAATTCCCCAACGATGGTAGAACCAACGAGTCGGAACCAAAGCGCCTTCTCATCGGTGCGCTCTTTGATTTTGACTAACACGTATGCATTGAGGAGTTGTCCAACGAGGAATCCGCAGACGCTTGCAAGAACTATTCGAGGCAAGAATCCAAGGACTGACTCAAATGCCGCTTGATTCCCCCAACTTTCAGCGGGCGGTGCAGATTGGACTACCCAAAAGGTAAGCGAAGCAAGAATCGAGAGACTAAATGCGAGAAAGATTGCTCGTCGCGCTGCCTTCAATCCATAGACCTCACTGAGTACATCGCCAACTATGTAAACCAGTGGGAAGAGAAAGGCGCCACCATCGGTGATGAATGGACCGAATTCAATTAACTTCACTGCCCCGATATTCGAGATGAGAAGAAGAGCAGCGAATATCGCAATGACGAATGGATATACGCCATTAGATGGTGAAGCGAATGCAATTTTCTTCATCTTCCTCATCTTCTTACCCACATTCCTAATCCTCGCTTTTGAGTAACTCCGCTATCTTTCTCTGGATTTGTGGATCATTGTCGTTAATTTCAACTACCTTAGTACGACTAGTCTGACCCATCACAATCGAGACTTTCGATAATGAAACACCAACGGCTTCAGCAATTGCTCGGCAGACGGCAGTGGATGCCCGACCATCGATTGCCGGCTCGCAGACCGCTACTACGAGCGCAGGCGGGTCGCCAAAACTACCTCTCACCTTATTTCGAGATGCACCTGGCTTCACGCGCACAGTGACCCTTATCGCCATAGGTGGATTCTACTAAACTAAAGCAATGACGATGAGTAAGAGAATTTCATGGGAGAAGCTCTCCTGGACAGAGATTGCAGAACTCGATCGCGAGAGCACATCCATCATCATCCCGACTGGTGCTATAGAACAGCATGGACCTCATCTCACTATTGATACAGACATTTATAACTCTGATGCCATTGCGCGCGCAGTTGCCGAAAAGATCATTCAAGGCGGAAAGCAGAGGGTGCTGGTAGCTCCTCCCATTTGGTGGGGCACCTCTCCACATCACCTAGGCTTTCCTGGAACCATCTCGCTAAAGAATGAAACTTTCACCAGCATTCTTTATGACACTATCGCTTCACTCAAACCTCATGGGTTCTATCGATTCCTGATTCTTAATGGGCATGGTGGAAATATCGGCAACCTCACCGCGACAGTCTCCAAGATTGGCGAAGAGCTAGGTATCTCCATTCCTGCGCTCTCCTATTGGCAAACCATCACGGATGTACTCATTAAGGTGGGCGAGTCTGAGATTGGCGGCATGGGTCATGCTTGCGAAATGGAGACTTCGCTCGCATTATTTTTACGACCTGAAGATGTCAATATGGAAAAAGCCATCATCGATATGCCAAAACAACCGACATCATGGTCATGTATCGATTTTCGCCAACCCGGATTCTTAAATATCCCGCTTGATCTCAAGCGAGATAGCAAAGCGGGGATTATCGGTAATCCTGTCTTAGCGACTCGAGAGAAAGGTGAGCAGATTTTCAATGCCGCCGTTGATCGAATTGGTGCCGCTATTGAAGGAATGGCTCATTTGAAGAAAAGTGATCTCACAACTTCCAGCTTTTGAGTGCTCTTAATCCCCCGGTGAAAAGTGGCGTGACTGCACTAGACCGGCAGCCTCTCCTCTACTAAACACCGCCAGCGCCATCTTTCGAGAGGCTTCGTCAATCATCGCTGACTTATAGATAGCCGCTCCTTTCGCGCCGCCCGATTGTGAGGTGAAATATTCGTAGGCCTCGAGAAGCATCGCAGCCTCATCGAAACGGACCTGGGTTGGAGTAAAAATTCGATGGCATGCTGCTATCTGATCTGGGTGTAGAACCCACTTTCCATCAAAGCCCATAGCTGAGGAGATATCCGCTGATTTTTCAAACTTTGAAATGTCGCGAACTTCCAGAGTTGGTCCATCGATGGCAGCCACTCCAGCGGCTCGAGCAGCAACGAGAGTTCGCATTAACGCATATTCGTTGGAGGTGACCTCTTCTGCACTTGCTCCAATGTCAGCCATAAAATCGGCAGGGCCAAAATTTAACGAAGTGATTCGAGGGGCTTGGGCAATCTTTTCACAGTTGACCAATCCCAGTGCGCTCTCGATTTGGGCATCGATAGTAATACTGCCTTGCTCTCGCCCCGCCGCACTCTCGATTTGCGTAAGTAATCGACCAACCTCTACTACATCACTTTCTCGATGCACTTTCGGCACGATAATGGAATCAATCCAACGTGCAACACCGGATTTGAGCATTTCGACATCTTCAGTAAACCACTGACTGTCTAACGAATTTATGCGCACACTTACTGTGGGGGCTTTGAATTTCTTCTGCACTGCCGAACTTATCAATTCACGAGCAATTCCTTTAGCATCAGGAGCAACCGCATCTTCAAGGTCCAAGAAAACCTGATCGACCTGGAATTCCAGCGCTTTTCCAATCATTTTTTCGCTACTGCCCGGCACAGCAAAGACTGATCGTCGAGCTCGAGATCGTGACATCAGAACCTCTTCAAGTGGTGAGAAAAACGTTGCCAATAAGCCTTTGTGCGTACTACGGTACATCAAAGGAGGAGTAAATGTCAGGTCTTCGCGCAGGTGCAGCAGTAGTTTCGATTGAACCCCCGTTGCCATCAGATCCACAAGGTTTCGTTCGTCGTGCAGTAGCAGTTCGAGATTCAATCGATTCTTGCCAAGTTCGAGCATGTGTGATTCAAAACGATGATTACATCATTGCGGTCTTGGCGGCTGATGTCACTAATCTGGACACATACTTCGCTGACCGAGTCCGTAAAGCGATAGTCGCCGCTACAGGAATTCCCTACGACAACATACTTCTCAACTCCAGCCATACCCATGCTGGACTTTGGCCTCGCAAAGAGGGTGAAAAACTCCACGGAGAATTTGCCAGGTTGACTGATGCCGAGCATGCATATTTCGAAAAGATTCCTTATGACTACGCAAGCGCGTGCGTCAAAGCAATGTCACGGATGCAACCTGCACGAATCTCCGGCGGCACTGGAGTTGCTCCTGGCCTTGCAGTCAATCGGCGAGAGCGGGATGGTAAGGGCGGGACGATTCTTGGCTGGAATAAAGAGAACTTCATCGACGAGGAAGTACCAACTATCCGCATCGACGCCCATGACGGTAGCGCGATTGCAACGCTGATTGGCTTCGGTTGCCACCCGGTAGTCCTTGGTGGTGAAGTTCCTTATGCAGGTAGCGATTTTCTTGGGCCACTGCGCAATCAAGTAGAAATGCTTCGCGGTGGTACCTGCATCTTCTTCCAAGGAGCAGCGGGAAATATCCTGCCACTAGAAGCCTTCTTCGATCATCCTGGGCCAGAGATCGCTTTCGGACATCGCCTTGCACTGGAGGCGGTCCACGCGGTGGTTGATAAGGATCCGCGAGAGATTGATATTGAACATATCGCCTACGGTTCAGTCACTCCGATCTCGCTATACCGCAGAAAGGCGAGAAATCCTCAAGCCGCCCAACCAATTCTTGCCAAGCGAAAAGTGCTCACCCTTCCACTTAATCCATCGCTGACAGTGGCGGATATGGAACGGGAATTGCAGGAGCGGTCTAATGATTACGCCACTAAAGAGAAGGCTGGCGCAAAGCGCGATGTGCTCAATCCAATTCGGTACCACATCTCGTGGCTTACAGAGATGGTGAAGATGGCTGCGTTAGGTCCACTGCCCGAGGAGATTCCTGGAGAGATTTGGGTTGCGCGCTTAGGTGATTGTGCAATCGTGGGAACTCCTGGTGAACTTTTTACTGAGATTGGCGCCGAGGTCCGCCGAAGATCTCCCTTTGAAACTACCTTGTTTGCGGGATATTGCCAGGGCGTTCTCGGCTACGTATCGACCCCTGAAGAGTATCAATGGGGGGGATACGAGCCTACGGTTGCGCAACGTGGTTATGGTCATCCCGCTCCCTTTGCGCCAGAGGCAAGTCGAATCTTGATTGAAGAATCACTCACGCTCCTTAACCAATTAGGCAGAAACAATGGCTAATTCACAATTGGTAAATACCGTTCTTGGTCCAGTACCGGCCAATCAACTTGGTTTGGTGCTACCCCACGAACATCTCATCGTTGATACCTACGATGTTCGCCGCAGCGCAGAGATGGTGCTTCTCGAACCTGACACGATGGTTAAAGAAGTAGAACTGTTTAAAGCTGCTGGTGGTGGAACATTGGTGGATCAGACAATCTATGGCCTCCATCCCGACCCAGATAAATTGGAATACATCTCTAAGAAAACCGGGGTTCACATTGTCGCCGGAACTGGTTTCTATTGGGATGTCTACTACCCCGAATGGCTCCATTCGATGAGCACCGCTGATATCACCAAGAGGCTGGTCACTCACATAACTGAAGGCTTGCCAGGTACCTCAATCAAAGCGGGATTTATCGGCGAACTTGGTACTCATCACCGCACAATCAAAGCAACGGAAAAGAGAGTCCTTGAAGCAGCCGCGCATGCACAGAAGGAGACAGGGGTTCCTATCGGAACACATGCGCTCTTCACCGAAATTGGGATTGATCAACTAAATATCCTGGAGGCTGCTGGTGCAGACTTAGGTATCACCATTATCGGTCATTGCGATACAAACCGAGATTTGAATTACTCCCGCAAGCTCCTAAAACGTGGAGTGTGGATTGCATACGATGCTGTGGGTCAGTTTGATAAACAAACAGATGAATTGCGCGCCCAATCCATTGCCACGCTCATAAATGAGGGATATCTAGAGAAGATTTTGATAAGCACTGATATTGCTGCTCGCTCGAGACTAGCGATTCATGGTGGTAATGGATATGCCCACCTAATCACACATTTCTTACCAAAACTTAAAGCCGCTGGAGTGACAGATGCGCAGATAAAGGTTTTAACTGAAGACAACCCGCAAAAGATTCTTGCGGGAAAGCGCTAGTACATCAATCCGCCGCCACTGACGTTGATTGTCGCGCCGTGGATGAATGAAGCATTATCCGATGCAAGAAATAAAGTGGTTCTGGCGAGCTCTTCCGGCTCACCCATCCGTCGAAGCGGGCAGGCTGCAGCAGCATCAGCAACTATCTTTGGATCATTATCTACATGCTGCATAGGGGTATTGATCTGTCCAGGCGCGATGACATTCACTCGAATACCATATGGACCAAATTGTCGTGCGAAACCTCGTGCAAGAGATACGACGCCACCTTTCGACGCCACATAAGCATCTGAGCCCTTCATTGGTCCAATCATCCACGAAGAGGATGAAAAGTTGATGATACGACCAGGAATCTTCTTATCAATCATCACCTTTCCAACGGCGCGGTTAAGAAAGAAGGTGGCGCGAAGATTGACATCCAGTTGCACATCCCAATCCTCTTCTGTCACTTCGAAGAGATCTTTCCGACGTAGATATGCACCTATATGTGCAAGTACAAAGATACTTCCGTAACGCTCGTCTACCTCTGCAACTAAGGCTGCACACCCTTTTACATCTCGGAGATCCAAGACTCGATACATATGGTCGCCAACAGGCATCTCTTTTTCGAGCGCCTGCAATCCCTCGCTATCTCGCGCAGTGGCGCATACTTTGAGGCCTTCGTTTGCGAAGAGCAGCGCAGTTGCTCTACCGATACCACTTGAGGCACCAGTAACTATCGCAACTTTCCCTCGCAATCCTGCTCCTAGAGCCAATTCAGACATGGCTTATAAACCCTCCGGGAATGCAGGTTCCATATGCGCCACTGTGACCCATCCATCTGGCGCAGCCAAAATTCGCTGGATGGAATTTGCAACCATATTCTTCGACCCTACCTGCGAACCTATTCCTGGTTTGAGAGTGATCGTTTGAAAGACCTTGCCATCAAGGGAAAGTTCAATCTCATCCATCGCAGTTTTATTGATGCCAGCAAGATCTACATGGCCGTAGAAATGCGAGACGAACCATGGTTTACCATTCACGCTCGCGGTGTAGGTTTGATTCACGCCCGCGCTCTCTCCTGCAGCAATAATGAATCGGTTGGGTAGATCGATTTCATAATCCGTGATGAGTGGGAGTAATTCCTTATCCATAGAGTCGATCGTCAAACCCATCGCATCAGCAACCACGGTCATTGATTGCGGGAAGCCGGCGTGGCCAAGAATCTCCTCTTCCTTGACCCGGTGCGCAAAGACTTCAGGGGTAAAACCCATACCCAGACGACGTAAGACCGTTCCCCCAAAACCTGAGATGTTGACCGTGCGACGCACAGCAACAGTGCAGCCCCGCGGGGCGGCGCCCAATAACGTCAACACCAACGAGTCAAAAATCAATCCTGGATTAACGCCTGTTCCAGCGATGCTTACCTGCTTTGATTTCGCCAGTGAATCGAGTGAGTCAGCGAGCGCTTTATCAACTGCCCACGGATAAGCGCACTCCTCTGAAGAGACCAGCACATGCGAACCACTCTCGACTGCTAATTGAATATCTGCAGCAACATCTTTGAATTTAGTGGTAGTAGCGATGATGACCACATCCGCTCCACTTGTGAGAGCGTTGCTGCGCTGACTTCGTCCGAAGACTCCTGCGACTTTATGGTGAGGTACATCGGTTAGTATCTCTGCAACGGTGCTGCCGAGTTGTCCGGCTCCATAAATCGCAACCGTTGCCATGAGCGCTTTTTAACTCTCGCAAGTAGCGATGGGATCGCCGGTTTTGATCTCGTCACCATCTTTGAAAAGTAACTCGACAATCTTTCCTGCAACGGGTGAAGGTACCTCGACATTTGCTTTATCGGTCTCCACTTCCATCAACGACTCGCCTACTGCGACCGTATCTCCTGGTTGCTTATGCCATGAGACAAGGTAGACCGAATCCACAGTATCGCCTACACGCGGCATCTTGATTGTCATCTTCATCGGACTAGCTCTCCCTAGTTAATTCGGATTACTTAGTGAAAACATTCTCAAACATTGATGCAACGGTTGGGTCTGGTGCTGCTTGGCAGGTTGCCACTACACCCTCAATAGTCTTGGTCATATCCGCACGCAACTTCTCAATCTTTGCTGAATCAAGAAGGCCGCGCTTTACCAAATCTTCTTCGGTTAACTTAATGGGGTCGCGCTCCATCCACTTCTCTAATTCACCTTCAGGTCGATAGAGAGCCTTATCTGCTCGAGAATGTCCAGCAAAGCGATAAGTCTTTGCTTCAATCAGCGTGGGTCCGCCCCCGCTTCGAGCGCGGTCAACCGCTTCTTTGATTCCTTTACGTGTTGCGTGGACATCCATTCCATCAACTGCGTAATGGGCCATCTTGTAACTATCGGCACGCATATGGAGATCCTCGAGTGGAGTGGTCTTGTCGATTCGACTGTATTCGCCATACACGTTGTTATCGCAGATAAAAATCACGGGAAGCTTCCATATTGAAGCAAGGTTCAATCCTTCGTGGAAAGCGCCAATATTTGTTGCTCCATCACCAAAAACCGCAACTCCCACGTTATCTTGACCAAGTAATTGATAAGCCAATCCAGCGCCTGCTGCAATGGGTATGCCACCACCAACGATTGCAGAAGTTGGCAGAAGACCTAGGGTCATATCAGCTAGATGCATAGAGCCACCAACGCCGCCGCAGCATCCGATGGTCTTGCCCATAATCTCTCCGAGTACAGATTCTGGGGTCAATCCAAGAGCGAGTGCGACCCCATGGCCGCGATATGTTGCCATCACGGTATCGGTTGGGCGTAACTCGGCAGCAAGCGCGACATCCAGCGCCTCTTGACCTAGACAAAGGTGTGTCGTTCCACGAATCAAACCTGCGGCGAAGAGCCCGTTGATTTGATTCTCAAATTCTCTGATTTCGAGCATCCGCTCATAACCAGCAACCTCATCTGTTTGAACAGCTTTGCGACGTTCGAGTTGAATACTCATTATTTCAACCCCTCCATTTCCCACCAGGTTTTCGGAGTCTTGCCAGTTGCGATTACCTCTTTGAGTTGTCGAGCGACATCATCTTTCGTAGGGATGTATCGAGTCTCCAGTGGGCCGCTATATGGCACAGGAATATCTGGGGAGGTTATGCGGAAAGGCGCTGCTTTTAACTCGCTGAATAGTGCAGATGTGGTTGCAGCAACGATTTCACTGCCCCAACCTCCACTTAGTGGGGCCTCCTCAACAACCACGAGTCGACCAGTCTTCTTGACTGAGTTCAGAACTGTCTCTCGATCCCAAGGAATGATGGTGGCTAAATCGATGAGTTCGGCATTAACGCTGGACTCTTCGATTGCTGCTCGACACACATCGACCATCTGACCAGAAGAGACAATCGTGATCTCTGTTCCATCACGCAATACCCGCGCTTTTCCAATTTCTATCTTCACGTTCTTATCAACTTCTCCACGCTTCGCGTAGAGGATTCGTGGCTCAAGGATTACCACTGGATCTGGATCTTGAATCGCTGCTCGAGTAAGTGAGTAAGCAGCTTGGGCATCGCTCAGCATGATGAGCTTGAGACCTGGAGTTGCAGTAAACCAATTCTCGAGAGTCTGCGAATGTTGACTACCAAAACCTAATCCTGATCCACACGAAGCGCGGACGACCATGGGAACAGATAATTTTCCGTTGGAGAGGTAGCGCATCTTGGCCGCTTCCGTAACTACTTGGTCGAGTGCAACTCCGAGAAATTCAATGAACATAATTTCCACAACAGGTTTTGCTCCCAAAATTGCTGCGCCAACTGCCGCGCCAGTGAAACCCATTTCTGAGATGGGGGTATCGCGAACGCGCACTGGGCCAAACTCCGCGAGTAAACCTTCGGACGTTTTAAAGGGGCCCTCTGCTTCGGCAACATCTTCACCGAAGAGCATTACAGTGGGATCGCTTCGCATTTCATCGGCAAGCGCATTGACTATCGCCTGTCGAAATTGCATTGCAGCCATCAAATGCCTCCAGGTCTGCCTTCTACAACCCAACGGGAGTGGGGCTGGAATCGTTTGCTAGGGTATTGACCCACGAGCAACCCCGTCAAGGAGTGGCCATGTCGGCTTCATCACCAGCGCTACCTCTCGCTGGAATTCGCGTGCTCGATGCCACCTCCAATATCGCTGGACCATTTGGTGGCGCGGTACTAGCAGACCTTGGTGCGGATGTTCTCAAGATCGAAACCCCTGCTGGAGACCCATCGCGTTCGATGTCACCAATAGATGGTGATCGCTCTGCCTATTTCCATATTGTGAACCGGAACAAGGATGTCGAAAGCATCGATTTGAAATCTGATTCTGGAAAAGAACGATTAGATCAACTCTTGGAGTCCTCCGACATCTTCCTCACCAATTTCTTGCCTGATCGCCTCAAGTCATTAGGACTGGAACCTGACGCTCTCATGACCAAATATCCACGATTGATTTTTGCCAACCTCTCTTCTTACGGAACCACCGGCCCCGATGCTGCTGCTCCAGGTTACGACGCTACGGTGCAAGCACGAACGGGCATCATGCATGTAACCGGTGAACCAGATGGCAATCCAGTCCGCGCTGGTGTCTCGGTACTCGATGTTGGCGGCGGAATGTGGCTGGCTATCGGGGTACTTGCTGCCCTTTTTGAGCGAAGTTCGACGGGCAAAGGAAAGTTAGTCGAGACCTCGCTCTACGAGACAGGTGCGACTTGGGTCAGCTACCACTTATCTGCTGAACAACTCACAGGCGCACCATCTGTTCGCTCAGGAAGCAGTCATCCTGCATTCTCTCCTTATGGCATCTTCGCCACAGGTAATGGCACTTTGTGCATCGGTGTCGGCAACAACAATATTTTTGCCAAGTTATGCACCCTCATCGGGCGCGATGATCTCATCACAGACTCGCGCTTTGCCGACAATGTCGATCGCGTCAAGAATGCAAAAGTGCTCAAGAGTGAAATCGAGAGTTCACTAGCGCACCATAACGCCAAATACTGGGCGCAATTGCTTGGTCAAAATGGCGTGCCTGCCGATCGAGTAGCGTTGCCGGAAGAGTTGCATCACGACCCGCAAGGAAATGCGATCAATCTCTTACTCGATTATCCAGATAGCCAGTCGAAGGTGAAGAAGATTCCGGGGTTACCGTTGCGCTTCAATGGAAAACGGCCTCCCATTCGGAAGGCCGCTCCTCATAAAGATGAGAGATAACCTCTAGAACTTCTGACGATACTTATCGATGACCTCATCGATGATTTCGATTCCGAGGCCAGGCTTTCCTAGCGGCGGATAAACCCATCCCTCTGAGTGACCAAATGGCTCTTTCACGAGATCGTGCTGCATCGGATTTCGAAGTGGTTTGAATTCGAAGAGTCGGAATGCTGCGCTGCTGAAGGAGACAGCAAGGCTGGCTGCGGAGATGATTGCTGAAGACCAGGCGTGCGCATTTGCGGTGCGCTTATACGCCTCTACTCGCTCGGCAGCCTTCTTGAATCCAGTGATTCCTTCGGCGCGACCTGGGTCAATGCCGAAGACATCGCAAGTTCCGGTCTTGAGAATCTCCTCGAACCCAGCGACTTGCCACTCGCGTTCACCGTATGCAATAAGCGTCTTAGTCTTGGCGCGCAAGTCCGCATACCCTTGAGGATCCCAGGCACCTAGTGGCTCTTCAATCCAATCGATGTTGTAATCATCGAAGGCCTGAACTCGCTTCACGGCAGTTGCGACATCCCACTTGATTGCATAACCCAGGTCGATCATGATCATCTTCTCTTCGCCAAGTGTCTCACGCATCGTCTTTACATATTCGACATCTCGATTATGTTCATAACCAAGGTGGGCATGACCGCGCTTTCCAAAGCCAACTTTCATTCCCTG
>SYAM01000104.1 GCA_005787645.1 Actinomycetota bacterium | reverse complement strand
TTTTTTCGCTGGTTTCTTTTTGGCCGTTGGCGAGGACTTCGGTTTGGGAGTGCTGGCAGCGCTTGCGCCGGTGGAAATGGCAAAGCTAGTCGTCGACCAGAGCAGAAGCATCACTACAGCGTTACTGAGTATTCGGAGTTCTCTTCTCATCTCCGCTCCCAGCGGAAGGTCTTGATTGCGATAGCAAACCCAACAATTAACCATGCAGTGAGCACAAGAGCAGTTCGGCCATGCTCCCAACTCTTAGCTACCTCTTGCGCGGCAAAGGAATCTGGCAGAAAGACTGAGCGAACTCCTTGAGTGAGCCATTTCAAGGGAAAGATCGCCGCAAAGTTTTGCATCCAGGTTGGTAACTGAGTGAAGACAAAGAAGACACCGCTAAAGAATTGAAGAATGATCACAATCGGTGAGACGACTGCGGATGCGCCACGACCGCTCTTGGGCACAACTGAGAAAGCGATTCCAAGGATGGTGGAACTGGTGATTCCTAAGAACATCACCCAAGTGAGGGTCAGCCACTTATCTGCAGTAGTAGGCAGCGAAATTCCATAGAGTGCAACGCCAAAAGCAAGTAATAACCCGACCTGAATGATCATGCTGACAAAGACCAGAATCACTTTTCCTATGAAATAGGAGGCGGTTGGCGCTGGCGTGCCACGTAAGCGCTTGAGAGTGCCATCATCGCGCTCCATCGGGATAGTGATCGCTAATTGTTGGAATCCAGTATTCACAAGGCCTGATGCAATCATGCCGGCAACAAAATATTGACTGAAAGTCACCCCCGGCGCAATCTCATCTTTGAAGACTGAGCCAAAGATAAAAAGCAGAAGAATGGGAAAGAGCAGAGTGAAGACAACGCTCTCCCGCTGTCGCATAAATTGTTTGATTTCTAGAATACCGCGCGCAAATCCAATCGCAAGTACACCTGGTTGTTTTACTTTATCGCTCACATCTCACCGCCAATCATCTGGAGGTATATCTCTTCCAATGTGGGGCGAACCATCGTGAGTTCAGGGATTTCGCCAGGGATACGCGCAGCAAGTACCCTCACAAATTCAGTAGGAGTATCTGTGAGTTCGTGATGAAGAGCGCCGTTCTCGCGCCAACGAACGTTTACCTTCTCGCGATCTCGTCCGCCCAATTTTTCTGGGGTAGCACAATCGATAATCACACCATGGTTCATGACGGCGACTCGATCTGCCAGGGCTTCCGCCTCATCTAGATAATGGGTGCTCATCAGAATTGTCGTACCGTTTTCTCGAAGAGAGCGAATGAGATCCCAGAACGAGCGCCGCGCCTCAGGATCAAATCCTGTAGTTGGCTCATCGAGGAAGAGGAGTTCTGGGTTTCCAATGATTCCTAGCGCAACATCTAATCTGCGACGTTGTCCTCCCGAGAGGTGTTCGCCTCGAGCATTCCGCTTCTCCTGCAGACCAACTGCTGCTATCACCTCATCGACATCCCGTGGATGTGAGTAGTACTTAGCAAAGTGAGTAAGGATTTCGACCACGGAGAGATCGGCGGCATCTTTCGTTGATTGGAGGACTATTCCCACTCGATTTCGCCAGGCGGGAAGGTTTGTCCGCGCAGGATCCTCACCGAGAACTGAGAGCTCCCCACCATCGCGCTTACGGTAGCCCTCAAGAATTTCAATCGTGCTGGTCTTCCCAGCGCCATTAGGGCCAAGGAGCGCAAAAATCTCTCCCGTTGCCACCTCAAGGTCTATTCCCTTGACTGCATCAATGCGCGCGCCTTTGCCATTACGGTATGACTTGGTTAAGGCGCGAACTGCGATTGCATTGCTCACAGACCACACTCTAGCGCCCATAATCACCTTCAGTTTTACCGTGAAATACTGACAATTACCTGCGAAAATACTCCAGTGAGTCCACGGAAAAACTATCGCGGGAAAGCAGCTCGTCCAGACAATAGTCCCGGCTCTGAGCGCGAGCCTCGACCATCAAATGAGTGGGAAGAGGATGGATTCACAGTCCGTTCGCTTACTGGTTCGAGTTCGACCAAGATGTATCGATGTCCAGGATGCGATCATGAAATCCGCACGGCTACCCCTCATATCGTCTCGTGGCCAACTGAAGATCCGGAGACTCGCAGACATTGGCATACACCTTGTTGGAATTCGCGGAATAAACGTGGGCCAAAGATTGAACGTACTCGTAATGCTCCGCGTTATTAGTAGAAGTTAACTAGCGCTTCTTAAACCCGGCCGGACATTTTGGATTACTACCCGAGACCTTGCGCACAACTTTTCCTTTAATGCAGGTAATGCTCTTTGTTGGAATTTTCTTTGCGGTTGTAGCGCTCTCCCCAGTATTTTGGGTTAGTTTTTTCTCTTGAGTCAGTTTCACTTTGATGACTGGAGAAGAGAAGGTAAAATTCTGTGCCGATAAGAAGAGCCATTCTCTTTTTGCATCTTCCCGAATGCTCTCGGTGGCAATTGTTTGCTCTTGACCGTCAGCGCCAACCACCGAGATCGAAGCCTGGAACGGCGCATCACTGAAGCCATATACGCAACGAGCGGTCTCGCTTCGAATCGCCAAATCGTAAGTTCCGCGGGTGAGGGTTACCCCATCTGCAAGATGATGAAGGCCTGCAACTTTGTAGTTGAGCGTTCCGTTCTTAAATTCAGGCGCCCCATTCTCGTAGATAAGCGCATTAGTCGTCACGATTCCTAGGAGCTTGCTTTTATCGTTAAAGCATTGTGATGTTACTTGCGGTTGATAGCCATTTGCGCTGGCACCCGATTGAATCAGCCATTGTGCCTTAGCCCCAGGCATGGTTTTTAGAATAGGTTCGAAGGCAGCAAAGTCGGTGAAGTTGCCGACTGGGCTATATCCAAGTCCGCGGGTACCAGGAGTATTGACCAATTCGTTGTATCCAAAATCATTACTTCCTAGACGTACGCGCGCATCAATTCCTGGATAGTTCTTTAACTCACTCTTCTTGATCACCCCATATGCACCAGGTGCAGCAACTGGGGCTCCTTCAATCGTGATTTTATTGAATTTATTATCTAAAGGAGTGACCTCCACTTTTATATCTTTAAGGCGTCCGTATAACCAACCTGTCATTTCATTGCCCATACGAACAGTCAGAGCAGCGCGAGTGTCGTCAGCAAAATCTGCCGCTTTGCCATAACTACCACTATCTAGCCAGGCTGGATCCTTATAGATGCCTTTGGATTCTCCAGCGGCGCGCACGCCGAATGTTGGTGCACCATCTGGATTGACGCTCGAATAGGTTTCAAGTGGCGAGAAATCTCCTGGAATAATCTCCACAGGGAAGACATCTATCCGCATCGATTGCAGAGAGATTGGCGCGCTTCGTTTGCTAGCAGTACCTACGCCTTCGCGATTCTGGAAATACATTACCTTGACTGAGACCCCATAATTCTTTGTTCCAGCCTTATTGGTAATAGTGGGAGCGCTCCACAAACTTGGTCCACCACCTGCAGGCAAGCCAGTCAATGGATCTGCCGGAGTTCGTGGTCCAGCTATCTCGCGCTCTAAGAGAGTCTGTTCGAGCGGACCGGTGCCAGACCCAAGTGACAGGGATTCAACACACATTCTTTGAGCAGCGGTTGCACAGGGCGGCAAAATCAATTGTGCGTTGATTGCAGATCCTTTGGTGCACTCCGGATCATCCATGGAAGCACAGAGATACATTCCGCCGATATCATTCTTATCTTTTCGGAGGACATTACTGCTGATTGTGGAGACTAATTGACCGATACCAGGACCGGCTTCCTCAAAGGTGAATCCAAGATAACCAGGTGTTAAGAGACCATCGGGAAGCAAGTCAAAAATCGTTGCGCTCTTACTCGGCAGACTGGTAGCAACCACGGCAACTAGGGCGACAAGGGCAACTAGGTTTGCCAACAAGAGGTTACGGGGACGGGTGCGTTTCATTTGTGTTTAATTCTACTCAAAGTTGTTATGATTTTGTCGGCAAAGAGTGTTCTTTTAAATGAAGTGAATTCAAGTGGAAGATGAAATCGTGGCTTGACCACCGATCGTGGGTAGGTAAATTCCAATAGCCCTTCTGGTCCATGAATTCTCCCCATTCCACTATCTTTCACCCCACCAAATGGCATTGAGCCCATCGCGGCGAAGGTGAAGACCGAGTTGATAGAGACCATCCCACAGTGCAATTGAGAGGCAATCTGCTCGCCATTGCGTCGCGACCAGACGGAGGCAGCAAGTCCGAACGGTGTGTCATTTGCCTTCGCAATCGCTTCCTTCATATCGCGCACGGAATTGACTAGAAGCACTGGCCCAAAAGTTTCTTCACGCATCGAGGGTGCATCCTCTGGAACATTTGTGATGATCACCGGCTCCACAAATCGTTCGCCAACTGAATTCTGGTCTCCTACTACCTGCTGACCATATTTGAGGGCGTCATCTACATGGCGTGTGATGATCTCTATTTGAGCAGGGCGAGTAGCGGCACCGTAATTGACGCCTGCCTTGATTTCATGCGCACGTTCTTTCAATATTTCCAAGAAGCGCTCAGCCACGTCGTGATGCACGTAAACACGCTCTGCCCCGATACAACTCTGCCCAGCATTTGCCATTCCTGACCAGAGAGCATGCTCTGCTGCTCGATGTAAATCGGCGTCGCTATCGATAAGAACTGGATCTTTGCCGCCACACTCTAGGAGAAAGGGAATCATTCTCTCCACACATGCAGTGGCTACCTTCTTCGCTGTTGCAGTAGAACCTGTGAAGGAGACTTTATCGACGCCGTGATTGATCAACGCAGCGCCTACATTTCCAGCACCGGTTACTATTTGCAGAAGGTGATGCTCTGGCACGATTTCTGTAAGCGTTTCTGCTAACCAGATGCCAATTCCCGGAGTGAATTCACTTGGCTTGAAAATTACCGCATTTCCAGCGGCAAGTGCGTATGCAATTGAACCTATCGGAGTGAACATCGGATAGTTCCATGGTCCAATGACTCCAACTACGCCAAAGGGGACTCGATCTACATGCGCACTCATATTTGCCATCAAGAGTCCGGGGAAGCGATGATGAGGACGTAAATAGAAAGAGGCGTTTCTAGCAGCCCAGGCAACATGTTCGCAAGCAATTGCTACCTCTAACTCGGCATCGCTCCGTGGTTTACCTGATTCGGCAACAATCAAATCTGCCGCCTCCGCTAAGCGCGAAATCAGGAGCGCATTCCATTTGAGGAGAATCGCTCGTCGTTTACGAAAGGAGAGATTGGCCCACCAGATTGCTGCTTGACTCGCTCGAGCAATCGATTGCGCTACCTCTTCATCGCTGGTGATCGGATAGGTGTGACATAGCTGCCCAGTGGCTGGGTCAAAGGTAGAGAACGTTGCTACATCACTCATCTGCGTCCTCTCCTGCGATACTTACCCTCTTATGACAAGGCTAGAGGTTATCCGCGCCGCGACGGTACTGCCAGCATTACGAACCCCCGTTCGGCTGCGGACTGCGGATGGACTCACATTGATTGGCGAGTTGGCTCTACCTGAGCATCAGGAGATTGCTGGGGCGCTTGTCATGCTCCACCCACTTCCCACTCATGGCGGGATGATGGATAGCCATATCTATCGAAAGGCAGCCAATCGCCTTCCGGCGCTCGCTGACTTAGCGATCTTTCGCTTTAACACGCGAGGTACCGAGAGTGAACAAGGTAAGAGCGAAGGTGATTTCACCAACGGAGTCGATGAACGCTTTGATGTCGAAGCGGCAATTGAGTTCGTTGCCGGAGAATTGCCTGATGTATCTAACATTTGGGTAGTGGGTTGGTCATTTGGCACCGACCTTGCGCTAAAACACGCACGTGAACCGCGTGTCAAAGGCTTGATATTGCTCAGTCCGCCGCTGCGCACTTCACAAGAGAGCGATTTGGAATGGTGGGCAAAAGATGGGCGACGGGTCATTGCGATTGTTCCGGAGTTCGATGACTACCTGCCACCTGATCAAGCACGAGTGCGGTTTACCAAACTCACTCAATTGGAAATGATTGAGGTAGCAAATGGTAAGCATCTATGGATTGGTGAACCCTCAGTGCAACGGATTCATAACGAGATTGTGAAGATCGTCAATCCGGAGAGGTATCCGCTCCCGACTGAGTATGAACTTACTTAGTCTCTGCTCGCGGCAGGATTACTTCATCGATAATCAGTAGCACGGCGGCGGCGATAGGCACAGCCAGAAGTGCACCCACTAAACCCAGGAGCGAGGTGCCGACAAGTGCGGCGATGATTGTCACGAGACCAGGAATCGCCAAGTTTCGCTTCATAATTCGCGGCACAATGATGTAATTCTCAATCTGCTGATAGAGGATATAGGCAACGAGGATTATTAAGCCTTTAGTTGGACTTTGAGAGAAAGCTACGAGAGTGACCACTGCTGCACCAATGAAGTGACCTACCAACGGAATCAAGGCGCAGACAAAGACGAACATCCCGAGCGATACGGCATACGGCAGACTCAAAATCGCCGAGAAGATTCCAATGAAGAGCGCTGCAAGAAAGGCGATTAAAATCTGACTTCCCACGAAGGTTCCGATACGCGCGATGATTGCATCAGAGATCTTCGCAATTCGCTCTCGTCGCGAGGCTGGAGCGATTCGGTAAGCAATTTTTGTGATCTGTGGAAGCGATGCCATGAAGTAGAGAGTAAGTATCAAGATAGTCAACGTAGCAAAGGTGCCATTGAGGACAAACTTACCTACTCCGACAAGGCCGCCAAATGCAGTGAGGACAAACTTGTCATCTTCAATCCACAGGCGCGTGTTCTGCTCTAACGTATCGAGAAATCCATATTGGTCATTAAGGTGCGCGAAAGTCGCATTGGTCCGCAATTGATTGATGAGATCTGGAGCAGAGGTGATTAGTTGATTGGTTTGAGAAATAATCGGAGGAATGATCAAAATCGAGAAGAGTGTGACAAAGCTCAAGACGGAGAAGAGCATCACTATTACAGCAAGTGGCCTGCTTAGCCCACGACCACGAAAAAATTCGATCGCTGGGTTTAGCCCCATTGCAATAAAGAGCGAGACGAGAATCAAGACAAATACCTGACTTGCTGAGGCCAATGCACGAGTCAGTGTGAGAGCGGCGAGCGCGCCGAGCGCGGCGATAAAGCCGAAATAAAACGGGTGCGTTCTGCTAAAAGGTGCGCCTACCTCACCGAACTCTTTACCGAAATCTTGAGCCATTTGAGGAGTTTATCGACTCGCTTTACTGCTCTTCAATCAATTCAATGAGAACTCCGCCGCAATCTTTGGGGTGGAGAAAGTTGATGAGCCAGCCGTGAGTCCCGCGCTTTGGCTCCTCATAGAGTGTGCGAATGCGAAGATTGCGCGCTTGTGCAGCCGCCTGTCTCACATCTTCCACTCGAAAGGCGAGTTGCTGCATCCCTGGCCCACTCTTGTCGAGAAACCGTGCAATGGCTGAGTCAGGCGTGAGCGGGGCAAGAAGTTGAATGGGTGTTCCGGTTTTCGCGCCAACTTCGCTGCCAATCGCCAGCATCGCCTCCACCACGCCCTGCTCCTGGTTCTCTTCCTGATGTAGTACCTGCGCATTAAAGGCATCTTGATAGAAGGTGACGGCTGCCGCCAGATCGGGGACCGCGATGCCCACATGATCGATGGCAAGGATTCCGGTAATCGCAATGGGGCTCATATAGTCGTATCGTGGCAGATGTGGGAGAGATAAGTCTTGCGGCGCTCGCCGGTGGCGAGATGGAGTTGGTGGCAGAGGCGCTTAGCGCTGTTGAGGATGGGCAAGTCGATGCGGCAGCAGCAACCGCGATCGACGGCTTCATCAATCAGCTACCGGCTGATGCTCGCCAAAGGATAGGGATCACCGGAAGCCCTGGAGTGGGTAAGTCGACCTTGACTGCTGTTTTAATCAAGGAGTTTCGCGATCGAGGGCGAAAAGTTGGCGTGCTTGCAGTGGATCCCTCTTCGGTGATTTCCGGTGGCGCCCTTCTCGGAGATCGAATCCGCATGCATGAGCATTATCGTGATTCGAGCGTCTTCATCCGTTCAATGAGTGCTCGCGGACACCTCGGCGGGCTTTCAGTGGCAACGCCACTTGCTACCAAGGTACTTGCTGTCGCGGGCTACTCACCTGTAATCGTGGAGACAGTTGGCGTGGGTCAGAGTGAGGTGGAAGTGATGCACCATGTTGACACAACGCTCTTAGTTTTATCTCCGGGTGCTGGAGATGATATTCAGAGCGCCAAAGCAGGAATCATGGAAGTTGCGGATATTTTTGTAATCAACAAGAGCGATCGAGATCTTGCAGGTGCTCAAAAATTACGACAAGAGATAATCCGCTCGCAAGAGATCTCAAAGCGCACTAATGGTTGGGTGGCGCCAGTGGTGATTGTGAGTGCGTTGGAGCGAAGTGGAATATCTGAACTCCTCGATGCTCTCACTGATCATCAACAATTTCGCGCCAGTATTACTAGATAGATTCCTCGCTAGGATAGGGATATGGCCAAACTCCCCAGTCAGTTCAATCGGGCATTCGACCTGAGCTCATTGAAAGAGCCGCCCAGCGTCCCTGCTGGTCAGGTCATTGAGGCGAATGAGCGGATATTCGTTGAACAATTGATTCCGCTCTCGAAGCAGAAATTAGTAGTGGTCGTGCTCTGGACACCTCGCAGCAGTGAGAGCATGGCTCTCGTTGATCTTTTGACGAGGCTCTCTCAAGAAGGAAAGGGTCCCAACGTTTGGCAATTAGCAACAGTCAACGCTGATGTGGAAGGCGCGATTATCGAGGCGCTCCGGGCAACTGGCGTGCCCACCACGATTGCCCTTATTGCCGGACAAGTTGCCCCACTCTTTGAAGGACTCATCCCACCAGAGCAATTGAATGAATTGTTGGAAAAAGTCGTCGAACTTGCGAAGAAGCAGGGAGTTGCTGGAGGCGCTGGGGAGAGCGATATGCCAGAAGCGCCAGAAGAACCCGAAGTGGTCGCTGCATATGGCGCGCTCGCCG
>SYAM01000103.1 GCA_005787645.1 Actinomycetota bacterium | reverse complement strand
GCATTTCCAACAGAAGATCTAACACTCAACATTTCATGGTGGGGCGAGCAAGAAGCTCCTGGCGCACAGAAGTGGCTAGAAGAAACGATTGCTCTCTACACAAAAGAACATCCAAATGTCACAATCAAGCATGTACTGCAGACAACTGATGGATTGATTCCCTCTTTTGAAGCGGCAGCGGCTGCGCAATCTGGACCAGATATTCAATACTTCTGGGGTGGAATCTACACACAACAACCGGGTTGGGATGGCCATATCGCTCCAATCTCGGATTACTTGAGTGAAGAGGAACTTTCTCATTACATCAACGCGAAAGTAGAGGCGGGATTCCAAGGAAAAGTTTGGACGGCACCATGGTATGTCAATCCATCATTCCCACTTCTAGTCCGAAAAGATATTCTTGCTGATAACGGCCTAGCAGTTCCCACCAACTGGGATGAATTAATGAAGGTTTGCGACGTTCTCTCTGCAAAGAAGATAACAACTATTGCAGGCGGAGTGAAAGATGGTTGGTTTGGTGGCTGGATCTACTCCATCCTCGGAGGTCAATCAGTCCAATCTCAAGCCGATGTGATCAATGCGGTTGTTGGAACAACTAAGTTCACTGATCCAGAGCATGCAACCTGGTGGACCAAACTTGAAGAGTCACGCGATCGCAAGTGTTGGAACGATGACATCAATTCCCTTGAGCTCTATCAAGCACAACAGAAGTTTGTAGATGGAACGGCAGCCATGACAATTACTGCCGGTCCTGATGCACCGAACTTCGCCAAGAAGGCTGGTGGGGATGAGAAGGTAACCATTATGGCGATGCCAGCATGGGCTGATGGTCCTCTTGCAGGAAAGATGGGAACAACTTCACAGACTCTTGGTATCACCAAATGGTCGAAGTACCCACAAGTCGCTGCTGATTTCATCAAATTCTCACATACCACTGATCGACTCAACGCGTGGTTTGCGGCAACCGGATCTATGCCAGCCGATGATCGCTTTGACATCTCGCAAGTGCAGAGCGCTTCAACAAAGGCACTATTTGAGTCGGCGCTTGATGGCGCTCCGTATCTAGAGAACTTCATTCCTGCGCAACTTGATGCCGATGCAGTATTCAAGAACGTGCAGTTAGTGCTCAAGGGAGAAGTGACGGCCGCAGAAGCTGCTGCAGATAAGCAGGCAATTATGGAGCGACTACGCAAGTCAGATCGCAAACTCGTAGATAATTTCACAGCCTGGGCTAAGTGAAATTAGCAAGTAGTAAAACCGCGACCGCTGACGTCACCAGACGTCAGCGGTCTGCACATTCCTCAAAGGAAGCCCTCTATTGGATAGGGCCGGCAGCGCTAGTTATCCTCCTAATTTTTGGTTACTCCGTAGTCTCGGTGTTGATCTCTTCATTCCGATACGACGGTGATTGGGTGGGTCTTGAAAATTTCGAGATCGTAATTACAGATCCAATATTCCTCACAGCGCTCAAACACAATGCACTCTTATTACTCGCTGTTCCAGTTCTGATCGTGTTGGCTTTTATTCTCGCTATTACCCTCTTTGAGACTCGGCGCGGAATGCGTTTCTATCGCTCTGCGATTTTTTTGCCGTACATCCTGCCTATTCCAGTAGTGGCTGTCGTATTCGGTCAGATCTACCAACTCAATGGTGCACTCAATATCTCTTTACGTTCGATTGGCCTTGATTCATTAGCGCAAGATTGGTTGGGAGATCCAGATATCGCTCTCGGCACCATGTCCTCGGTGATCATATGGAAAGAGGTAGGTTTTGGCGTCATATTGATGCTTGCCCACATAATCTCATTGCCTAATGAGACTTATGAGGCTGCTCGGATTGATGGCGCAGGATTTTGGCGCACACACCTATCCATCACTAGGCCCGCAATATTGAACACGATAGTTTTCTATGGCGTAATTGAAGCAATCACAATGGTCTCTTGGGTTTTCAATTATGTCTATGTCATGTCGAATGGTCTAGGTGGTCCCGGCAATGCCACCATGGTAAGTGAGCTTTACATTTATCGAGCCGCATTTCAGAACAAGGCGCCGGAGTTAGCAGCTGCAGCTGCAGTCTTGTTATTTGTGGCCACACTGATTCTGATGATCGCGTTTTTTAGGATTCAACGCCGTTCGATTGCTGGGACTTTCAACAAATGAGAAAGTCGCGTGGTGTACGACGGTCTAGAGTAGAGGCACTTTTTAGATATTTGCTTCTAAGTTTTGTTGCTCTCACGGCTCTGGTTCCTGCTTATATAATGTTTTCTGGATCGTTCAAAAGTCAGGGCGAATTTCTAAACTCACCTTTTGGTGTCCCAGATGCACCGAGTGTGGCCGGTTATCAATCAGCTTGGACGGATAATTTCCCTAATTGGTTACTGAATTCCTTTCTTATCGTGGCTGGTGCAGTAGTACTAACGGAGATACTCGCAGCACTTGCCGCTTGGGGCTTTGCTCGTTTTCCATTCCAGGGGCGAGAAACGGTTCTTGGAGTCATGGTCTCGCTGATGGTCGTTCCGCCAGTTGTACTTTTGATTCCGCTTTTTCAGCTCGGCGTTCAGTTCTCCCTAATTTCCACGTTGCGCATCGTGATTTTGATTTATGTCGGGCTGATGTTGCCCTTTTCGATCTATATGTTGACCAATTACTTCAAATCTATCCCAGAATCAATCCTTGAATCAGCGAGCATCGATGGCGCCTCTTCGTTTCGAACATTCCGTTCGATAGTCCTTCCACTCTCTGGGGCCCCTCTGGCAACTCTTGCGGTAGTGAATCTCCTTTGGGCCTGGAACGAACTGCTCTTGGCTCTGGTATTTCTGCAGAGTAACGAGAAGAAGACATTGATGGTGGGTATAACCGGCTTCCAAAGTAGGTATAGCCTTGATATCCCAACAGTGATGGCAGGGATGTCCATTGCGACACTTCCACTTGTCATCGCCTACCTGTTTGGGCAACGATTCTTCATCGCAGGTTTGACGGCAGGCTCGACAAAGGGGGAGTAATGGTGGGGTTATTAGCGGGAAAGAAAGCGCTCGTCACTGGTAGCGCGAGTGGAATTGGCGCAGCAATTGTCGCTGAGTTTGTGGCGCAGGGCGCAACTGTCTTTGGAGTGGATAAGAATGTAAGTGCGCATCAGCCATCGGCCCAATACGACCTCTCAAATGTCAGTGGATTACCAGAGCTAGTAGCGCAAGCAGAGAAAGCGATTGGTGAAATCGACATCCTCGTCAATTGTGCGGGTATGGCAATCGGAGAATTGATTCCTGATCTCACCTGGGAGGCTTACGACAAGACGCTTAGAGTGAATCTGCATTCACCAGTCTTCCTCATGAAATATCTTGGCGTGAAGATGGTCTCGCGCGGATACGGTCGCATCGTCAATATCACTAGCGTCCATGGTCAGTACAGTGAAGAGAAAGCAATGTCCTACGATGTTTCAAAGGGTGGCCTCAACTCAGCAACACGTACTGCTGCTCTTGAATTCGCACCTCACAACGTTCTAGTCAATGCAGTCGCACCGGGATTCACCGACACTCCTTTGTCATCAAATAATGGTAAAAGTGAATTAGAGTCTGAGTGGTTTCAGACTATTTATGTGAAGTATTCAAAGATTCCACAATTACGGGCAGCACAACCGTGGGAACAAGCGAAACACGTTACATGGTTAGCAAGTTCTGAGAACACCTATTGCACTGGACAAGTTCTACTAGTTGATGGTGGAATGTCCGCGCGCTTCTGATCTACTAAATACTCATGAGACAGGAATGTAATGAAATCACTTGCAGCGTTACTCCGAACCGCAGGGCAGCCAACGCCATATATCCAGACGCGCCCCCTGGAATTAGTGGAGATTGACCTCGAGAAACCAGGCGAGGGCGAAGTACTGGTGAAAGTAACTGCAGCGGGAATCTGCCACTCCGATCTCTCTGTAGTTAATGGTTCTCGCCCACGTCCAACCCCTCTGATTGGTGGGCATGAAGGCGCAGGGGTCGTCGAAGAAGTGGGCTCAGGGGTTAAGGATCTAAAACCTGGCGATGCTGTAGCAATCGTCTTTTTGCCTAGTTGCGGTGAGTGCGAGCAATGTCGTGAAGGTGTTCCTGCTTACTGCTCTGTTGGTTCGGCAGCAAATGTCAAAGGCGAACTCATTCGCGGTGGTTCACGGATTAGCTACAAGGGCGAGCGAATCCATCATTACAACGGCGTCTCCTGCTACAGCCAATACATGGTCCTGGATCGACGTTCCTTGATTCCCGTGCCATCGGATCTACCTATTGAGATAGCCGCAATTTTCGGATGTGCATTTCTCACCGGTGTTGGAGCAGTGCGTAACGGAGCGAAAGTCCCTGCCGGTGCTTCAGTGGGCGTCTGGGGTCTAGGTGGCGTGGGAATGGCGGCACTCCTTGGTGCAGTTGTTGCTAAAGCATCACCCATCATCGCAATTGATCCAGTGCCGATGAAACGTGCACTTGCACTCGAACTGGGTGCCGATATCGCAATTGACCCAAGCGAAGATATACGTGAACATGTAAAGGGCGGCGTGGAGTATGCGATTGAGGCTGTCGGTAAGGCAAGTGCGTTAAAGCATGCATACGAGAGCACTGCGCGCGCCGGTACCACTGTGACTGTCGGATTACCAGCACCTGCTGACCTACTCACCTTCTCTGCGGTTTCACTCGTGACCGATGTAAAAACCTTGAAAGGTTCATACCTTGGCTCAGGAGACCCACGGAAAGATATTCCAGAATTCGTTCAATTGTGGCGCGATGGAAAATTGCCTGCCGAGAAGTTGATTACCAAGGTCCGACCTCTTACTGAAGTGAATGAGTCGATGGATGAATTGGACGATGCACAAAATGTCGTTCGCCAAATCGTCCAGCCTCACTAAACGTCCAAGCAAAAGATGATAATCCGTCAATTCGAGGAGCGTGACCTTCCCAAGATCCATGCTTTCTTTGATCAAATGGGGGAAGAGTCAACGAAGTACTTCAATACCAATGATGTAAATCGTAATTTCGCTGTCAAATTCGTCATCGAGAAGAATAAATCCATCATCCGCTGGTTAGCTGAAGAGAATGATGTGATGATGGGTTACATCTTCCTGTGGGACATCGACACCAAGTTGCCATGGCTTGGGATTGCGGTTCACGACGGATATAAAGGACAGGGCGTGGGCAAGATGCTCATCCAGCACGCTCATGATTGGGCAGAACAAAACGGCAAAGGTGGCGTGATTCTGATAACTGCGAAAGATAATGCCCGCGGTCAAAGACTTTATGAGGCAATGGGCTATCAGAATTACGGAGTACACCCTTCAGGTGAATTGCTCTACATCAAGCGCTTTATCGCCTTCGAAGATTCAGAGACTGAAGGTCGACTACCAGTAATTCCAGGTTTCTAATCCCGCCACTTATCAGTGGCAAGTTCTAGCCCTATTCTTGCCTAATGTCCATTGACCTTCGCTCAGATACCGTGACTAAACCCTCCACGGGGATGCGTGATGCGATGGCTGCAGCGACAGTGGGGGATGATGTCTATGGAGAAGATCCCACAATCAACTCACTCGAAGTGCGAGTAGCAGGCCTTTTTGGCAAAGAAGCAGGACTTTTTACTCCAACTGGTTCCATGGCAAATCAATTGGGAATTCGGCTCCTGGTCAATCCCGGCGAAGAGCTTTTAGCAGAAGAAGATGCACATGTGGTGCGTGCTGAATTAGGAGCCGCTGCTGCACATGGTGGCATCACCACTCGCACTTGGTATGCCGAACGAGGACAATTAGATGCGCTTGCACCACTACGAATGGCAAGACCGGATGCAGGTCCTTATCTAGTCTCTACAAAAGCAATTGCTGTTGAAGACACTCATAATTTTGGTGGCGGAACTGTGCAGGAAATTGCGCAGATCAAGGCGTTGCATGAAGGGGCACGAGAAATGGGTCTGGCGCTTCACTTAGATGGTGCACGAATATGGAACGCGCATGTAGCGACAGGAACACCATTACACGAATATGGAAAGTACTTCGACACAATCAGCGTATGTCTATCGAAGGGACTTGGCGCTCCCGTTGGTTCAGTTTTGTTAAGCACTGGTGAGAACATTAAGAAGGCTCGCGTATGGCGTAAACGTCTAGGTGGCGGCATGAGACAGGTGGGTGTCCTGGGGGCCGCTTGCCACTACGCACTTGATCACAACATTTCTCGGTTGGGTGATGATCATAAGAATGCGAAAATTCTTGCTGAAGTCATTCATAAAGCACTTACTTCATCAGTCAATCCGGTAAATGTTCGGAGCAATATCGTGGGGTTGATCTTACGAGATACAGATTTAACCGCTGCAGAGCTAGCGGCAGAGGCGAGAAAAGCTGGGGTACTCATAAGCGCACTGGGGCCACGATACGCTCGACTCGTTACACACTTAGATGTCAGCGAGGCAGAAGTTCGACAGGCAGCTGAAATAATTGCAGGAATAGTGGGTCGATGATGAGGAGAAGAGTGCCATGAAGATCCTCTCGATAGATGGTGGCGGTGTCCGGGGACTTATTCCTGGAATGGTTGTTGTCGAAATCGAAAAACGAATGGGTAAACCAGTAAGTGAAATCTTTGACTTGATTGCAGGAACTTCGGCAGGAGGTCATATCGCGTTAGCGCTCTCCTGTCCTGGAAAAGATGGTAAACCACGGTGGAAGGCTGAGGATCTGGCTATCTTCTATCGTGAGGCGTATGGGCGAATCTTTGAAAGTTCAGGCTTGCGACTATTCGATGCATTGAAGGGATTAAGTAACGAGCGGTACTCCGCTGATGGCATAGAGCAGGTACTCGATGAGATTCTTGGTGACTCCAAAATCAGTGAAGCGCTCTGTGAAGTCCTAATCACCGCCTACGAAGTTGAAAGTGGTACGCCGCACTTCTTTGTCCGTAGCGAAGCACGAGAGAATGAAGCAAAAGATTTCTTGATGCGTTTTGTAGCGCGAGCAACGAGCGCAGCGCCAACCTACTTTGAGCCTGCAGCCAAAATCGGCAGTGAGGAGCGTTTGGCGTTCATTGATGGTGCAGTCTTTGCAAATAATCCAACGATGTGTGCCTTTGCCCATGCGATGTCTATTGGATTTGACGAGGATGATATGACCATCATCTCTATAGGAACTGGTGCAGTAGCGCGAGAGTTAGCCTATGACGAGATCAAACATTGGGGATTAGCCAATTGGGCTCGCCCTATTCTCGATATCACCTCACAAGCGGGAAATCATGCAATTGATTGGCAACTCAATCACATCCTTCGAAAAGGTCATTACTTCAGAATCCAGCCACTAATGAATGGAATGCGCTCTGCAATCGATGATGCTCGTCCGGAGACAATTATCGCGCTAGAGGAAGTTGCCCAAGAGGTAATCGCTCGCCATTCAAAAGATTTAGATACCCTCTGCTCGAAACTATAGAGAAAGGCATGTAATGTCTGCAGATTTATTAAAAGAGTATAAGGACGCTACTGATAATTTTATTGCTGCCGCCAAAGCCGTGCCTGCGGATAAACTGCATAAGGCCCCTTCAAATGACGAGTGGTCCCCTTCAAATATCATCCATCATCTAGCAGATACTGAGGCGCACTTCTATATCCGATACTTGAAGATCCTCACCGAGGATGTCCCACAGACTGATTTCTTCGACGAAAATGTCTACCCTGCGAAACTCAAATACCAGAAACGCGATGTCGATAATTCACTTCGTCTGGTGCTATCCCTCAGGGAATCCTTCTATAACATCATGAGCAATTTCACTCCCGATGAATGGGAGAAGAAGGGACGCAACAGTGATGTTGGTGAATACCCAATTATTGCTCTCATCAAGAAGTCACGGACTCACATCAAAGATCATCTCAATCAATTGAATGAAGCCGTTGCTAAATCTTAATTACCATCCATGATGTGACGGTTTCCGCGGTCGTAGGTGAGGTAATTCCAGGTCCAATCGGCCATCGTGCCAATCTTGTTCCGCCCACCAAGAAGATAGATCAAATGGAGCCATAGCCAGGCATACCAAGCAGGAATTCCCGCCATCTTGAACGGTCCCACCTCGACTACTGCCTTATGGCGACCGATTGTCGCCATTGATCCTTTATCCCGATACTTAAATGGAGTGAGCGCTTTGCCCGCGCTTAGCGCTTGTATCTGTTTTGCTACATGGCGCGCCTGTTGCATGGCAACGGGTGCGACCATCGGATAGAGATTGCCCTTCGCATCTACCGCGCCCGCGTTATCGCCAATAGCCCAGATGTGGGGGTGCCCCTTTACTTGAAGCGTATCAAGGCAATCAATTCGCTTTCGCGAAATCGGAAGATTTAACCTTTCAATAGCAGGTTCACCTTGAACCCCCGCTGCCCAGATAGTGATTTCTGAGCCAATGACCTCACCATTTGTGAAAGTGATTTTTCGAGGCGCAACGGATTGAACTGCTTTGTTAAGAATGACATCGACACCCAAACGCTCAAGATCGCGAGCAGTGCGATTCGAGAGTGATTGGCTAAATGAAGGTAACAATCGTGGTCCAGCTTCAATAATTCGAATATCCATCTGTGCTGATGCAGTGGGTTGATCACCTTTGAGAGGACCGCGAATCAGCTCGGCGATAGCCCCGGCCATTTCAACTCCGGTAGGTCCGCCGCCGACTACCGAGATTCCAAGTCGTGTCTGATCATTAAAGCGACAGAGATCTTCGAAGCGGCGCATGATCTCGCCACGAATTAATAGCGCCTCTTGGATACTTTTCATTCCTAAGGCATGCTCTTTAACACCATCGATTCCAAAGTCTGCAGTTGCAGAACCCATCGCAATTATGAGGTGATCGAATGAAAATTCCTCACCGCTATCAAGCATCACTGATTTTTGAGCGTGGTTGATTGCAATAGGTGAACCCATACGGAATTGAGCGGGTGTTCCACGGAGCGAGGCTCGAATCGGATGTGCGATATGGTCAGCGGCAAGGCCAGCGGTGGAGACTTGATAAAGCAGAGGTAAGAACGTTTGATAGTTGTGGCGATCAATAAGCGTCACATTGGCGCTCTTTGCCAGAGAGCGAGCGGCAGTCAAGCCACCAAAACCGGCGCCCAAAATGACTACCGAAGGTCGCTCCGTCATGGTTTCTTTGCTCCTAATGCGAGTGGGAAGGGGTAAGTCTAGAGTCTCGTCCATGAGTTCGCATCGGAAAGTGCTGGTCACCGGCGCAACGGGCTATGTAGGCGGACGTTTGGTCGAATCCCTTCTCAACAACGAATTGTTAGTCCGAGTTTTCATTCGCGAAAGAGCCAAAATCAAGGATCAACCATGGGGAAAGAACGTCGAAGTTGCCGTTGGAAATGCAAACGATTACTCGAGTCTGCGTGATGCCCTGACGGGAGTGCATACTGCCTTCTATCTGCTCCATTCGCTCAATATGGGTAAGAAATTCGATGAGATTGAGCAACAGATGGCAGCAAATTTTGCACGCGCCGCCAAAGATGCAGATGTTCAGCAGATTGTCTATCTCGGCGGTATCGCCAACGATAAAAAATCGAGTCAACATCTTGCATCG
>SYAM01000102.1 GCA_005787645.1 Actinomycetota bacterium | reverse complement strand
TCCAGTAGGATTGGACTCACTGCGGGTGCCAGCTCAGAGAGTGGTCGAAGTCGAACTTCCTAAGCTGCCTAACGATCAACTCTTCTCATTGCAGATCCGAGCTACCGAGCCGATAATCGCAAGCACAGTTACGCGCGGTACTTTTGATAAACGCCGTGAATTGATCTGGTCGGGTAGCGCGCAACAAAATCAAGATGCGAAGATTGCTCTTCCTGAAAGATCCGGCTATCTCTCCATAGTTTCATCCCAGCCCAAGGTCTCTTTCGTCGTGGTGAAGTCAGGTGGGAAGCGGTCCAAAGTCACTGTTTCAACCGACCCTATGGGTCTCTGGAAAGTGCCTGATACGGCGCGCGCAATCGAATTTACCACTGGAACTCCTCCAAGATTCCTGGCTATCACTATGGAAAGTATCTCGGGGGTGGCAGGCACGACCCTGGCCCCTGCACAATCGAAGGAATTGACCACTCTTCCTGTTGTCGATTCCTCATTATTAATTCCTGACTCCAATGGCTAGGTGATGAGTCGATTCCGCTGTGATGAGAACGGAGTGGCATCCCCGAATCAAAAGTTATTCAGAGATACCTTGTGACTATGGCTAAGTTGCGCCCTGCCTCGCGTAAGTGCACCCGCACCGGGTGTGCTCTACCCGCTATGCAGACGCTCACCTATGTGTATAGCGATTCAACAGTTGTATTAGGGCCATTGGCAACTTATGCAGAGCCGCATAGCTACGATCTCTGCAGCGACCATGGTGCGAAGTTGACGGCACCACGAGGTTGGGAACTGATCCGACTCGCCCACGAGGAGATCGAACCCGGACCAAGCGAAGATGATCTTCTAGCAATCGCAGAAGCAGTTCGTAGCGTTATCTCAAATGTACCTGAGCCAACTGCGCCCACTATTGGTCGGCGTGGACATTTGCGTGCGCTTCCCTCAGAATAATTGGCGTGGCATACACCGCGCAATCGCTTGCGCCAATTATTAAGTCATATGACATTCGAGGTTTAGTTGGTTCTGAAATAACACCAGAATTCTGCAGAGATGTTGGAATTGCCTTTGCCAATCTCGTGAAGGCAACTGAGGTGGTGATTGGTTTTGATATGCGCCCCTCATCACCAGTCCTGGTGGCAGCATTTTCCGAGGGAGTCCGCGCTACTGGAACCAATGTGGTGAACATTGGTTTATCAGCCACCGATCAGTTGTATTACGCAACAGGAGTTATGAATATTCCTGGAGCCATGTTTACAGCAAGTCATAACCCCGCCTCTTATCACGGAATTAAATTGGCTCGCGCAGGAGCTAAACCAATCGGAGCAGAGTCGGGTTTAGCCGAAATTCGTGATTCTTTGATTCATGGCGTGCTTCCACAATCAGAGAAAAAAGGAGAAGAGCGATCAGTAGATCTTCTCGAAGGATATGGAGCACATCTTCGCAAATTGGTCCCATGTGATCAGATTCGTCGTTTGAAAGTGGTAGTAGATGCGGGAAATGGAATGGCAGGCCACACGGTTCCAAGCGTGCTTGGCTCTCTAAATCTTGAAATTATCCCCTTATATTTTGAATTAGATGGCTCCTTTCCTAACCATGAGGCTAATCCTCTTGATCTCTCCACGCTTGTAGATTTGCAGGCGCGAGTCGTCGCTGAAAAGGCCGATCTTGGCTTGGCATTCGACGGAGATGCAGACCGTTGCTTTCTGGTTGATGAGCAAGGTCACGTCGTAGAGCCTTCACTACTCACTGCACTGATTTCGGAGAGTGAATTGAAAAGAGTCCCAGGTAGCACAATTATCTATAGTCTGATTTCCTCAAAAATTGTTCCAGAGATTATTACCGCGAATGGTGGCGTTGCTTCACGAAGCAAGGTAGGGCACTCCAATATAAAAGCACAAATGGCCCAGACAGGTGCAATCTTTGGCGGTGAACATTCAGGCCACTTTTACTTCAAAGATTTTTGGAATGCAGATTCTGGGATGCTTGCCGCTTTCTATGCGATTTCAGCGCTTGGTAATTCCACCTCTGGAGCCACCTTTTCTTCTTTGATGAGAAAGTATCGAAAGTACAGCAGTAGTGGAGAAATAAATTCAGAAGTGAGCGATGTGCAGAGTGCACTCAAGCGAGTTGAGCAGACTTTTGGCGCTCAAGGCGAGATTGATCGTTTAGATGGCTTGACGATAACTTCACAGAGTTGGTGGCTGAATGTGCGGCCATCCAACACTGAGCCTTTGCTACGGTTAAATGTCGAAGCCGATAGCGATGATGTAATGTGTCGTATCCGCGATGAGGCTTTGGAGGTGATTCGGCAATGAGCGTCGATCCCAAGATTTTAGAGATAATCGTCTGCCCGCAGTGTCGCGGAGATTTGATACTCGAGACCGAATCACTTTTCTGTAAAATATGTGCTCTTGATTACCCCATTCGAAACAAGATTCCGGTTCTCCTTATAGATTCTGCTCGAAAGCGTGGATGAGTAGTTTTTCATCAGTGATTCCCATTCGGGGTATCGTCAAGAACTACACGTGGGGGTCGTTCCAAACCCTTGCCGAGCATCGAGGCGCGCAGTCAAGTAAGGAACCCGAGGCAGAGCTTTGGTTTGGCGATAGTCCCCATGGCCCAGCGCTCCTGTTAAATTCCGCACAGACCCTTGATCAACTTACGGAAGAATTCGGCCCATTGCCTTTTCTTGCCAAGATTTTAGCTGTAGAAAGTCCGCTCTCACTTCAAGTGCATCCTGCGTTATCTGATTTACGCGCACTTGAAAGAGTAAAGCGCGATGATAATCACAAGCCAGAGATGATTGTGGCGCTCTCTCAATTCGATGCTTTGATTGGCTTGGCATCCAAAGAGGAGATTCTGGCACTTGTCGAAAGACTTGATTCTGAACATGCAAAGAGAATTATTGCAGAGCCGCTGTTAATGGGGTCCTCGGTGATAGAAATTCTCGATCATATTCTTGGAGTCGAGGATCGTCTCGATATTCTTGAAGAAGTCATAGCAAAAGCGCGAAACTTGAATGCGCTTCATCAAGGGTGGCTTCACGAATTGATTACACTGTACGCCCCGAATCTTGATCCTTTAGCGTTGCTTCTATGTAATTTGGTACGGCTTGCCCCCGGAGAGAGCGTGTACCTCCCACCTCGGTGTATTCACGCTTACCTGCGAGGAACTGCAATCGAGGCGATGGCTAACAGTGATAATGTGATTCGAGGTGGCTTAACCAAAAAACCCATCGATAAAAAGAATTTCCTGGCCTTGCTCAAAGAAAGTAATGAAATGTCGGAGATCATTACTCCGACATATGAACTTTTAGGGGCAACTGAGGGCGGTGTGCGTCATTGGCAACCTCCCATCGAGGATTTTGCGCTTAGCGAGTTCCACGGTGTAATCAATCAGCGGATCCATGTAGCTAACTTCACAATTGCATTTGCCTGGAGAGGTGCTTTCGTGATTACTGCCCCGGCGAGTAAATCAATTTCGGTTACAGTGAAAGGTGATAATGGGGCCTTTGTGGCCCCGGGCGAATATCAGGTCAATGGCGAAGGCTCTCTCTGGGTGGTAACAGGCAAAGGGCGGTAAAGTTCACCGTGAGTGTGTCAGTCCTAGGTGGCCCGAGTGGAAGGTTTGCGTCCAAGTGAGTAGAGCAACGATTATCAAGAGCGATATTGCTAACCCTGAATTAGCGGCACAAGGTAAGAAGAGAATTGAATGGGCAGAGCGGAGTATGCCGGTATTGGCTCAGATTCGCGATCGCTTCACCCTGGAGCAGCCATTCAAAGGTGTCCGAATCTCAGCGTGTATGCATGTGACCACAGAGACAGCCAATCTCATGCGAACTCTTGCTGCAGGTGGCGCGGAGTTGGCACTTTGCGCATCAAATCCATTATCGACTCAAGATGACACAGCAGCGGCGCTGGTACATGAGTATGGAATCAGCGTCTTTGCACGAAATGCAATCGATCGTGATGGCTATTACAGCCATATCAATGCTGCGCTTGATATCGCTCCACACTTTGTCTTCGACGATGGTTGCGATCTGGTGAACACTCTCCATACGACCCGTCGTGAATTACTGCCCACAATTCTTGGTGGCTGTGAAGAGACGACAACGGGCGTGATCCGTTTGACGCAAATGACGCGAGACGGTGCCCTCACATTCCCAATGATCGCTGTAAATGACACTGATACCAAACATATGTTTGATAATCGATATGGCACTGGCCAATCAACCTTTGATGCGATTTTCCGAGCAACGAACACCCTAATCGCCGGAAAAGTCGTGGTAGTTGCCGGATTCGGGTATTGCGGTCGCGGCGTTGCAGAGCGCGCAAAAGGCTTGGGCGCCGAAGTAGTAGTAACGGAAATTGATCCGACGAAAGCCCTCGATGCCATGATGCATGGTTATCGAGTAATGACAATGCATGAGGCTGCGCGGATTGGTGATGTATTCATCACTGTAACTGGCAATCGAGATGTACTACGAGCTGAGCACTTTGAGTTAATGAAGGACAACGCCATCATGGCCAATTCCGGCCACTTTGATATCGAAATTGATGTTGCCTGGCTAGAGAAGAATGCGCGCAAGAATCCAAAGATTCGTCATCAGACGGATGAATATGTGATGAAAGACGGAAGGCGTCTGCTCCTTCTGGCTGAGGGTCGTTTGGTCAACCTTGGCGCCGCAGAAGGTCACCCAGCAGCGGTAATGGATCTCTCATTCGCAGATCAGGCTCTCACCGCTGAGTGGTTAGTTTACGAGGCCAAGAACCTCAAACCTGGCGTTCATGAAGTGCCGGTCACAATCGATAAAGAGGTGGCTTCCTTGAAACTTAAGAGCATGGGTGGCGAGGTAGATGTTCTCACCCCTGATCAAGAGCATTACCTCAACTCCTGGGAGCATGGCAGCTAATGACGCTAATAATGGTCGTCGATGATGACCAGGATTTAGCAGAGATGCTCGCAATCGTCCTTACGGGCGAGGGCATGGGAGTTGATCTAGTCTCACGTGGCGACCAGGTCATGGATGTCTTTCGCACCTCGCAACCAGACTTGGTCCTATTGGATTTGATGCTACCTGGACTTGATGGAATCGAAGTATGTAAATTGATTCGAGCTGAGTCAATGATTCCAATTGTCATGCTCACGGCAAAAGGGGACACCACAGATGTAGTCAAGGGTCTTGAGGCGGGAGCAGACGATTACATCGTCAAACCTTTTCAAACCAACGAGTTGCTTGCTCGGGTCAAAGCTCGTCTGCGAAGGGTCCCAACATCCTCTGCCGTGTCGTCAAAATTAGAATTCGGTGGGGTATCGATTGATTTAGTTGCCCACGAAGTTCGAAGAAGCGAGAAAGTCATTGCGCTTACTCGCTTGGAGTTTGACTTACTTTTAGCCCTGGCTCGAGAACCAGGTCGAGTTTTCACACGAGAGGCGCTTCTTTCTGAGGTGTGGGGCTACCGACATTCTTCAGATACACGATTGGTCAATGTGCACATTCAAAGGATTAGATCAAAGATTGAGCGCGACCCTAATCAGCCTGAGTTAGTGCTGACGGTGCGAGGGGTTGGATATCGCGCTGGTAATTTCACAGAGCAAAAATAATGCGTTTTACAAATTCACTCGCATTCAGAGTCCTTGGGACCACCTTATTGTTGTCCACGCTCTTGGTATCAGTCTTAGGTTCAATCTTGAATCAATTATTGAGCGATGGAATCAGGGAATCAAAAATTGAAGCAGTGCTAAACGAGAGTGAGTCAAAGTTATTCCAGACTGAGAATAGATTTGTAATCTCAGGAATTTCATCCGTTGCAGGCTTCCGGGATGCAATGGATCGAACAATCACAGAATTTGCTGGTGCCAAGGGAAATGAGCGTAATCCCGAGGTGGTAATTCTTCAGGCAAACTCACCAACGACGAAGTATCTCATTTATGAACGATCTACTAATCAAGTGTTAAAAGAGTCCATACCAAAGGAACTGCGTGACAGGGTGTTGGTCAGTAAAGAGTTGCAATATTTGTACGGAGAGATCCTGTACCCAACTTCTTTTCTCACTACCGTACCCATTGAGAGGCTAGAGCCCGCTCTGATTGTCGGTGGACAATTCACCCTGGCGAATTTTGGACAATTTGAGATGTACTTCCTTTTCAGCACTGCGCCGGAGAATCAGACGCTTTCGTTGATTTCTAGGACTTTACTTATTGGCGCGATTGCCCTGGTTCTCGTACTCCTGTTCGTTGTCTGGGCTGTTTCACGGCAGGTAGTAACTCCAGTCAAAAGAGCTGCAGAGATTGCTGAGAAATTATCGGCAGGTGATTTCGCAGAGCGTATGCATGTCGAGGGAGCAGACGAGATTGCCAGGCTCGCACAATCCTTTAATGAAATGGCCAGCGCTTTGCAGAATCAAATCACCCGACTTGAGAACCTATCGAGAGTTCAACAGCGGTTCGTTTCGGATGTATCGCATGAATTGCGGACTCCACTTACTACCTTGAAGATGGCATCTGATCTGATTTACCGACAAAGACATGACTTCGACCCAACAATCTCCAGAAGTGCAGAATTGCTCTCTGCTCAATTAGAACGCTTTGAAAACTTGCTTACCGAATTACTCGAAGTTAGCCGATTCGATGCTGGAGTAGTGAATCTTGAACCTGATGTTACTGACATCGTGGCCCTTGTTGAGAAAGGCGTCGACACCCTAACGCCGATTGCGAAGGAACATGGATCGATTTTCCGGTATAGCCATCCTGCAGAACCTATAGTCACGGTCGTGGATCCACGGCGAATGGATCGAATCCTTCGCAATCTGCTAAATAATGCCATTGCCTATGGAGAGGGTAAGTCAATCGATGTTGAAGTAAGAGTGGGGGAACATTCAATCGCAGTGGCGGTGCGCGATTACGGAATCGGTCTACGCAAAGGGGAGGAAAATAGGGTCTTCGATCGTTTTTGGCGGGCTGACCCGTCACGAGAGCGGACTCGGGGAGGTACTGGACTTGGCCTATCAATTGCCCAAGAGGATGCTCAGTTGCATGGTGGAATCATCGAAGCGGCTGGCGTGTATGGACAGGGTTCACTTTTTGTATTAACAATTCCACGAGATCGTAGTGAAGAACTCACGGAAAGACTTTTTTCTCTCTCACTCTAAATTCTTTTTTGTAGCCACCTATCTTTACCTGATGTCATTCTGGAGTGCTCTTCGATCTCTTGCAATTCCCGTTCAATGCATTGTCTGTGCCACTCCCAATATTGTCCTCTGTAGGGTATGTTCACAAGAGTTACTTCATGCTCCACGCAACAAGCCAATCATGGTTAGTACTCTTGCTGGGCAGATGTCTATTGCTACCAAATTACCTTTTAGTGATGAAGTCTCCCGTGTGGTTTTAGGTGCAAAGGATGACAACAATCATCAATTAGAGAGCGTCCTAGTGGATTCACTCCGTCAATCTCGGTCGCTCTTTCCCGAAGGCTTGTTGCTTATTCCTATCCCAAGTTCAGCTCGTGCTCGTCGTGCACGAGGTAGAGATTTTCTCTTTGATATTTGTCGAGAGTTAGCTCGAGATACGCGAGATGAGGTAATTCCCTTACTTTCACTTACGCGGAAAGTTGCACCTCAGAAAAGATTAAATGCAACTGATCGCGCTCGGAATATGGATGGTGCATTTAGAGTCCGAGAGGATTTGTTATCTAGATTTCATAAATCGTTGAAGGTTAATCAAGTGCTTATTGTGGATGATGTGCTCACCACGGGAGCGACTATGCGCGAGGGCTACCGGGCGCTCCACGGGGCTGGAGTTCGGTGTATTGGGGGAATTTCAGCGGCTTATTCGCTCAATTGGAGGATGTACCGCCCGGCGCATTAGAGTAGGGCTCTAATCACGAAAGGCCGAATACGCGTGGTCGTACTGCTCGATAAGATTTTGCGCGCTGGAGAAGGGCGCCAGGTGCGCAGCCTGGAGAAGATTGCCCGAATCGTCAACAGCCATGAAGCGGAGATAACAGCGCTTACTGATGTGGAACTTCGCGCTAAAACCGACCAATTTAAAACCCGACTCGCTGAGGGTGAAGATCTCGATGATCTCCTGCCAGAGGCTTTTGCCGTCGTTCGTGAGGCTGCGCAGCGGACCTTGGGTCAACGTCACTATGACGTTCAGTTGATGGGTGGCATCGCCCTCCATCGAGGCAATATTGCGGAAATGCGCACTGGAGAGGGAAAGACTCTGGTCTCGACTCTGCCGGCCTATTTGAATGCGTTATCCGGCAAAGGCGTGCACATTGTGACCGTCAATGATTATCTTGCCGAGCGCGACAGCGAGTGGATGGGTCGAGTCCATCGTTTCCTTGGCTTGAGCGTCGGAGTGATCCTGGCTCATATGAGCCCACAAGAACGACGAGTTGCCTACTCAGCAGATATCACGTACGGCACTAATAATGAATTTGGTTTTGATTATCTTCGAGACAACATGTCCTGGTCTATTGACGATTGTGTTCAACGAGAGCATAACTTTGCAATTGTAGATGAAGTGGACTCAATCTTGATTGACGAAGCACGTACTCCATTGATTATCAGCGGGCCAGCCGATCGCCCAACTAAGTGGTACTCTGAGTTTGCTTCAATTGCGAAGAAGTTAACATCGAGCGAACATTACGAAGTCGATGAGAAGAAGAGAACTGTAGGTATTTTAGAGGCAGGAATCACAGAGGTTGAACGACTGCTCGGGATTGAGAACCTTTACGAAACTGCGAATACGCCACTGATAAGTTATTTGAATAATGCATTGAAGTCGAAAGAGTTGTTTAAGCGAGATCGAGATTATGTAGTCATGGGTGGTGAGTTACTCATAGTCGATGAGCACACCGGTCGGATCCTCCAGGGGCGTCGTTATAACGAAGGCTTACACCAAGCGCTTGAAGCTAAAGAAGGGGTAAAGATTCAAGACGAAAACCAGACTTTGGCGACAATCACCCTCCAGAATTATTTCCGGCTTTACGACAAGCTCTCAGGAATGACTGGTACAGCCATGACTGAGGCCTCAGAGTTCTATCAAATTTATAAACTGGGTGTGATTCCCATTCCAACAAATAAAGAGATGTCGCGTGCCGACCAGGCTGACCTTGTGTACAAGACTGAGAATGCAAAGTTTCTTGCTGTGGTTGATGACATCGTCGAGCGACATCGCAAGGGGCAACCGGTTCTTGTGGGAACTGTCAGCGTAGAAAAATCTGAGGAGTTATCCACTCATCTGGTCCGCCGAGGTGTTGCCCACGAAGTATTAAATGCAAAGCAGCACGAACGTGAGGCTGCAATTGTTGCCCGAGCAGGGTGCAAGGCAGCGGTCACTGTCGCCACCAATATGGCTGGCCGTGGAACTGACATCATGCTGGGTGGAAATCCTGAGTTCTTTGCCGACTTTACGTTGCAACAAAGGGGGTTCTCTCCCGTTGATACTCCTGCAGATTATGAGCGTGAATGGCCGGCTGAATTAGCTCGACAGCGCCAACTCGTCGCGACTGACCACGATGAGGTGGTTGCACTTGGCGGGCTCTATGTCCTGGGAACCGAACGGCATGAGTCTCGACGAATCGATAATCAGCTTCGAGGACGTTCGGGACGTCAAGGCGATCCTGGAGAGTCTCGTTTCTACCTCTCGCTACAAGATGATTTGATGCGACGATTCAATTCCGCTTTGGTTGAGCGCTTCCTCGGTGCTGCAGGGATTCCTGAAGATGTTCCTATCGAGTCGAAGATGGTTAGCAATGCCATTAAATCTGCGCAGACCCAAGTAGAGAGTCAAAATTTTGAGATTAGAAAGAACGTCCTCAAATACGATGATGTACTCAATCGTCAACGACAGGTAATTTATGCGGAGCGACGAAGTGTTCTCGAAGGCGCAGACCTGCGCGAACAAATACTTGGATTCATCGACGATGCAGTTCGTGGTCAAGTTGCGTTCGCTACATCTGAAGGATTCCCCGAAGACTGGAATCTTGAAGCGCTTTGGCAGCAATTGAAAGCACTTTATCCAGTATCCGTCACACCTGAGGAACTCGTCTCAGAGGTTGGCGATATTTCAGCCCTCTCTACCGAGTACCTCAGCGAGGTAATAAGTGCTAATGCCCTTGAGAAACACGAAGAACGAGAACAGGTACTTTCAGTGGAAATCATGCGGGAATTAGAGCGCCGAGTTGTACTCAGCGTCCTAGATCGTCGTTGGCGTGATCATCTGTACGAAATGGATTATCTGCAAGAGGGAATCGGGTTACGTGCGATGGCACAACGCGATCCACTTGTTGAGTATCAAAAAGAGGGGTATGACCTTTTCACTGCGATGATGGAGGGGATCAAAGAGGAGTCAGTTGGCTATGTCTTCCATGCAGAGGTAAGTGTGGAGCGGACTGCACAAGGAGACCTTGCATCTGCCTCGCTCCCCGAACTCGGTGGTGGCGAGCAGGAACTTCACTATTCAGCCCCTGGAGACTATGAAGAACAGGCGACTGGCTCTAGCCATGAGACTTCGCGGAATGCACCATGCCCGTGTGGCTCAGGAAAGAAATACAAGCGATGCCACGGAGATCCGCGGAACCGTTGATCAAGCGGTGTGATTCAAATCGAGTAAAGCTCCACGCAGAGCCACCTGCCATCCAGACCTTCAAATCGGGCAACTAACACTCGACTACGGTCGTTTCCATGGAGCATCGCTGTAACTTCAAGAATTTGATCGAAGGGTTGGCAGATTCGCTTTCTGCCCACTCGGATAGTCGCTGGTCGAACTCTCGCATTCTCGGTCAAGTAGGCGAAAACCCTCCTGTTGCACCATCGAGATAATTGCATGGGCGCCCGTTTTCCATTGAGAATTTCGAGAGCAGCGTGAACGAATCGATCGACCCATTCTCTTGGCTCAGGAAGTCGCTCGTAAGGAGTGATTTGTCGCCCAAATTCATATTCATCTTCGACGTAAGCATCTTCATCTTGTGTTGGCTTGAAAGAAAGTGAAGATAGATGCGGTTGGAAGCGAGGTTTATCGAATAAATCAAGGGTTTCCTGAACGATTAGTTGAGTCATGAGCGCAGAATTTCGGTTACTCTAAAACTATCCCTCCTCCTTTCGAATAAGGTCTTCTCATCCAAAAGGATGAGTGCGAAATTCGTTCTACTGGGCCATTGAGAATGCGGTAGTAACGAGCATGCGAAAAAGAGAACTAGTCGGGCTTGTATTCTTGATTATCGGTGCGAGTGGGGTTTATTTATCGGTTCGCCAGACTCCACCCCAGTACATCTACCTCACTGCAAGTCGTGATATCTCAGTAGGCGAGATAGTGTCCGCCCAGGATTTCGCCCCTGACTCTCTATACCTATCGAACTCCGATAAGAAATATGTCAGTGGTGGTGTTGATTTGGATGGCCATAGGGCACTGCGAAGTATCACACGTGGTGAGATTATTCCCAGAGCAGCCTTCTCCAGCGAAATAGAGATAGAAGAGAGAAGATTACTAACTTTCGTGGTCGCTAAATCCCAAGCGCCAAAACAATTGAAATCGGGCGATGTCATCGATCTCTACTTCTTTTCGATACCTAGCAACATTGCTCTTAATGAGCAGGTCGAATTAATCACAGTAGTGGAGGAAGTGAGAATCAGAGAAGTTGAGGATGATGATGCCCAATTTGACGGGAAGATTACTATCTCCGCATTATTTAATGAGATTCAAACACGCTCGATTATTACGTTACTCGCAAACTCATCGATATCTGTGGCCCAGCGGTTTGATGACCATGACTGATATGAATATTCGTTTAGCAATAATCGATCCAGTTCTTGAAGCACAGGTAATGCATGTTTTAGCAGAGTCAGGAATACAGTGCGCCGGACGCCACTTTGCGCTTGCTGAAATTCCTATTAGTGACAGATCATCAGTTGTGGTGGTCACTACTCCTTCCACCCTGCATGCAAGTCACATGCGAGATGAGTTTCACCGCATAGTCTCTCTGGGCGACAAGGCACCTTCTGGAGCGATCAGTCTCAGTGAAAGTGAGATACACGAACTTCCCGAATTAATATCCAAGATGCTCACCCAAGGTAATGGAACGAATGATTCGATAGTAGATCCGTACAATCGCAATCCTAGTGTCAAAGGAGTCTTGCCCAGAGTCGGTGCACGCACCTTGAACCGAATTCTCGAAGAGAATCTTGGAGCGATACTACTGCCAATTATGAAAAGGCAAGATCACCCATATAAAAATATATTGCTATCTGAAATTGATGATCAATCGATACTCCGGCTATGTGATGAATTGCTAGTAGGCGATTCCAATGAGCCCTGGTCTGCTGTGGTGATCAATAAAGTTCCTCGAAATTCAATGGCGCAGAAGCGATTGCGCGCTCTAGAGCGGGAACTGCAAGGTTCCGGAGTGGCCTATTTTCATCCCATCTATTTCGATGCGGAGATACAAATCACTGGTGCGCCCAGCAAGAGTACGATTCGCGCGCTTCAACCATTATTCGACTGGATAGCAAAATCAAATTAGGCTTCGGGTATGCGCTGTTATCTACCCATGAGCAAGAGTGAATTTGCTCGATTCATGGAAAGTTCGCAGATGCCATGTGAGATTCTCTATGTACCTACCTCCGCGTTAGCTTTGGAATATGGTGTCAGCGATGAAGAGGAGGCTGAATACGCTGCACTTGAACTTGCACGAACCGATGCAGAATTGATTAAGAAGCCATTAATAGTCGCTCTCGAATTGAGTGAGGTATCGATAGCGAGTGGTAGCGAAATTAAAGCTGGAGTTGTAACTGGAAAATACTCAATAAGTTATCCTGATATCGTAGCTCTCTATCTCATTTATGGTGCTGATGATGAGCTTGAATGGTATGACGCAAGTGAAAGTGCGATCTGTATGGCGAAAATAGGAGAATGAGGTAATGGCTACGCTTGAAGAACTGACCGCGCGAAGCACGCTTAATGCTTTTGACATCAGCCGTCTGCGTGCGATCATCTCCGAGTGGCAACTACTTGCCGATTTATCCTTTGCTGACCTGCTTCTCTGGGTGCCTCTACGAGATAATCCGAAAAGTTGGCCAGAAGGACATGTTGTTGTAGCACAGATGCGACCAACGACTGCAGCAACGGTCTACCCACATGATCTGATCGGCGATAAAGCACGTTGGGGAGAGCGCCCTTGGATTGACGCTGCTTTATCAGATGGAGAGATTCAGAGAGATACAGACGCTGAGTTACTTGGTGAAGTAATGGTGAAAGAGGAGACCATCCCAATTCTCCATAACGGAAAGGTAATAGGT
>SYAM01000101.1 GCA_005787645.1 Actinomycetota bacterium | reverse complement strand
CGCCAATTCCAGGTGGTGGTGTGAACCACCCATCAACCGGATGGTGAATGCCGGTGAAAATCGGATCTGGGTTTGGCTGGTTAAATTCACCGAAGATGAAATATTCAGCGTAAGGAATTCCTACCTCTGCAAAGATCAGGGCAAGATCCCACGGACGTAATCCACCGCCATGAGGAATAACTGGTATCGCCTTTGTCGATGCCAGCGCACAAATCTTCTTTGATTCGGTAAGGCCGCCACACCACTGGATATCTGGTTGCAAAATCTCACAGCCACGGACTTCAAGAAGCTGTTGGAAACCCCAACGCGAGTACTCATGTTCGCCGGTAGCAATTGCAGTACTGGTGATCTTTCTATTCAAAATCGAGTAACCCTCGTAATCATCTGGTGGTAGTACTTCTTCGATCCACTTCAATCGGTAAGGCTCAAGAAGCGCTGCCATCCGAATGGTGTATTCGACATCCCATGCCATGTAGCAATCAAGCATGATTTCGGCATCCCAGCCGACCATTTCGCGAGTCTGCTTTACCAACTCGACATTGCCATTCATCCCAGAACGGCCTGAAGCTGGACCGTATGGCATCGCAAGTTTATGTCCCATGAAGCCGTGATCTTTCGTTTCTTCGATATTGTTTCCAGTGAGATAACACTGCACGGAATCTTTTGCAGCGCCACCTAGCGAGACATAGAGCGGTTCTTGACGAGATTTAGCAAGAAGATCCCAAAGCGCATAATCAACGGCAGAGATTGCCATTACTGGGGCGCCCTTGCGACCATAAGGAAGAGAAGCGCGCCACATGATGTCCCAGTTACGTTCGACTTCATGCACTTGACGACCTATAAGCAACTTCTTGAAATGTTGGGCGATGATCTCTGCTGACGCGCGACCACCCGCGCTCTCTCCCAAACCGTAACTGCCATCTTCGGCAATCACTTGAACGATGGTGCGTCCACCCATTCCCAGCCACATCTCACGTCGTGGTCGAAACTCAGGATGAATAGACATGGGGTTAGCAATCTCGGTACGTGAGAGCCAACTTGGATTGATGCGATAGTGCTGTACTGGTGGCTCACCTTTCTTGTATGGACCGGTGAGATATACCTTAATATCTCTAATTTTCATCGCATCTGCCTCTCTCTAGCTAATGAGTGCGCCGCCATCTACGGACACCAAAGAACCTGTTACCCACTGGCTTGCATCAGAGATCAAATAGACCACCGCATTCCCCAAATCTTCTGGTAATCCCATAGAGCGAACGCCAGGTCGCTCTTGCCAAGGCTTCCCGGTTTTTCGTTCATTATCAGCGCGTTGCTGAATATTGATGTCGGTAGCCACACCACCACAAAGAATCGCATTAACTCGGATACCTGTCTCAACAATCTCATGGGCAAGTGATGTAGTCAGCGAACTCAATCCACCTTTACTTGCAATGTAATGCACCTGTCGATCCCCACCACGATATGCAGACACGGTACTGACGTTGACGATTGCTCCCTTTCCTCGCGTCTTCATATCTGCGACGACCGCTTGTGAAAGATAAAACGGCCCAGAAAGATTAACTGCTATGTGGCGATCCCATATTTCTGGCGTAATTTTTTCAAAAGAAGTGAATTCGCAGATTCCCGCATTATTGATAAGTGCATCGATTCTGCCCTTATCTTTGATTATCTCTTTTATTACGAGTTCGCACTCGATGCGGACCCCCACATCACATCGATAGGCACTTGCGCGCCCGCCCTTATCTACTATTTCAGATATGACTTTGTCTGCATGCGCTTTCTCGTCATCAAGTGGGTAGATAATGACGACCTCTCCTCCAGCTGCCGCAACAACTTTTGAAATCCCGCTACCGATTCCACGCCCACCTCCGGTAATAACGACGACTTGTCCACGAAGCGCATCTGATGCATAAACGCTACTCATCATTCCTCTTTATCTCGTCACGTGATTGGTCAGACTTGTTCGGTGCATCGTCTCTGAGAAGATCATAGACTCGAGGAATCTTGAAATATAGACCCAGCAGGGTCCGAATCACGAAAGAACCAAGGAATATTTCCGTCAGTGTGAACCGATTGGTCAAGAATGGAATGAAGAACGCGGCAATGAATGGAATTCCCAAGGCAAAACCAATATAAATATTGATCAACATGGTGCGACGTTCCTCGCTGCCATACCTGAATAGGCCCAACCAAGTACCCGTATCTGTTCCAGCATTTATCAATCCAGAGAACAAGGTGGCAAGTAAAATTAATTCGACATTTGGTGCGAGCGTCATAAAGAGAAAATAGAACCCTGCAATAGGAACAGTCCACGAAAAGACTAGATAACTTCCCCTAGTGAGCTGGAGTTTGCGCCATAATAGAGTTCCAAAAACCATTCCTGTAGATAGCGCCATAGCCCAAACGCCCATCCATCGATCTGACACCCCTCGTTCATTAATGAAATAGACAGTTTGCAAGGGCGCTGCGACTGATGAAGCTGCGACAATCAGACATAGTCCGGTGAGAAAATAGAGAAACTGGCGCTCAGCTAAAATCTTCTTTACATCAAAATTCTCTTTGAAACTTTCAAGATAAGTATGTGAGGATTCTGGGTAGTTGATTCGAGAGATGACTCGCATCTCCGCCAGCCCTAACGAACCAGATATGACAAATACTGCAAGATAATTAAATGGAAACGGGAGAAAAATCATCCCAAGCCCAATCACGGCATTTGCCGAAAGAGCGCCTATGTTTGCAATTCGAGTACGCGCATTGACCACGAGGGTTTGATGTTCGGCTTCGATCACTATTCCCGGCGTAGGCGACCATAAAGCTCCGAAAACTATCGTAGGCATGGCACAAAGACAGAACATAGCGATGGCTATTTCCGCTTGATGATCATTGAAAAGCAGCGCCACCCCTGGCATGAAGAAAAAGATTCTTGAGATCACTCCACAAATAAGCATCCATCTTCGTTGTTGCTTTCTACTACGTAAATTAGCAACAGCAATGGGGCCAATAAGTAGTGGTCCTAGCGATGTAAGAGCAACATAGATGCTAATTAGAGTGATGGATGCTTCGAGGCGAACCAGGTAGGGAATTGCAAAAATCACCCAAGCTCCATTCGCAGCGCCGCCCCAGAATGCTTGAAGTCGCATTAATTTGTGATTGTGCTGGCTGATTGGATGCAAATTCATGGTGACTACTTAGATAGTCACCCCGATATATTTCTTCTCTAAGAATTCATGAACGCCATCAAATCCACCCTCACGACCCAAGCCACTTTCTTTATACCCACCGAAAGGTGCTGCTGGATCGGAAATAACTCCTCGATTAATAGCAACCATGCCTGACTCCATCGCTTCCGAGACACGAATTGCCCGATCGAGAGCGCCGGAATAGACGTAACTGATCAATCCATATTCAGTGTCATTGGCAAGTTTGATTGCCTCTTCATCAGAATCAACAGTTACGACCACCGCTACTGGTCCAAAGATTTCTTCTTTCAAAATATCGTTATCTGCAGAGACAATCATCACCGTTGGTGGATAGAACGCACCTGCGCCCTCTGGTTTAGTACCACCTAATGTGACTTTGCCACCTTGCTTGACTGAATTAGCGACAAGGTCGGCGATTTTATCTCGTTCTTTCACCGAGACACTTGCTCCTAATTGGGCACCTTCTGTCAAACCAGGGGCCATTTTGATCTTTGACATTGCCTGCGTTAATTTGTCAACAAATTCCTGAGCGACTTTCTTAGAGACATAAAAACGATTGGCAGCAGTGCACGCTGCCCCACCATTACGAAGCTTGGCAAGCATCGCACCTGCTACAGCATCGTCGATATTGGCATCGTCAAGAACGATGAATGGAGCATTGCCGCCTAATTCCATAGAGGTGCGAATGACTCGATCGGCGGCTTGTTTTAAGAGCATTTTCCCGACTTGAGTTGAACCAGTGAAGGAAAGATTCTTTACCCGCGGATCTGCAAGAAGGCGGGTCACTGCTGGGCTAGCAGGAGTAGGGGTGATCACGTTTACTACACCCGCAGGTAATCCAGCACGATGGAGAATGTCCGCGATTGCAAGAGTTGTTAATGGAGTTTCCATCGCGGGTTTGACGATGACTGTGCAACCAGCAGCAACCGCTGGACCGATTTTCCGAGTTGCCATCGCGGCAGGAAAATTCCACGGGGTGATGAGTAGCGATACACCGACCGGTTGGTGGGTAACCAAGATTCGCTTATCACCACTAGGGGCATGTCTAAATTCGCCATTTATGCGGACCGCTTCTTCAGAGAACCAGCGGAAGAATTCAGCGGCATACAGAATCTCGCCCTTGGCATCGGCGAATACTTTTCCATTTTCACGAGAGACCAAACGAGCAAGATCATCGGCTTCAGCAATCATGATTTCAAAGGCTTTGCGCAAAATCTCACCACGAGCCCTCGGTGCCATTTTCGCAAAGGAGGGAAAGGCATTAGCTGCAGCATTAAGAGCAGCATCGACTTCGTTATCTCCAGCAACGGCAATCTCTGCGATTACAGAATTATCGCTAGGGTCGTAAACCGGATGTCGCTTAGGGGTCGCAACCCACTCACCGTTGATGTAGAGATCTGAACGAATCATCGCGCTCCCATGTTCCGCTTAAATGGATATTCCAAATTTCCAATGAAGGGCTTATTGCGAACAAGTCTATTCTCAAGGCTGCCAATTGTGGACATCTCTAGGCGGATTACATCACCAGGATTCAAAACTTTATCTTGCTCTGCCCCGGAGCCATTACCTACTGTTCCCGAACCAAAAACTTCACCCACTTGGAGTTGCTCGTTCCATGATGCGTAGGCAATCATCTCTTCAAATTTCCAGTTCATGGCGCTCGATGAACCATCTGTCCACATTTGGTCATTGACCCAACCGCGCATCGTGAGTGAATACGGATCGGGAATCTCATCTGCCGTCACCAGGACCGGACCCAGGACATGTGCACCGACAAAATCCTTACCCTTTGCTGGCCCCAGTCCGACAGTCATCTCCGCAGATTGGATTGCTCGCGCCGAAAAATCGTTATAGATGGTGTACCCATAAATATGTTTACGCGCATCATCTTCTTTGATGTTCAACCCAGATTTTCCAATAACTAAAGCAAATTCAAACTCTAAATCAAGAAATTCCGCATACTCTGGAAATTCGATGGTCTGCTTGTGGGCTCCGATACTTGATGGATTGCCTTTGTAGTAGACCGGACGGCGATACCACTCTTCGGGAATTGGGCGATTGAGTTTAGGAAAGACATTTAATAGGTGATCTTCGAACGACATAAAGTCTCTGAGCAACGGTGGTTTGCTTATTGCAGGTAAGACCGTCACATCTGCGGCATTGAGACGTATTGGCGCACCGTCGGGCGATTTCTCAGTGCCACTTTTAATTGCCGCTGAAACTGCAGCCTCAGCCAGCGCTCGAGATTCCTGTCCACCTTCGATGAAACGTAATGCTGAAGGTGGACAGAGCACAGCAGCCTGCTCTGTGGCTTGAGCGCTTGGTAACCCTTGCGAGAGCAGCAACGAGTGAGCAGCGGAGGTCAGGTCGATTACTAATCCAGAATCTGCATCGCCACTGACCAAGGCGCCAAGATGCTGACGCCTTCTCCCCTCAGTTACAGTCTCGAAAGAGAGTAACTTCATTAACCAATTACCTGCTCATAGATTTCACGTTCACGCTTTTCTAGTAGCGGAACAATGATGCCTTCGATGATCTCCTTGAAGTGCGGAGTCTCGCGGTGTGCCACGAGAGCTGCTTCATCCTTGTAAATCTCATAGAGGCAATAGAGATTCTCATTCTGCGGATCGATATTTGCGTTGTACACCAAACACGCTGGCTCGTCAGCTTTCACGCGGGCGGCCATCTTCTGAAGTGCCTCACGTACTGCCGTGGAATTCCCCGGCTTTACGTAGTATCGAGCAATTAGTACTGCGCTCATTTTTTTCCTTGCCTCTCTTTTGTTAGTGGAACTGTCCGGTCGATAAAACTGGGTTATTTAATAAATCATTGAGATTATCTCCAAGAAGTCTGGATAAATCAGACTGAGGTAGATAATCACAATAATCGCGTACGACTTCGATTGCCTGCGTATAAGTCAACATATCTCGTGAGGCTGGAAAATCTGATGCCCAAAAAATACGTCGCGGACCGAAAGCGTCATAGATGGCCCTAAACAACGCTTGCGATTCTTTATAGGGAAAGTCAAAGTTCTTACTATTGTTGTAATTGAATCCTGAGATCTTCACGCCAATATTTGGAATTTTTGCACATGCAAGAATCTCGTTTACTTCTCCTTGGTCATGCCCAGATCCGGTGTTCTTTGGCATACCCATGTGGTGTAGCAAGAACGGAAGAGTTGGATTTGCCGTAGCAATATCGCGTAAATCTGCCAACCATTGTGGCGAAAGTGCGAGTGAGGCTACAACGTGTAATTCGGAAGCAGTTGCGAAAAATTCTTCACCCTCATCACTCCTAAACCAACCGTCATTCTTTCCTTCAACATAATGAGTAAAACCTTTTGCTTCATTCTTATCAATTTCGTGACGTAGACGTTCTACCGCCCCAGGGGTGTGATGATCTTTCCGCCAACTGCAATCGACATCCACCCATGCCGTGATTCGATCAGGGTGTTTTCGTGCAAAATTTGCGACGTACTCATTGTTATCGTCATTGCCAAACCCCACTCCACCAGCTCCGTCACCAATACGGGCACATACAACTGAGGCTCGGGAGACGCCGTGAGTATCCATCTCATATAACAACGCCTCTATAGAACCTCGATGATCAGGATCTGGAACAGATTTGTCGTAAGGCCAACGGCGCCAGGCATGGCAATGGCTATCGGCAATCATCTATTTCCCAGATCTTCCCGCAACGACTCGATCAGTAATTTGTGCACGTGGCTCAGCACCAGAATGCCAACGCTCTAACTCTTCTACCATCAATGTGAAGAAACGAGGCTGAGCCTCTTCGGTCATTCCACCGATGTGGGGAGAGAGAAAGACATTGCGCATCTGGCGAAGTGGTGAATCAACAGCGATTGGTTCTGGATTATGTGCATCAAGACAGAACCAGGCATCTTCCTTCTTTGCCTTTGCGATTAGCGCAGGAACGTTTACGCAGACACCTCGAGAAACGTTTACAAAAACTCCCCCTGGTTTGAGCCAATTCAGCTCGCGCTCGCTAATCATGTCTCGAGTTTTTGGCGTATCTGGTGCAAGGCAGATGACTACATCGCAACCCATCACTTTTTCAAGGGTTGCGAAATTGATATCTAGGGCATCCGCTAATTCACGAGGAGCGTATGGATCAAAGGCTAGAACTTCCGTTCTGAATGGAACGAGGAATTCCCTTAGCCGCCAGGCGATATGTCCAAAACCAATCATGCCGACGGTGCGGCCAGTCAATTCTCGTGCAGGGGGCTTTGTTCGATAGTCATCGTGGCTCATCGCTTTACCCGCGATGATGTCGCGGAAGCGTGCATGTTCACGTAATCCAACAAGTGCAAGGGCTAGCGCCCACTCGGATACTGGCCATGAAGATGAATGAGTGGTGTCAACCACCATTACTCCAGCATCTTTTGCAGCCTGGACATCAATTCGCCCTGCAAATCGATCGCCTTCGAGTTCACCCACGACTTTTAATTTCTTACCAGAATCAAAGACTGGCTTGGTGATTCGTGGCCCGCCGTGACAGACAATCAATACATCAAGATCAGCAGCAAATTTTGCAAAGCGCTTCTCAACTTCAGGGTCGACTGGAATATTCACCCAATCGCTTGGCACGTCGTACTCTTCGATTACAACATCTGCGATTTTCCCAAGTCGATCCAGATCTCGTTTCTCCAAATACAACTCACGTGTTGCAGCAGAACACGCAATTCCTATCTTTGGTTTACTCATCGCAAAGCCACCGATCCATCTTCTCTTAAATCAGGTTTGACACCATGTACGGTCACTGGAGGATTCGTCGCGAAAAATTCATCGTTGATCTCCATACCAAGACCTGGTTCATCAAATGGGTATAGCCAGCCATCTTTCAACGTAGGAATGCGCTTAACCATCTGACGCACTGGATCAACGTTTTGATCCATGTGTTCCTGCGCTTCCCAGTTGGGAGCGGTGATGCCCATGTGAATGTGTGCCATGGTGGCTATCGCACCGGAAGGAACTGCATGCGGTAAAACTCCTTGATGATGTGCCTCAGCCATCGCACAAATCTTTCGGAGGTGCGTGAAACCACCCGCCAGACCAATATCAGGACGCACGAAGGAGAGTCCGGCATGCTCTATATACTCACGAAACTCATATATCGAGGTATTTCGTTCACCAGCCGCCATTGGCGTATCTACCTTCTCAGACACTTCGCCAAAGGATAAGACGCTATCTGGAGGAATGGGATCCTCCACGAATAATGGTCGATATGGCATCAATTCTTTAATCAATGCAATTGAATTTCCAGGTTGCATATTGCGATGGAGCTCAATACCGATATCCATGCTATTTCCGACTGCATCACGCAGGGCCGCCATTCGATCGACCAAGTCTGCGATTTTCTCCGCATGGCGCATCCCATGATGTTCATGTTGATGCAAAATAACTTTGATTGCAGTGAAACCTTCTTTTTGTGCAGCTAGCGATTCTTTAAGTAAGTCTTCCTT
>SYAM01000100.1 GCA_005787645.1 Actinomycetota bacterium | reverse complement strand
AGAGGAGATGGCGTTAGAGGCGACAAAGAATCGAGCGGTGGATGTTGCCGTGCATCATCTCGGTGCAGCTGAACTTGCCAATACGTTTGCCACTGATTTGAGGGGCGTCATTTCGGGGGTTGGCCAGGTGGTGATCACCGAAGTAGGCGCTGTGGTGGGAACCCACGTTGGACCGGGAGCCATTGCGGTAGTTATCTCGCCACGAATCTAGAACAAAATTCCCTTTTATTCACAGCGAGAGTGAGTACATATCTTCACACGTTGTTTTACTTTTTATGCTGTCGCAATGTCACCCCTTGATCCGCAGATTATTGAACGCATTGCAGAAGGTCCACGAAAATACAATATTCCTCTTCCCGCACGTGGATCTTTCGCTGATTTTCAGATATCTCTCTCCAACATCCAGAAGAAGGCGCTGATTTTTGCGGGAATAGTCGCACTAGCACTTTCAGTGTTGATGCTTCTCTCGGCACAGGCTCGCCCAGCTGCAGATATCATTGCGGTAGCACCTCAATCTGATAACAAGCCTTCATTAACAACTACGCAACTTGTCATAGATGTTCAAGGAGAAGTTGTGAACCCGGGGCTCTATGAGCTTCCGCTCGGCTCTCGGGTGGGAGATGCCATCAAGGCAGCAGGTGGTGTGCGCAAGGGGGTTAGTACTTCATCAGTTAACCTTGCGCGCTTTCTTGAAGATGGTGAGCAAATCTTTGTCGCTGGAGTGGATCAGAATTTCTCACCCACAAGTGGTGCAATTCCATCAAGTACAGTCGGTGGGAAACTTAATCTCAATCGGGCATCCGAGAGTGAGTTAGATGGATTACCTGGAGTTGGTCCTGTCTTAGCCAAAAGAATCATCAGCTATCGAAATGAAAATGGAAATTTCAGTTCAGTCAGCGAATTACGAAAAGTCTCAGGTATAGGCCCGGCGAAATTTGGTGAGTTACAAAGTTTTGTCACTGTGTGAAGCGAGACTTTCGCCTCCTCTTTCCGGCTGCAGGAGTTTGGTGTGGCGCCTTCTGTCAATCGCTGCTCTACAGCGCCAGCATCACATACCAAACGCTTCTCTTGCTAGTAATTCTAGTTTTAAGTTGGGTATTTCGCCGAAGATTGTTGGCAACTTTTCTAGTTGCCTCGCTTATGGGTGCAGTCGCACTCTCTATTCATCAGAGCGCTCTGCAGCAAGATTTCTTCGCACAGCGAGTCAGTAAGATTCTCACTGCCCAAGTACAACTCTCAAGCGATGTGCGAACAATCAACGGCCAAGTTCGAGGTGACTTTAGGTTAAGCGATCGCTTTTTCGTTGAGGTTCGTAGTAGTTCAATTGATGGAATAGCAATCAAAGTTCCGCTACTTCTCTATGGGAATAGCGAGTTATTAGATCGAATTCCTGGTGAGCGTATCGAAGTACTCGCACGGGTAACAGTGCCCCCTGGCTACTCAACAGTTGCTGGTTCATTGACTCAAGTAGGAGAGGTGCGCACCCTTGCTCATGCTTCATGGATTTGGCGGTGGAGTAATTCAATCCGTCATGACATAAAACGTTCTCTTGCTTATCTTCCTGCGGATGCACGGGCGTTGATACCTGGGTTAGTCATCGGTGATCGTTCAGGGCAGAGCCCAGACCTAACTGCTGCTATGCGCCGAAGTGGCCTTACCCATCTGACTGCAGTAAGCGGTGCCAATTTTGCAATCGTGGCAGCGCTGCTTCTAGCTGTCGGTCGACGATTGCACATTCGAGGACGAGCGCTCTGGATAGGAATTGGAGTATTCCTTCTACTTTTTATCTTCCTGGTTCGGCCAAGCTCATCGGTGCTTCGGGCCGCAGTGATGACTGGAGTTCTCTTGTTTGCGAAATCGCAAGGGATTCGCTCTTCACCGATTCCGGCGTTGGCGACGGCAATTGGGTTGTTACTTTTAATCAATCCATTTTATGTTCGTGATGCGGGTTTTGCGCTCTCAGTATTTGCCACTTCGGGTCTACTTTTTATTGCCCCAGTAATCGAAAAGTACTTGACCTCTCGAGGCCTACCCAGCCTGCTTGCACAGGCTCTAGCAATACCAATCGCAGCAACGACATTCTGTTTGCCGATTGTAGTTCTGCTCTCTGGCGAGCTAAGTGTGATCTCAATCCTGGCTAACTTTCTAGTCGCACCAGTGATTGCTGTCATCACCGTCAGCGGTGTAGCGCTGATGATGCTCTCTCCACTTAGTACCAGCGTGGGCGCGCTCATTGGGTGGGCGATCACACCTTTTGCGCTGTGGATCACCACGATTGCGCGGTCTTTATCAGCGCTCCCTTTTGCGGCATTGAAATGGCCACAATCATGGATTGGTTCACTAGCCACGCTTCTCATGACGGTATTGATTTTTTTTATCATCAAGAGTCGGAAACGTGTGTTGGTGTTTGTCCCGATAACGTTGCTGTTGAGCCAAGTTGCGCTCACATTTTCACCATTTGTCCACGGATGGATTCCTCGAGATTGGCAGATATTCCAATGTGATGTTGGGCAAGGAGATGGACTTGTCATCAAGTCAAAAACCAATCGAGCAATTGTGATTGATGTCGGGCCTGACCCTCGAGCGATAGATCGCTGTTTACGATTACTTCGCATCACTCATGTGGAACTTTTGATCCTTACTCATTTTCATGCTGACCACGTCTCGGGGCTAAGCGGCGTGCTTCGCGGCAGGTTGGTAGATGGAGTGTGGATATCGCCAACGCAAGAACCCGAAGAAGAGGCATTGCGGGTGCGCGAACTTCTCGCCTCGATACCAACTCGCACGCCGCTAGTAGGTGAGCGATTTCTCAGAACAGATATCGCTATCCAAGTAATTGCAGTTGGCGAAGATACATCGCCGAATGATTCGAGTATCGCCATCTTGGCAAAGGTGCGAGGGGTAACTCTTTTTGCTGCCGGAGATTTGGAGTATGAGGGGCAGGCTCGAGCACGAAATGTGCTCCAAAGATTGCCACCCAGTCAGTTATGGGAGCGCGCTCCTATCGATGTGATGAAGGGAATCCATCATGGATCCGCGCTCCAAGATCCCGAGTTAATAGCGTTGCTCCGCCCTCGAGTGAGCATCTTTAGCGTGGGAAGCGGAAATCCGTATGGACATCCGAGCCCATCAGCTCTTGAGTTGTATAGCAAATATGGCACGGTCTATCGAACAGACCGAGATCGAGGCCTTGCTTTGGCTAAGCGAGGAGGTAACCTCGTCGTGGTGACTGCACCACCTACGCTATGGGCGCAGTGAGTGTGAGCCGGACTAGTACATGACTAGTACATGACTGAGATAGGAGCGTGATGGCAACGTACCTACTCTTTGGGAGCGAAGAGGTCCTTGCTGATCGCGCACTGCGAAAGATAGAGAGCGAAGCGAAGGGCGCTGAGAAGGTAACTCTCGATGGTGGCGAATTAACACCTGGTGATTTTTCGAATGAAACCGCGCCCTCTCTTTTCGGCCAGGAGCGCCTTGTCGTACTTCGCGAGTTGCAGGAAATTCCTGAAGAGATTCAAGAGGAAATCCTGCGCTATCTCGCAGATGAACCATCTGACATCACCCTAGTATTGATTCATCCGGGTGGCGTAAAAGGAAAAGCTTTTATCGAGAAGTTGAAGAGAGCAAAGGTTCCGGTAATCGCATGTGAGGCTATCAAGAAAGATGGCGAGAAGATCGAATTAGTAAAATCAGAGGCGCTTGATCGCGGTCGCAAGATTAGTAATGATGGCGCACGCGCCCTTGTAGATGCAGCCGGCAGTGAGGCGCGCGAAATGATCAGTGCGCTCCACCAATTGTTGAGCGATACCACCGGTGTGATTGAGGTGCGCGATGTTAATGCGCTCTTTGCAGGACGAGTCGAGACGACCTCATATGCAGTTGCTGATGCAATATTAGAAAGTTCTCTCGGTGAAGCCTTAGTGACTCTTCGACAAGCGCTCGATACTGGAGTTGATCCCGTAGTGATTGTGAATTCTCTGGCATCCTCACTTCGCACCTTGGCCAAGGTTGGTTCTGCTCCTCGCTCTGCTCGGGCAGCCGAGTTAGCTCCAGTCTTAGGAATGGCGCCATGGCAGGTAGATAAGGCAAGACGTCAGTTGACGGGGTGGAATGGAGTGAGCATCACCCAGGCCATTAACGCGATTGCTCGAGCCGATAGCCAAGTAAAGGGCGGCGGAAGTGACCCGGCTTTTGCCTGCGAAGAGGCGTTGATGGCTATAGCGGCAGCCCGGAATGGGTAGCCCTTCAGTTTGAGCGGGTAAGCGCCCTGCTGATACCCTCCTCCTTGTTCATTATTCATTAGAGGCAAGACGTGATTTCAAGGGGTTCAGGACTACATGGCAAATATCAAGTCGCAGATCAAGCGGATTAAGACCAACGCTAAGGCTCAAGAGCGCAATAAGGCTGTTCGCTCCTCGCTCAAGACCGCGATTCGCCGTTTCCGTGACGCCGTGACCGCTGGCGATGCTGCCGCTGTGAATAATGAGCTACGCGCCGCCTCACGCGCCCTCGATGTGGCCGTCTCTAAGGGCGTCATCCATAGAAACCAAGCAGCGAACAAGAAGTCAGCAATGGCCAAGGCTGCTGGATCTTCAGCTTCCGCACGATAACGAAATTCAGCGCGGCATAAATGCCTGCCATCCCATTAAGTAGCGCCCCGCAACCTGCCGACACCAATCCGGCGTTTATTCGTAATTTCTCCATCATCGCTCCTATCGATCATGGCAAATCCACTCTCGCTGATCGGATGCTTGGCATCACAGGGGTCGTCGAGGCGCGGAATATGCGCGCGCAATATTTAGATCGAATGGATATCGAGCGTGAGCGTGGAATCACCATCAAGTCTCAGGCAGTGCGCCTTCCGTGGCGAACCGATGGCAGCGATTACATCCTCAACATGATTGACACGCCAGGGCACGTAGATTTCACCTACGAAGTCTCTCGCTCGTTAGCAGCGTGTGAAGGTGCGCTCTTACTTGTCGATTGTGCACAAGGAATCGAAGCGCAGACGTTGGCCAACCTTTACCTAGCGATGGAGAATGATCTCACGATCATTCCTGTGTTGAATAAAATTGATTTACCTGCAGCGCAACCCGAGAAATTTGCTGATGAACTCGCTCGCTTGATTGGTTGCGACCCGAGCGATTGCATCAAGGTTTCAGGAAAGACTGGTATCGGAGTCGAGCATCTGCTTGATGAGATCGTTCGCCGAATTCCACCTCCGCAAGGGGATGCAAATGCTCCCGCGCGAGCATTGATCTTTGACTCGGTCTATGACGTCTATCGCGGCGTTGTCACTTACGTTCGCGTCGTCGATGGACGTCTGCGCGATCATGAACAAATCCAAATGTTCTCAACAGGCGTAAAGCACGAGATGTTAGAGGTAGGTGTCATTTCGCCTGAACCGATTCCCAGTAAGGGATTGGGAGTGGGCGAGGTCGGTTATTTGATTACTGGCGTAAAAGATGTTCGCCAATCTCGAGTGGGCGACACCGTCACGACTGCGAATAAGCCGACTAAAGCAGCGCTCGCCGGCTATAAAGATCCAATTCCGATGGTCTTCTCTGGGCTCTATCCACTCGATGCATCGGAATATCCAACGCTTCGCGAAGCCTTAGAGAAGTTGCAACTCAATGATGCGGCTCTGGTTTTTGAACCTGAGACCTCTGTAGCGCTTGGCTTTGGATTCCGGTGTGGCTTCTTAGGTTTGCTACATATGGAGATTGTGCGCGAACGTTTAGAGCGCGAAGCCAATCTCTCGCTCATTTCGACGGCGCCAAATGTGGTCTATCACCTGACTTTGGAAGACGGTCGTGAAGTCAAAGTGACTAATCCCAGTGAATTTCCCGATGGAAAGATTGCAGAAGTTCGCGAACCTATCGTGCGCGCAACAATCCTCGCTCCGAGTGAATTCATTGGGTCGATTATGGAACTCTGCCAAGGCAGACGTGGGATTTTGCAGGGAATGGATTATCTCTCTGAGGATCGGGTGGAGATTCGTTACACCTTGCCGCTAGGGGAGATCGTCTTTGATTTCTTCGATAACTTGAAGTCGCGTACCCGT
>SYAM01000019.1 GCA_005787645.1 Actinomycetota bacterium | reverse complement strand
TGGCCAATCATGAACTCCCACAGGTAAGAGAGTTGGTGGTGCGACGAGAGTGACGTGCGCTCCTAGAAGCGAGAGTAAAAGCACATTACTTCGGGCGACTCGAGAGTGGAGTATGTCGCCCACGATGGCGATTCGTACTCCGGATAAATCCTCTCCTCGAACGCCTTTCAGATGTTTACGGAGCGTGAAGGCATCCAAGAGCGCTTGGGTGGGATGTTCATGAGTTCCATCGCCAGCGTTGATCACTACGCCATCGGTCCATTGCGCCAAACGGTGTGCGGCACCCGATGCGCCATGTCGCAAGATGACTGCATCCGCCCCCATCGATTGCAAGGTAAGAGCAGTATCCTTCAAACTCTCACCCTTAGAGACGCTTGAACCTTTCGCAGAGAAGTTGATGACATCTGCAGAGAGCCTCTTCGCGGCCGCTTCGAATGAAATGCGAGTCCGAGTCGAATCCTCATAGAAGAGATTCACTACCGTACGCCCTCGAAGCGTCGGTAATTTCTTTATTGGCGCATCAGAAACTCGAGCAAGTTCATCAGCAGTATCAAGGATATGGATTGCACCCTCGCGCGAAAGGTCGGCGATTGATAATAAGTGACGGGAGAGCTTTGGCGTCTGAACATCGCTTCGATTACTCATTTGCACCTACAATCGCGACGAAATCTTCCCCATCTACTTCAGCGATGCTGACTCGCACTACTTCATCATGAGAGGTTGGTAGATTCTTGCCAACGTAATCTGCTCGAATCGGCAATTCGCGATGACCTCGGTCGACGAGGACCGCTAACTGGACCAGTGCGGGTCTACCTAACTCCCCCAGAGCATCAAGAGCCGCTCTAATGGTTCGTCCGGAATAGAGCACATCATCGACCAGAACCACACGCTTGCCGTCGATACTCCCACCAGGAATTCGAGTGGGAGTAAGAGCGCGAGGAGGTTTCGAACGGAGATCATCTCTATGCAAAGTGATATCTAAAGTTCCGACAGGAATCGGCTGCGAATCACTCTTTCCCGTCGCTTTTCCCATCGCGGCACCAATTCGTTCAGCCAGGTACGTTCCGCGAGTTGGAATTCCCAATAATAAGATGTCATCACTACCACGATTCTTTTCAACTATTTCGTGGGAAATGCGCATCAATGCGCGATCAATATCCGCGCTACTCAAAACAGCCTTCATGGCCATAGTTCACGTTCCTTCCTCGCCTCTCTGGACGAGTCTTAAAGGATCGAACGAGAGTATATAGGAGCAACGGTGGATATCTGTAAACGCCCTGCTCAAGGCAGGCCTACCCTGCCGCCATGGAATTCGATCGTATTGAAGCCCTTCGAATTGGGCAGGAATTGAAGAAAATTCGGAGACAGCGAGGGCTCTCACTCTCGGATGTCGAAAGTTTCTCTGAAGGGCGATGGAAAGCGGTTGTGGTGGGCTCGTACGAGCGCGCCGATCGCGCTATCACCATTGGACGCCTTAGCGCCTTAATGGCTCTCTACCAGACGCCTGTCAGCGCACTTTTCCCTCGAGAAGAGCAGGTGCGAACCGATATGACAGTCGCCTTCGATCTTGCCCGTAGGGAACCACTTAAGCAACAACACCCTGGACTTGCCCATTTTCTCTCATTTGTCATCAATGCGCGCGGTGACTGGAATGGGCATGTGATCACAATTCGAAATAGCGATCTGCACATGGCGGCTCATTATGAAAATATTTCCGCAAAGGAATTGATGGAGAAGTTGGAGATTAACCGATTTCTTCTGCGATGGCGCTGAGAATCCCATGAATGTATTGAGGAGAATCGTCTGTCGAGAGCGTGGTAGCCAACTCAAGGGCCTCATCTATTGCAACTGAAATTGGTACCTCTCTCAATGCGCTATTGATGATTTCGTAAGTAGCGATTCTTAAAATGTTCCTATCAACGCTAGCCAGGCGATCTAAATCCCAATTTTTAGCATGCTTGTCGATAAGTGAATCGATCTGCTGGGCGTGGTTACCATAACCCTCAACTAACGAAGCAGCAAATAGCGCGATTTCATCTCCAGTTGTTGTCCGTTCTTTGACTAACCAAAGAGGATTTACCGATTTGATATCGCTCTCATAGAGGATGTCAAGGGCCCTTTTACGCCCTTTCGAGCGCGCGGACATTAATTTGCTCGCCCGAGATATGAACCATCTCGTGTATCAATTCGCACCAATTCATCTTGATTGATAAAGAGCGGAACATTGACCGTAGCCCCAGTTTCTAAGGTCGCTGGTTTTGTACCGGCGTTCGATCGATCTCCCTGTAATCCGGGTTCGGTGTAGGTGATACGAAGTTCCACTGAGGCTGGGAGCTCTACATAAAGAGGTAAACCTTCGTGCACTGCGACTATCGCCCCGACATTCTCTAACATGTATTGGGCTGCATCCCCCACGGTCGCCTCTGGGATGTACATCTGGTCAAAGTTCTCTTTATCCATGAAGACGAAACTTTCGCCATCCTTGTATAGATATGTCATATCTCGTTTATCAACGTTGGCGACTTCGACCTTAAGCCCCGCATTGAATGTTTTTTCGACCACTTTGCCCGACAGGACATGTTTCATTTTTGTTCGGACGAAAGCGGGGCCTTTGCCAGGCTTTACGTGCTGGAACTCCACGACTGTCCAGAGTTGACCATCCAAATTGAGGGTCATGCCATTCTTTAGGTCATTAGTGCTTGCCACGATAAATCCTTTTCTTCGTAATTCGCGGTTACTCGCCAGCGAAACTCGGCTCTGGGAGTAAATTCTACCTGATGCTTTACTTACTCTTTCTCGTCAAATTAGCGAGCGCTCGTAAAGCCAACTCGTATGAGAGCAATCCAAAGCCACCAATTGTTCCGGTTGCCACACCGGAAACTACCGAGGTGTGGCGAAATTCCTCACGCGATAAAGGGTTAGATAGATGAACCTCAATCACTGGCGCCTTCAACATCGCCACTGCATCTCTTATCGCATATGAATAATGAGTGAATGCTGCCGGGTTGAAAGCAACTGGTATTTTCTGATCTGCAGCATCATGAAGCCAATGAACTATTTCGGTTTCGCTATCACTCTGTCGTACTTCGACATCTAGTCCCAAATCTTTACCTGTTGAGATGCAGAAATCAGTTAAATCTTTGAAGGTGATATCCCCGTAAATAGAGTGGTCACGCAGGTCGAGTCTTCCAAGATTCGGCCCATTGAGTACCCAGATTTTCATGTACAAATCCTCTCATACGCCGTCTCTAAAACTTCGGATGAAATCCCTTCAAGCCGTACTACTTCATATTTATGGTCGCGATCACTGATTGCAACGAAACGTAAGCCACCTGCCCTCGACTTCTTATCGCTCTGCATCGCTTGGAGTAACTCTGGCCAGGCATCACTCGCGAAAGTTGTTGGCAACTTGACTTTTTTCAGAATCGTGAGATGTCGCTGACAAAGCTCTTCGGATGCGATTCCGCTCAGCACTGACAAGTTCGCAATGTAGGCCAATCCCACCGCAACAGCATCACAATGGCGCCAGGAATACTCTTCGAACCGTTCGATTGCATGAGCGAGAGTATGTCCATAATTAAGGCTCTCCCTCAAATAACTCTCTTTCAAGTCTTGCGAAACTACATCAGC
>SYAM01000018.1 GCA_005787645.1 Actinomycetota bacterium | reverse complement strand
GCCATCACTGACCATCACTCGGCAGAAGGGGCAGGCCACTGCCACCTGGTCTGCACCAGTTTCGATGGCCTCATCGACTCGGTTGAGATTGATTCGAGATCCGAGTTTCTCTTCCATCCACATTCGCCCACCACCAGCGCCACAGCAGAAGGAACGGTCCTTATTTCTAGGCATCTCGATTAATTGCGCGCCCGTTGCCTCAAGTAGCTCTCGTGGCGGTTGATAGATCTCATTATGGCGACCCAAGTAACAAGGATCGTGATACGTCACGCTCTCTTGAGCCTGCGTGACCGGCGTTAACTTACCTTCGCGTACTAATTGATTAAGTAGTTGCGTGTGATGAACCATCTCCAACTCAAATCCACTTTGTGCATAGTCACGCCCGATAGTTGTAAAACAATGTGGGCAGGTCACAACGACTTTCTTTACACCGCGCGTACCAAAAGTCTCTTGAAGAGTTTCAATATTTTCTCGCGAAAGGATTTGGTAAAGGAACTCATTTCCTGCTCGGCGAGCAGGATCTCCGGTACACGTCTCTCGTTTTCCTAACACTGCAAAGGTGACTCCAGCGCGATAGAGAAGCTCCGCAACTGCCTTTGTGGTTTTCTTCGCGCGCTCTTCGTACGCGCCCGCACACCCAACCCAGAATAGATACTCAACATTATCAGGAATCTCTCCCTCTAATACTTGAATGGGAAAATCACACTCTGAAATCCATGCATTCCGATCATTTCGATTAGCGCCCCAAGGGTTACCAGCTTTCTCAAGATTCTTAAAGGTGTTGCCTAACTCGGTTGGGAATTCAGATTCGATAAGGACTTGAAAGCGGCGCATATTGATAATGTGGTCGGTATGTTCGATATCCACTGGGCACTCATTGACACACGCGCCACATGTGGTGCATGACCAGAGGACATCTGGAGTAATCGGCCCATCAAACGCAACAATCGGTGCGTCGCTCGCGACTTTGGTGAGGGCATGATCGCGCATTGCCATTATCAATAACTTCGGTGAAAGTGGCTTTTCCGTATGCCAGGCAGGACACTGAGATTGGCATCTGCCGCACTCCGTGCAGTTGGCCATATCAAGTAATCCTTTCCAGGTGATATCTGCAGCCTTCCCAATTCCGAAAACATCATCATCTTTAGGGTCTTCAAAATCGATTGGCTTGCCATGGGAGAGCATCTCAGGAACTGGACCTAATGAATTACGTCCATCTGCATACCGCTTGAAATAGATATTGAAGAAAGCTAAGAAGCGATGCCATGCCACACCCATAGTGAGATTGAGAGCGATAACAACAAACCAGGTCATCGAAACCAGAATCTTTATCAGTGCCACGATAGCAATCTGATTTTCAATTGCGCTCATCGATTGTCCGTTAAGTATCTCTACAACAAAACTGGTAAGTGGATATTGTGCGCTCCAACCGGTGATGCCCTCGAGAGCACCTTCTAAGCCACGAAGGGCAATTACACAGAAGACAATTGCAAGAATCGTTCCCTCGACGTAGTACGCCTTCCAGCTGCCAGAGCCGTAGAAGCGTGATGTACGTCCGCGATTCTTGAGGCGAGTGACTTGTCTAATTCCAATCAGCGCCACAATGCCGATTCCAGTCAGCCAGGCAATTGCCTCGACAATCCAAAGGTAAGGCGTGAAGTGGCCAATTCCGGGTATGAAGAAATGTGGGTCGATGACTTGACCAAACGCAGTAATCAGGGTGCCAAGCAACCCCCCGAAGCCAACCATCACGAACCAGTGAGCGATTCCCGTTCCAGTAAACCTAGTCATCTTGGTATGACCAAGAACTTCTTTCAGAAGATTTCCCCAACGTGCACCGGCATTATCCGAGCGGGTCGGATCGGGTTGGCCTTTCTTGAATATCGCAATCAATTCTCTTACTTTCCATGAAAGAATGATGATTGCAAGCGCTGAGTAAAGATAAGCAATCACTCCAAGGGCGTTCATGATGGAAAGGGTACTAGAGAGCCAAATTATTGGTTCTCTGGCGCAAACCAAGTCTTCCAAATAGATAGCCCGACAATATATAGCGGGGCTAATACCAGTATTGGTTCCAACCATTCTGGACCATCAGGATATTGGGCTGAAAGCCAAGTGAGCGATACGAAGTAGAGAACTGCAATCACGAGCGTTAGCGGGCGCAACTTACTCACCCGAATGATATGTGGGAATTGGACTTTGGAAAGTGAGAGTCCGCAGAGAGCGAGAATCACCAATTGTTTTACTGAAGTGCTTGCATCAAGGATTAAGAGCGTTGGCACAACAATATTCCATGCTGCAGGAAAACCATTAAACCAGTGATCTTCTGTCTCTTGATCAGTTCGTGCAAACCATAATGCACCAGTGAAAATGATCAGGGCAGCAAACCAAAACTCTTGTCCTTTAGGCAACATATTTAATTCGATAAGTAGCGCAACAGGTACAACTACGCATGTCACATAATCAACAACCAGATCGAGAATGTGGCCGTTGATTTGAGGAGCATGGGTCGTGATATCTAGTCGTCGGGCGAGTGGACCATCAAATCCATCAATAAGTTGGCAGACAATCAACCAAATCAAGCCAGCTCGGATATGCCCATTCATTACCGCACTTAATGAAAGTAACCCCGCAATAGCGCCGCTTGCGGTGAATGCATGGAGGAGGAAACCCTTTTGCGACTGCGTAAAGGGCGATCTGCGTGCCACAGCGACTCCTTACGTACTTCTCCTTGAAGCGCAACTGTGAACGATACGCTCTCCTGGTGTCGCTATCTACCACCGAGAAAGAGCGGCTTTGGGTTGCGCTCGTCGTCCTGTATGGGGTGGGTAAGTCAGTCGTGGTTTGGCACACGTTAAGTAAGTACGGCGTCAATGCACTGCTCTATTTCATCTTCGATGTCGGCGCCGCCATTCCCTACGGAATTGCCACCGCTCGTGTCGTGATCTACGGCTTAGCGCGGGATTGGCCCCGAGTGCGAATGTGGGGAGCCATTGCCCTTGTCACTCATTTCATCCCTGACATCTATATATTCGCTGTACTCGACGAAACACCCCCGCTACTTATGGACGGGCTACTCCTGATTGTCGTTCTCTTCACGATTGTGGCGATTATCGGCGTACTTCGGCAGTTCCAGAGGCAAAAGAGCCCCAATCTTAAGGTCGAATAAGGCTGACTCTCAGTTTATTCTCAGGCTAACCTCGCACCATTAGAGGACCGAAAAGGTGTAACCAACGTGAACCAGGTGTGAGGTGAGGTCGTGTGGCTACCACTAAAGACATCAAAGAAGAATCGAAGCGAATCCTCGTTGTGGATGATGAACCGAATATCAATGATCTTATTTCTACGAGTCTTAGATTCTCTGGATTCGAGGTTCGTGCTGCGATGAATGGCGCGCAAGCGCTCGCCATTACCGAAGAGTTCAAACCGCATGCCTTAGTACTTGATGTGATGATGCCAGGGATGAATGGCTTCGAAGTATGCGAAAAGCTCCGTAAGGATGGTTTGAAAGTTGGCATTTTATTCCTCACGGCAAAAGACTCTACTGATGACAAAGTCAACGGGCTGACAATTGGTGGCGATGACTACATGGTGAAGCCATTTAGTCTTGAGGAGCTAATTGCTCGAGTGCGTGCCCTCCTCCGACGTACTGGAGATATCGAGATTGATATAGATGACGAGTTGATTCGATTTGCTGATTTGGAATTGAATGAAGCTACTCACGAAGTTCGTCGTGGGGGCGTGCTCATCGAACTTTCACCAACAGAGTTCACACTACTCCGTTATTTGTTGATTAATGCCGATCGAGTTGTTTCTAAAGCGCAGATTCTCGATCATGTTTGGCAATATGATTTCCGCGGAGATGCGGGCATTGTCGAAACTTACATTTCATACTTGCGCAAGAAGATAGATATCTTCGAACCACAATTGATTCACACAGTTCGTGGAGTCGGTTATCGTTTGCGCTTGCCTAGTAAGGTGGCTTAAGTATTAAGTATTCGTTTGGTACCGCGAGCCTTAAAAATCGCTTGACAGTAAGCGTTCTCGTTTTAAGCGCTTTGGGAATTGGTATTGCTGATTTTGCCGCACATACCGCTCTCAAGAGTTATCTGATAGGGCGATTAGATGATCAACTCAAAGATGTCGCAGGTGGTTCTTTTCTTCGCCTAGACCGTGCAGGGATAGAGCCAAACGATGATGACGACGATAGCGATGAACGTGGCGGGCCGTTACGTAAGGTGCCTTCAGCAATTAGTGTGACACTTCTTGATCCTGCGGGGACGATAATCGGTCGGCTCGGTGGTGAGCTAAACACTGAACGAGTTGAACGGGTCGTCGCTGGAATTACTCCTGCACTTGTCACCAAGAAAAAAGGAGAGCCATTCACCATCATCAAAGATAAAGCGCACTTCCGAGTGCTTGCGCGCTTATTGCCCTCAGGTGCAGGAAGTGCAGTGGCAGCGCTCTCTCTGGAAGATGTTGAAAGAACGCTCGGCAGATTGCAAATACTCTTCCTCTTCATTGGACTTCTGGTGCTGCTCTTAGTCGGCGTTGTCTCCCGAGTAGCGATTCGAGTGAGTATGAAGCCGCTCACTGCTGTCGAAGGGACTGCTGAAGCAATCGCAGGTGGAGACTTATCTGCTCGATTACCTGATGCTAAACCTAGTTCTGAAGTTGGGCGCCTGACTGTTTCCCTAAACCGGATGCTCAGTCGAATCGAAGAATCCTTTGCAGTTCAACGACGCAGTGAAGAGAAATTACGCCGGTTTGTCGCCGACGCAAGCCATGAGCTGCGCACTCCCCTCACTGCTATCCGTGGCTTCGCCGAACTTCATCGCCAAGGCGCGATAACTGGTGAAGAGAAAACTCGGGAACTCGTCGGACGAATAGAGAGTGAATCCAAACGAATGAGCGCACTCGTCGAAGATTTGCTCACGCTGGCACGTTTAGATCAAGCGCGCGCAATCGCGCACGATGCAGTTGACGTCAAGCAACTAATCGAAGAAGCGGTGCAAGCGGTAAAAGCAAGCGCGCCAAACGCGAATATCAGCATGAATGTTCCAACTGAAGAAGCCTTTATTATTGGTGATTCTGTCAAGGTTTATCAAGCAATTCTTAATCTCGCAGTAAACGCCGCAATACACACTCCAGAAGGAACGCTAATCACCATCTCACTCTTGGCGCGAGATGAAGATACCCAGATAAAGGTGCAAGACCTTGGACCTGGCCTCACGCCTGAACAACAAACTAGAGTCTTTGAGCGCTTCTATCGAGTAGATCAATCACGTACACGTGCGGGCACAGAAGGAAGTGGTCTTGGGTTATCGATTGTGCAAGCGATTATGGATGCTCATTACGGCAGCGTTGATATCGACAGTGAACTTGGCCGCGGCACGACTTTTACGTTAACTTTTCCTGTCAGAGAGATTTAATTGATTGTACTCTTATGAAAATTAAGCCACGATTTGCTTTGGGTTGGTCCGCGTTGTCCTTGGTAACGTGACCCATAAATCGCGCTGCCATATGGATGCTCTGCTGGGCTTGAAAGTCTGATCAAACATAGTTGACCGATTTTCATTCCTGGAAATAACTTCACTGGCAAGTTCGCAACATTTGAAAGTTCTAACGTGATGTGACCAGAGAAACCTGGATCAATAAATCCTGCAGTGGAGTGGGTAAGTAAACCAAGGCGACCCAGTGAAGACTTTCCCTCAAGGCGTCCTGCAATATCGTCCGGCAGTGTGATTACTTCATAGGTGCTGGCAAGAACAAACTCTCCTGGGTGGAGGATGAAGTGCTCATCTCCGGCAACTGCCACCTCACGAGTGAGCTCAGGCTGTTCCTTCGATGGATCGATGACCTCGTACTTATGATTTTCGAAGACGCGGAAGAATCGGTCGAGTCGGACATCGACGCTCGAGGGTTGGACCATCGCCTTCTCAAATGGGTCGACTTTGACCCGGCCAGCCTCGATTTCGGCCCGGATATCGCGATCAGAGAGCAACATGGTTGGCGACCCTACCCCAAATTATCTAGGCTTACGAAGCGCTACACGCGGGCGTAGTGAAATGGCATCACAAGAGCTTCCCAAGCTTTTAGCGCGGGTTCGATTCCCGTCGCCCGCTCTCGCATATGGAATTAAAGATTCCCTTCAAGTTGGCGCAAGGTAGCGATCCGTTCCTCAATAGGTGGATGCGTTGCAAAAAGTTTGGACACAGCCTTTCCGTCTAGCGGTGACTCTATCCAGATGTGCGCTACCGCATTAGATCGCTGCGCAACCACAGTGGAATCGCGGGCCAAGATTTCCAGCGCTTTTCGCAGCCCAGTGGGATTTCTGGTGAAATCAACGGCAGTGGCATCGGCAAGTGACTCCCGTTTACGAGAGATAGCCGCTTTGAGCAAGATCGCGGCAATCGGCGCCATCAACATAATCACGAGCGAAATCACCAAGGTGATTGGGTTGCCACCTCCTTCACGATCACGACGACCACCAAACCACATCATTCGGATCAACATATCGCTCACAATCGCGATTGCACCCGCAGTCGTTGCCGCAACAGCTGATACCAACGTATCTCTGTTGGCAACGTGCGCCATCTCGTGTGCGACTACACCTTGAAGTTCATCGCGATCCATAACATCAAGGATTCCAGTGGTGAAAGCAATCAGCGCATGCTCAGGATTACGCCCAGTCGCAAAAGCATTAGGCGCCTCATCAGTGACTACTGCAACTTTTGGCATTGGTAATCCACTAGCTAAACAAACTTCTTGAACTAGACCAAAAAGTTTTGGGTTATCGCTCTCTTGTAAAACTTGCGCACCAGTCATACGAATTACCAATTTGTCTGATGAGTAATAGGACCACCAAGTTGTAAGCAGTGAAAAACCAACGGCTATTGGCACAATAGCTGCGCCACTACCGCCAAAATATGAGACCGCAGCAAAAGCCACTAACCACATGAGGAATGCAAAGGAGAGGAGAAGAAAGATTGTTTTTCTTTTATTTGATCTTTGCAGCGAGCGGAAATTACTCATAGATTTCTAGAATTGCACCTTTGGCACGTTGCGCGCTTGTGGATCATCAACTTCATAGAACTCGCGTTCACTCACTTTAGCAAAACCTACGAAGAAACTTGAAGGGACAGTTTTGATAGCGATATTAAGCGAACGAACATTGTCGTTATAGAACTGACGTGCAAAGCCAACTTTATTTTCCGTTGTTGCCAACTCTTCTTGAAGTGAGAGGAAATTGGCCGAGGCTTTGAGATCGGGATAGTTCTCAGCAACTGCTAACAACCCACGCAGGGCCTGCGTCAACATGCCATCAGCGGCGGCCACATCAGGCACCGCGGTAGCAGAGGTTGCTGCGGCGCGTGCTTGAACCACTTTTTCAAAAGTTGCGCTCTCATGGCTTGCATAACCTTTAACGGTCTCGACCAGATTCGGAATCAAGTCAGAGCGGCGCTGCAACTGGACCTCTATTTGGGCCCAGGCCTCATCAACGGCCACGTTAAGGCGGATGAGTTTGTTGTATTGGCTGATGAGAAAGAAGATGAGTAGTGCCGCAGCACCCAGAGCGATCCAAAGTTCCATTCCCCCAATGTAGAGCACCCTCCTTAACAGTTCCTGAGTAGGGGCTTTCGGCTGGCGGGCTATGTTACTGACGGGTAATATCAGGGTATGACCCACTACATAGCCAACCTTCGCGATATCGAGTTCACTCTCTTTGACCTGCTCAAGCGGGATGAAATTTTGGAGAAGGGTCCCTTTGCCGAGGTCGACCGCGCTACCGCGATGGGCATGCTCGAAGAGGTCAAGCGTTTATCCGAAGTGGACCTTGCTGCATCGTTTGTTGAAAGCGATCGCCTTGGAGTGGATTTCAACCCTGCAACTGGCGATGCAAAACTTCCTGAGTCATTTAAAAAGTCATACCGCGCATATATGGATGGCGAGTGGTGGCGTATCGATGCTCCTGCAGATTTAGGTGGCACAGTAATTCCACCATCACTGCGTTGGGCCATTGCCGAGATGATCCTCGGTTCTAACCCATCGATACATATCTATGCATCCGGAACCGCATTCGCTCATGTTGCTCATTTGCTCGGCACTGAGCGCGACAAGAACATCGCCCGTCTCATGATTGAACGTGAGTGGGGCGCAACGATGATGCTTACTGAACCAGATGCTGGTAGCGATGTCGGAACTGGCCGTACCAAAGCAGTCGATCAGGGTGATGGTACCTGGCAGATCACTGGCACCAAGCGCTTCATTACTTCAGGTGATAGCGACTTAACCGAGAACATCATTCACTATGTTCTCGCTCGTCGAGAAGGTGGCGGACCAGGAACCAAAGGTCTCTCACTCTTCTTGATTCCAAAATTCATGTTCGACCATAAAACAGGCGAAGTCGGCAAACGCAATGGTGTCTATGTCACAAAAATCGAACATAAGATGGGGCTCAATGTCTCATCTACATGCGAGATGAACCTAGGTGAGAAGGAACCTGCCGTAGGTTACTTGCTCGGTGATGTTCATGAAGGCATTGCACAGATGTTCAAAGTAATTGAATATGCGCGGATGATGGTTGGCACCAAAGCAATCGCCACCTTGAGCGCCGGCTACTTGCAAGCCCTCGCCTACGCAAAAACCCGCGTCCAGGGCCCTGATTTAACAAAAGCGGCCGATAAGTCAAGCCCGCGCGTCACCATCATCAATCACCCCGATGTCCGTCGTTCGCTCATGGTTCAAAAGGCCTATGCCGAGGCGATGCGTGCGCTCGTGCTCTATACCGCATCAATTCAAGATGAAATAGTCATCAAGCAAACTTCGGGCGAAGATCCAACAAAACTTGCAGAATTAGAGGCGCTCAACGATCTTCTACTCCCGATTGTAAAAGGTTATGGCAGCGAAAGATCGTGGACCCTACTTGGAACTGAATCACTACAAACTTTCGGTGGTTCCGGCTTCACTCAAGACTGGCCGCTCGAGCAGTATGTTCGTGATGCCAAGATCGACACTTTGTATGAAGGCACCACCGCAATCCAAGGTCTCGATTTCTTCTTCCGCAAAATCGTCAAAGATGGTGGTAAGGCAATTCGTAAGATTGGAAAAGAGATTGGTGCGGTCGCTGCCTCGGGTGGCACCCATGCAGAGCTCAAAGTTCAGCTTGGCGCTGCACTCAATGAGGTAAACACTTCTATAGGCGCCATGGTTGGTGTCGCAATGGCCTCACAAGAAGATGCAAAAGAAATCTACAAAGTAGGTCTGAACACCAGTCGTTTGTTGATGAACGTGGGTGACATCATTTGTGCGTGGCTACTGATCCGCCAAGCAGATGTCGCGGTTGAGAAGTTAGCATCAGCGAGCGAGAAGGATAAGCCGTTCTATCAAGGAAAGATTGCAGCGGCAAAGTTCTATGTCGAGACAGTTTTGCCGCATATTGCAGTAGATCGTGCGATTATCGAAAAGACCGATAATTCAGTGATGGAACTTCCAGAAAACGCTTTCTAGTACACTCACCCGGTGCGCAGATTCACTGGTGAGATACTCGTCGTTTCAAGCTCTTTCTTCTTCGCCACTACCGGGGTAATCGCCAAACTAATTATTGCCGGGGGAATCAGCCCAGTTCGCCTCACCCAGATTCGCATAATCGGAGTCTTTTTTGCTCTCTTGATCTTCTTGCTCATCACCAATCGGCAAGCGCTCCGAGTCACTCGAAAGGAGCTACCCAACCTCTTCATGATGGGGCTTTTCGGGATTGCTGGCGTTCAAGCCTTCTACTTCTTTGCAGTTACTCGAATGCCCGTGAGTATCACGCTGGTTATCGAGTTCACCGCCCCTATCTGGATCGCATTATTCATCCGCTTCTTTCGCCATCAGATCGTCAAACCGATGATGTGGTGGGGTATCGGCACGGCTCTCGCTGGGCTCCTGCTAGTAACTGAGATTTGGAGTGGACTCAAACTCGACGGGCTCGGTGTTATTGCTGCATTTATCGATGCGCTCTTTCTCGCCTATTACTTCTTGCGATTAGAGGCAACGGTCAAGATCCGAGATGGCCTCAGCCTGCTGGTTTATGTCTTCGGATTTGCCGCGCTATCGCTGGCAATTGTGCAGCCTCTATGGAGTTTTCCCACCGAAATCTTCAGCGCTCAACTTTCATTAGAAGAATTAAGTCCTGGCAATTACATCATCGGCTGGCAGTTAATTGCCATTCTAGTTATCTTCGGCTCCATCTTGCCTTACCTTTTCATTACATATGGCATGAAAAAAATCCCTGCTTCACAGGCTAGCGTCATTGCGATGTTGGAGCCTGTGATTGCTGGCGGAATTGCCTGGCTCGTTCTCAGTGAAGCGCTCACACCACTTCAAATTCTCGGCGGAGCAACCGTTTTGGTTGGAATCTATTTGACCGAACGCGCACGTCAAGGAGCGCACGAATAGAAATCTAGAAGCACTTACTTACAGTTGTTGCGCCATATCAACAAAGCGCGAGAAATGGCCCTGGAAGGCGATTGTCACTGTTTTCGTTGGACCATTACGGTGTTTTGCGACAATGAGATCTGCCTCGCCTTGACGAGGAGAATCACGCTCATAGACATCTTCGCGATGGAGCAAGATGACCATATCGGCATCCTGTTCGATAGAACCAGACTCACGAAGATCAGAGAGCATTGGTCGTTTATCAGAGCGTTGCTCTGGAGAACGGTTGAGTTGCGAGATAGCTACGACAGGGCAATCGAGCTCCTTCGCAAGAAGTTTTAATTGACGAGAAAATTCGGAAACCTCTTGCTGGCGATTCTCTACACGTTTTCCACTTGTCATCAACTGTAGGTAGTCGATGATGACTAATTTGAGGTTATGGCGCTGCTTGAGGCGACGGGCCTTTGCGCGAATCTCCATGATGTTGAGGTTGGGTGAATCATCGATAAAAAGTGGCGCATTGGAGATATCGCCTACGCGACGGGCAAGGCGAGTCCACTCATCGTCGCTGACATTTCCTGAGCGCATATTTTGGAGAGGGACTCGAGCCTCAGCAGAGAGCATGCGCATAGTGATCTCGCTCTTACCCATTTCTAGCGAGAAGATCACCGAGGTGAGATTGTGTTTAATCGATGCATTACGAGCAAGATCAAGGCCAAGGGTGGATTTACCGAGCGCTGGACGAGCGGCAAGAACGACCATATTCCCCGGGTGTAAACCATTCGTTAACTCATCAAGATCCTTAAAACCCGTTGGCACTCCGGTGAGCTGCCCATCGCGCGCACCAATTGCCTCAATCTCATCGAGTGTTCCCGGAAGGAGCGTATTAAGTTGCTGATAATCCTCGCTTACCCGCCGTTCGGTGACCGCGTATACCTCGGCCTGAGCAACATCGACTGCATCGTCGACATCACCTTCGCTCGCATAACCAATTTGAACAATCTTCGTTCCCGCTTCGACAAGACGGCGAAGGATTGCACGTTCACGAACAATTTTTCCATAGTAACCAGCATTTGCAGCGGTAGGAACTGAGGCGATGAGCGTATGTAAGTAAGGTGCGCCACCAACTCTGGTGAGATCACCATTACGGGTCAATTCAGCGGAGACCGTGACTGCATCGACAGGTTCGCCTCGGCCATAGAGATCAAGAATCGTCTCAAAGATTGTTTGATGAGCGGGGCGATAGAAATCATTTCCTCGAAGTGTTTCGACAACATCAGCAATTGCATCTTTGCTAAGCAACATGCCGCCAAGAACGCCTTGTTCTGCAACAGTGTCATTAGGTGGAACGCGTTCAAAACCATCACCACGTTGCGGAAGTTCAGCAACTGACATCGTGCACCTCCGAGAACATGGTCGATCTTCTTCTTTACTAGACGCGACTATAGAAGTACCCGGTGACATCGCCAGTGAGGGTGTGGGGTTAGGTGTTGGAGGGGATGTGGGAAAGGGCGCCTTTGCTGTTGATGACCTGTGGATGGGATGGGGAGAACCCGAACCAAACACGGAACTACCGGCAGAAATAGCCACCGTCGCATGTGGAGAGAGAAAAAAATCGCCATCTCACCTAGTGAACAGAAAACGGCCCCCGAGAAAACTCGAGGGCCGCAATCGAATTGTTAACCCTTAGGCAGGAACTACCTCTACTGCAACATTTGCCGAGACATTTGATGCAAGCGAGATCTTCACGACATGGCGACCAAGGCTCTTGATGTGGCCATTGGTCTTGATGCGGTGGCGATCAAGTTCAACACCAGTCGCTGCCTTCACGGCGAGCGCAATATCTTTCTCCGTCACTGAACCAAAGAGGCGACCTGCGCTACCTACCTTTGCGCCCAATGTGATGCCAGCGCCTTCCAACGATGCCTTGATCTCACGAGCATGTTCGACATCGCGGATTTCACGTGCCTTACGAGCCCGGCGGATTGAGGTGATCTGCTTCTCGCCGCCAAGTGACCAAGCAATTGCCTTGCCACGTGGGATGAGGAAATTACGGCCAAAGCCATCTTTGACCGTGACGACATCTCCAGGATGTCCAAGGCCAGCTACCTCTTGAGTAAGGATGAGTTTCATACTGTCACTCTCCCTTAGCGAGCCGTCGAAGTGTAGGGAAGAAGCGCCATCTCACGTGCATTCTTAATGGCACGTGCCAATTCGCGCTGCTGTTGGACACTTACTCCCGTGATGCGGCGGGAACGAATCTTGCCGCGATCTGAGATAAAGCGACGGAGCAGATTTGTATCTTTGTAATCGATGTAATCAAGTTTGTCGAGGGGATTTGGCTTCTTCTTAAATGGCTTGAGCTGCGCCGCAGCTTTGCCTCGAGGGGCCTTTCCCTTTTTCTCTTTGGATCCCATTGTTATCTCTCCTTATAAATATCTGATATTTGGTTTTAGAACGGAGGTTCGTCGTTAGCGCCGACTGGTGAACCCCAGGAGCCGGATGCGGCCCAAGGGTCATCGTTGCCGCCGGCACTTGCGCCACCAGCTGGACTAGATGAACCAGCGCCAGTTCGGTTGGTCTTTGAAACCTTGGCAGTTGCATTTCTTAGCGATGGACCGACTTCGTCGACCTCAATCTCATAGACAGTGCGCTTCTCGCCCTCTTTTGTCTCATAAGAGCGTTGCTTCAAACGTCCTTGGACGATAACTCGCATTCCACGGGTAAGTGTTTCGGCAACATTTTCAGCTGCTTGACGCCAAACATTGCAGGAGAGATAGAGCGAATCTCCATCTTTCCATTCATTCGTTGCCTTATCGAGGTAACGCGGTGTTGAAGCGATGCGAAACTTGGCAACCGCTGCACCATTTGGTGTAAAGCGCAATTCTGGATCGTCAACTAAATTGCCGATGATGGTAATTACTGTATCTCCAGCAGCCATCTGTATACCTTCTTCTCTATCTACTCGTAGTGGATTTACTTACTAGCTATTTTCCGGGACGGATTACTTTTGTGCGAAGCACTGCTTCGTTGAGATTGAGTTGGCGATCCAACTCTTTGATTGCTGCCGGTTCGCATTTCATATCGACGACTGCATAGATGCCCTCGGGCTTCTTTGCAATCTCGAATGCCATTCGGCGGCGACCCCAAATATCGAGACGATCTACTGAACCACCAGAATCCTTGATGATTTTGAGATATGTCTCTAGTGAAGGAGCAACGGTCCGTTCCTCAAGATCTGGGTCGAGGATGACCATCATTTCGTAACGTCGCATAATCCCCACCTCCTCTGGACTAAACGGCTACGGTCGTTCCGTAGCAGGAGGGTTATTGCGTTGGGCATAATCTATCGCCCCCCAGCGACACGGGCGAAATCCCGGGGCAGGGCCGTAGGCTCCCCCTGTGGAGATTCGCCAAATTTCAAGCGCGGAGCACCAGGCATTCCTTATATATAGGAGCGATCTCGACCCCTCCTTCCTCCAATCCCCAGCATGGGGTGAGGTGAAGAAGGGGGCCTGGCGTTATCACTCCATCGGATTCTTTGAAGGTTCTGCGAAAGAGGAGCTCATCGGCGCCGCCCTGATTCTTGCTCGGAAGGCGCCGAAAATAAATAAGTACTTCTTCTACATACCTGAGGGTCCGACACTTGCCGCTGATAAGTACGAGAGCGCACTCCCACTTCTCACTGAATATGCCAGAGAGCAAGGGGCCTTTGCACTTCGCATTGGACCCATGATCATCAAATCGCGCTGGGAATCAGATCTCGTTAAGAGTGCGCTCGCCGACGAGAGCGCCACATCGCTCAATCAGATCACGCCCTCTTTTATCAATCCGGTTGCGAGAAATTTGCAGGATGTTCTACTTAAAGTTGGCTTTCAATTGAGTAGCGATGATCCAGAAGGTTTTGGGGCTGGGCAACCACGGTTCCTGTATCAACTCCCAATAAAAGATAAATCACGAGATGAATTACTTGCTGGGTTCAATCAACTGTGGCGAAGGAATATCAAAAAGAGCGAGAATGAAGGAGTTCGTGTTCGAATAGGTACTCGAGATGACCTTGGTGAATTTCATCATATTTATATTGAGACAGCCGCTCGAGATACATTCACTCCTCGTCCACTCTCCTATTTCCAGCAAATGTGGGATGCATTTAATCAAGATAGTAGTGAGCCAGAACTCGTATTATTCCTCGCAGAATGGAATGGCAGCGTAATAGCTGCATCTATTTATATCGAATTTGGGTTTCATTCTTGGTATCTCTATGGTGCATCTAGCGCCGAAGGTCGCGAGGTTCGGCCAAGTAACGCGATTCAGTGGGCAATGATGGAAAGATCACTTCAAAAAAGCGCACATACATATGACTTACGCGGAATCACTGCGACACTTGACAAAGAGAATCCCCATGTTGGGCTACTCCAATTCAAGGTCGGTGTTGGTGGGCATGCGGTTGAAGTGATGGGGGAGTGGGATTACTCCATTAATCCCCTGCTCTATAGGGCCTTTCGTGCATATCTGAATAGACGGTGAGAAGATAACTCCATGAGCGGTCTGACTCTTCATGTAGATGGCGAACGTTGGCGTCACCACATCTCTCACTATGTTGCGCGCCATCAAGGTGATCTCATCCCAGTAATAAAGGGAAATGGTTACGGATTTGGGATTCCTACACTTGCCCGTGAAGCCTCATCTTTTCAAGCAGAATGTGTTGCATGCTATAGCGTCGATGAAGCGGCGGTGATTCGCTCCCAATTTCAAGGAGATGTCTTACTGCTTGCGCCACACCAAAGTCTTGAGGAAGCATGGGTAATTCATACGATTGCCCCTAACTCAGAACAGTTCTTAGAGCAAAATCCCAAGCGTTTCGTTATCGAAATGCTCTCCCCCATGAAACGGCATGGTTACCTACCAACTGATATCGCTCATGCAATCACGAAATTCACCTCAACTGGAACATGTGAAGGGCTTGCGATTCATCTCCCAATTGATCAGAAGAGTTCAGTAACCACATGGATAAATAAAGAACTAAATGAGCTCAGCCGCCTTGGAATCTCGCCGAATCAATACCAAAACTCTATTTGGATATCCCACGTAAGTTCAGAGGATTTAATTGCACTGAAGAAGCAGAGGCCGGAAATTCGTTGGCGAGTCAGAGTAGGTACGGATCTATGGCTAGGGGCGCGAACTAGTCTCACTGCGAATGCGACGGTGGTAGATCGACACCGAATTGCCGCTGGCGAGCGGGTTGGATACCGCCAGAGCGCACCAGGTGCCGGTTGGCTCATTGTTGCCTCAGGAGGCACCAGCCTAGGAGTTGGTTTAGAAGCACCGGCACGAGATGTGAAGTCATTGGTTAAATCAATACTTCGATTCTTTGGATGGAACCCCAGCCCTTACATCTGGAACGGTAAATCACTAGCCCTAGTAGAGGCTCCTCACATGCACAATTCGCTCCTCTTCCTCAAAGGCGATAGCGCTCCAGAGATTGGTGAGGAGATCGGTTTAAACGTTCGATTCACTATTACGACTTTTGATGAGATTGTTTTCGAGTAGATAGATCGCATATCCAGCAAGTACCAATAATGTCGTGATTCGAAAGATTGTTATAGATATGTAAGTGCTATTGGCGATTCCACCACCCTCGCCTAGGACAGTGAGAATGTGGCGCCAAATACCAAATTGATAGATGAGTTCCCCGCCCTGCCAAAGTGCGAACAATCCGAGAAAGATTCTAGTTTTTGGAAAGTACAGTATCGCCACTACCGTCAACCAAATCACATACTGTGGTGAGTAAACCTTATTTAAGGTGAAGCAAATGACTGATACTAAGAAGATATTCCCCAATAGATTCTCTCGATATCGGTAAGAGCATCCTATTAATAGCGCAGCAATGATAGGAACAGCGAACCAATTGAGATGATACAACCATGATCCCTGCATGGATATCAAATACCAAATCGAGCCGAAATCTACCCCTCGCTCATAATTGAAGCGATAGAACTTGAGCCAGCCATCGAATTGCACAACCATGAGAGGAATATTGATTCCTATCGCAGAGATCAATAGCCCTTTGAGAAATTGCCTTTGTGCAAATCGATTGTGAGCAAGAAAAAGTACTGCGGGAAGAATGTAAATAACTGGGAAGAACTTAAAAAAGATGCTGATTGAGAGCAGAAAACCGGCTGCCGCATAACGACCTTGCCCTACAAATATCAGTGAAAGGACTAACGGCGCGAGAGCCCATAAATCCCAATTGATGAATAGCGCTGAAATTACAGCTGGCGCAAGCGTTAAAAGAAATCCGTTTTTACGATCCAATTTCGATAATTGGAAAACGACTATCACGTAAGCGCAAGAGAGTGCGAACACATTCCATCGAAAGAATTCCAGTAAGCCTCCGGATCCATCCTTAGTCAAAAGTGAGATGAGCCAAATCCCAAGTCCTGAGAGAATTGGATACTCCAATGAACCTGCTCCAGAGGCATATGGCCATATATCAGTGGAGAATCCACGCGCTTCATAGAGCGGAGTCAAATCGGTATAGCAACCTCGCAGATAGACATCGGGTGTAAGCCATCCCCCGGAAATGCATCGAGAGAATTTTAGGTAGCTGGCTGCAAGTGCAAGTGTGGCAATGAAAAGTACGCTCCAGGAAAATGAGCGCGTTCGCATTAATTGCCAGATTTAGTTGGAGCGGGTGAGGCAGAGGTGCTCGCGGTTGGTAGTGGCGCAGGGACCTCGACATCTTCGAAACCAGGAGGCGTGGGAATGATGTTATAAACAGAGCCATCGGCGAGCGCATCTTCACCAATAAAGACTGGCTCCGGGAAATCTAATTCAGATTCCCCTTTCAACGCACCTTTCATAAACTCAGTCCAGATCCGAGCAGGGAAAGAACCACCAGTAAGGGTGCGCATTCCTCCAATACCACGTAAGGATTCAGTCGCATCATCGCGATAAAAGGCAACTGATGCAGCAATCTGTGGGGTGTATCCATTCCACCATGCCGAGCTATTCTCTTGACTCGTTCCAGTCTTTCCCGCCGCTGGACGTCCTAACTTCTTTGCGGCAAATCCCGATCCAAATTTTACAACGCTTGCAAGTGAGTAGGTGAGATCTGCCATTACCTCTTTCGAGAATACCTCTTGGCCTTGTGGCTTTGCTTTGTAAAGCACGCCACCGTTTCGATTGATTACCTCAACAACCAAGAAAGGTTTTGCATACACTCCTTCAGCAGCAAATGTGGCATAGGCATTTGCGACATCTATGACACGCGGACTCGCAACACCCAAGACCACAGAAGGGGTTGGCACCATCTCTACCTCTGCTGGAATTCCAGCACGTCGTGCAACGTCGATTACTTTTTCAGGACCAACTGCAATACCTAGCGGGACATAAATAGTATTTACTGATTTTTCTGTTGCTTCTAATAAGGTGAGGTTCTTAAATGTTTTCTTCCCATAATTAGCAACTTCATACGGCTTGCCGTTGTCATCAAAAATCTGAGGGGAACTTCCATCCCAGACGGTATCGATAGATATTCCCGCCTCCAATGCAGCAATTAAGGCAAATGGTTTGAAACTAGATCCTGCTTGAGTAATTCCCTGAGTGGCATTATTCAATTGCCGTTCCACATAATCTTTTCCACCATACATCGCAAGAATTGCTCCAGTGCCGGGACGCACTGCAGCAAGACCAATATGCAGATCATCTGGTGCCTGTTTTGGACCTTCTTTTTCAACAGCGAGCACCGCTGATTCTTGAGCTTTTCTATTGAGCGTCGTCATTACCCGGAGGCCACCGACCATTAACTTCTCATCAGAGAATCCAAGTTTATTAAGCTCCTTTTGCACTGAAGAAACTAAATAACCCTTCGGGCCAGCCAGAATTCCAGTCTTTGATCGAGAGAGAACTTTTGGCATCTCGAGGTTCTCCAATAACTTCTTGTCGCCCCAACCAGCAGAGACCATTCCACGAATGGTGTAGCGGTAACGGGCTGCCAAGCGCTCAGCGTTTCCTTCGCGCAAGCCTGGATCGTAATAACCAGGTGACCGTAATACTGATGCAAGCACTGCAGATTGACGGAGACTTAAATCTCGAACGCTCTTACCAAAATATACTTGTGATGCAGTTTCGACACCGTAAGCGCCACGACCAAAATAAATGGTGTTGAGATAGTTTTCAAGAATCTCATCTTTAGTCATTATGTTCTCAAGCTTGATTGCTATGATCAATTCACGAATTTTTCTCTTGATTGTTTGATCTGGAGTAAGGAAAGCTGTTTTCGCATATTGCTGCGTGATAGTAGAACCACCTTGTACGCTTCCGCCTCGCGCCATATTAAACAGTGCTCTGATGATTCCTGTCGGACTAATTGCATGTTCTCTATAAAAGTTACGATTCTCGGCCGCAAGAACAGCATGGCGCAGATCAAGAGGAATCTTGCCTAGAGGAACGCTCGTTCGATTTTGCGCTCCTATTCGCGCAAATTCGCTCCCATCGTCATAAGTCAGAATCGTCGCTTGACTTGTCACATAAGCATTTGGGTCAGGTATTTGTACCGTGAAATATGAGAAGACCAACAAGACAGATCCAGCAAAGAAACCAAGGCCGCCCATGAAGAGGGCCCAACGGAGCGCCAAGCGCTTTCGCGAGACTTTTCGCCCTGATCGTTGATTTGCCATGAGAGTAGGTTACTAATTAACGAGCAAAATCCTCATCCTCAAGGGTTCGCACTCGTCGAGGCGGCTTTCGCGTACGCCCGTCACCCAATAAATATGAGGTATGGAGATGATTCCAGCGACACCGTTGGCAAATTTCGACGACATAGACACGGAATTCGCCATGCTCATTCTCAAGTTCCTCTAATTCTTTACTTGATTTCAAGCGACCTGAGTATTGGCCGAGTTCATCGCCAAAAATGTAATTGAGCTCCACTAATTTCTCTCTCCTGCAGAGCGGACAATCTCGCTCTGTCTCTTCACCATGGAACTTCGCGGCTTTGAAAAGATATGGGTCGGCATCTGTCGGATCACTTGTGGTGCCGTGAAAGGCGTATTTCAAGAAATTAAATATCGTGGCCCGCTTCTGCAAGGAATAATCGATTATCGAACGTTTCGACCACATGGGATAAGGGTAATCGGAAAAAAGGCCCTAGGCTTTCGGACATGTCCTTGCCACATTTTGGTCGTTTCTGGCGATTGATCGCCGTGCGCTGGATGGGCCAAGGTACAGACGGTCTTTATCAGAGCGCGCTCGCCGCTTTCTTGCTCTTCTCTCCGGAACGTGCTGCAAGTGCACAAGGAGCCGCCATCGCATTTGCCGTAGTTTTACTTCCGTATTCGCTCATCGGACCAATTGTTGGCACCGTATTAGATAAGTTTTCGAGAAGGCAGATTCTCTTTTTTGCTAACAATTTGCGCGCTCTGGTCTTAATATTTGTTGCTTGCGTCTTACTCCTTGGCAATACGGGAATTCTTCTCACATTTACCGTTCTGATTTCCTTTGGAATCAATCGACTTATTCTTGCCGGACTATCTGCGGCTACTCCTCGTTTAGTTAGCCCCGAGAGTTTGATTAGTGCCAATGCATTGAGCGTCACTGGCGGCACCATTGCAATCGTCCTTGGAGGAGGGGTCGGAGTTGGTCTCCGCCAAATCTTCAATTCAGTGGCAGATTCCGATCAGGCTGATTCCCTATTGGTAATGGTCGCGGCTCTTGGTTATTTGATTGCAGCGCTCCTCACTCTACGCGCTAAGAAAGATGAATTTGG
>SYAM01000099.1 GCA_005787645.1 Actinomycetota bacterium | reverse complement strand
GTGAACCATTAACCATGAGGGAGAGCCTACTTACTTCACGCGAAGATGGGTGACATCAGCTGCGACGAACTCTTGTCCATCAGCAAGGATCAAGGAGCCACTACCAGAGATTGCAGCCGCACGACCTAAAACCTCGCTCCCGTCAGGAAGGGAGAGTTTGACTTCTTCTTCTAGAGTGGAACTAAGTTGTCGATACCTATTCTCGATGGGAAATGGTTTGATTTGCCATTCCATGATGGATCTTGCTAACTCTGTGAGGAAATTTATGACAAGAAGTTCTCGACTTACTTTTTCACTGGAATGAATGGTCAGTGACGTTGAGTTCTCTGCCGGCAAATTCGATTGATTCTGAAGGCAATTTATCCCAATCCCAATCACTACATGGTCACTGACTTTTTCAGCGATGATTCCGCCAACTTTCTTATCATCAATCATCACATCATTAGGCCACTTTAGATTTGTGTGGACCCCAGTAATTTTCATAATCGCAGAACATGCGGCAACGCCAACAATCAACGGAATCCAACCCCAGCGGTTCTCGGGTTGGCCAACAGGCGAAAGCGCGGCAGATAGCAGCACGCCTTGGCCAGCTTCCGATTCGAATCTCCTGCCTGCGCGGCCACGTCCTGCGCTCTGGAACTCGGTGAGATACACCTCACCGACGCTTGCCCTACCAGCAGTTAACTCGGATACCAATGCGCGCTGCGTAGAATCTATTGAATTAAAATGGTGTACTCGCCAGTAACCCGAGTCAAGTGCTGAGATGATTTCTGCTACATCCAGAGGTTCCACGAGGGGTACGGTACGGCTATGAGCGGTGATATTCATACCACTGCAGGCAAGATCGATGATTTGCGTTCTCGCCTTGATGAGGCGACCCACGCAGGTTCGCAACGCGCGATTGAGAAACAGCATGCCAAAGGAAAAATGACCGCCCGCGAGCGGATTGCTGCGCTCGTTGATCCTGGTTCATTTACGGAGTTCGATGAACTTGCTCGCCATCGCTCTACCGCCTTCGGGATGGAAAAAGAGCGCCCCTACGGCGATGGCGTTGTCACCGGCTATGGGACTGTCGATGGCAGACAGATTGCGCTCTTCTCTCAGGATTTCACCGTGATGGGCGGCAGTCTTGGCGAAGTGTTCGGCGGAAAAATTCTCAAAGTCATGGACTTTGCACTCAAAGCGGGAATTCCCCTGGTGGGTATCAATGATTCTGGTGGAGCACGAATTCAAGAAGGTGTCGTCTCACTCGGTCTTTATGGCGAGATTTTTAGACGTAATGCGCGGATGTCGGGAGTTATCCCTCAGATTTCACTCATCTTAGGTCCATGCGCAGGTGGTGCGGTTTATTCGCCTGCAATGACAGATTTCACCATCATGGTCGAAGGCACATCACATATGTTCATCACAGGACCCGAGGTAATTAAGGCAGTAACTGGCGCTGATGTTGCAATGGAAGAACTTGGTGGTGCTCGTACTCACAACACCAAAACAGGAAACTCGCACTATCACGCGGCAAACGAATTAGATGCAATCGATTATGTGAAGAACCTCTTGGCATTCTTACCAAGTAACAATCGAGATCGAGCGCCAGTTTTTCCCATTGTGAGCAAAAACGAAATTCACAGTGCAGACTTAGCGCTCAACTCCATCATCCCTGATAGCCCCAATCAGCCATATGACATGAAGAACGTCATTAAGGCGATCCTAGACGAGGGTGAATTCTTAGAGATTCAAGAGTCTTTCGCCCCAAATATCGTCATTGGATTCGGACGAATTGAGGGACATGCAATTGGCGTGGTTGCAAATCAACCTCTGCAACTAGCAGGGACCTTAGATATCGATGCGAGCGAGAAAGCAGCTCGTTTTGTCCGTACGTGTGATGCCTTTAACGTTCCCATTCTCACTCTCGTAGATGTACCTGGATTCTTGCCGGGAACTGATCAAGAGTGGAATGGAATTATTCGTAGAGGTGCAAAACTTCTTTACGCATATGGTGAGGCAACTGTTCCTTTAGTTACTCTAATCACTCGGAAGGCTTATGGTGGCGCTTACGATGTTATGGGCTCAAAGCATCTTGGTGCTGACATTAATTTTGCATGGCCTACTGCTCAAATTGCAGTAATGGGAGCGCAAGGTGCGGTCAATCTCCTATACCGCCGAGAACTTGCAGCCGCAGAGGATGTAGAAACGCTCCGAAAGAATTTGATGACCGAATACGACGACACCCTTGCTAACCCATACCTAGCCGCTGAGCGTGGCTTCATTGATGCAGTCATCGAGCCCGCCCAAACTCGTTTGAATATTGCCCGAGCCTTTCGGGCTCTTCGTAATAAGCGGGTAGAGCTCCCTCCTCGCAAACACGGGAACATTCCACTGTGATTAAAATCCTCAAGGGTGCTGGTAGCGATTTAGAAATTAGAGCGATTGAACAAGCACTCATATTGCACTCCTCACAGAGCGCTTTATCTAATAGAAGTCATGGTGAGTACGGCAAACCCATTTTGCGCGCTCCTATAGAACGAGAAAGTTCCGAGCGCGCCTAATCATGGAGATAATCCTTGCTTCAGCCTCTACTGCCCGGACCAAGTTGCTCAGCGATGCGAAGATTCCTCACTCTGTTGTCGTGAGCGGAATAGATGAAGAAGCGGGGGAATTTGCTGCACTTTCGCCAAGTGAACTGGTCATTGCACTTGCCACTGCGAAAGCGCGAGCTGTTGCTTCCATGAACACTGGAAGGAATGTTCTAGTTATTGGAGCGGACTCGACGTTGGAATTTGAGGGTCGCGCGATGGCTAAACCAGGCAGGGCTGAAGTGGCGATTTCTTGGTGGCAAAATTATCGCGGTCGATCGGGGAAGTTACATACCGGACAGACAGTTATCGATGTATCTACAGGAGAGAGTGCTAGCGCGCTTTCCACTACGGAAATTTCTTTCGCCCAACTCACCGATGATGAGATTTGCTCTTACGTAGCTACAGAAGAACCCCTGTCTCTGGCAGGTGGTGCATCCCTAGATGGAATTGGTTCACCATATATTTCTCATATCTCTGGTGACGCCTCCGGGGTTCTAGGCTTGAGCATGAATCATTTACGAGAATTGTTTAGCAAACTTGGTTATCCCTGGCACTCCGTAAGGGCGAAGTAAGCATGGCACATATTTCACGAGTCTTAATCGCCAATCGTGGTGAAATTGCCATTCGAATTGCTCGCGCCGCGCGTGATCACGGGATTACCCCTATTGCTATCTACTCACATGGAGATCGAAATTCTCAACATGTGCGTGCCTGTGATGAGGCGTATTCGCTCGACGGCGCTACTGCTGGTGAGAGCTACCTAAATATTGCGAAGATAATCTCAATTGCTCGCGCTGCACATGCTGATGCCATCCACCCTGGTTATGGCTTCCTCTCAGAGAATGCAGCCTTCGCTCAAGCGGTACTTGATGCTGGCTTGATCTGGATTGGCCCGCCACCACAGGCTATAGCCGCTCTGGGCGACAAGGTCTCGGCACGTAAGATCGCCGCAAAAGTTGGCGCCCCTCTCGTTGCC
>SYAM01000098.1 GCA_005787645.1 Actinomycetota bacterium | reverse complement strand
CGATCTCTACCGTTGAACACTCTCAAGGGGTACTTGCGCTATGTTCGGTTGAAGAGGAGAAGAACGCGGAAAAAGTAGATGATATCTTCGCTAATACAGATCTCCCGCTTATCTACTGCTTCGAAATCAATGACCCCGGGAACTTGGGAACGATTATTAGAACAGCAGATGCGCTTGGCTCCGCAGGAGTACTGCTCTCACCGGGTAGTGTCGATCCATTCTCACCAAAAGTAGTTCGCGCCACCGCTGGCTCACTATGGCATATTCCAGTTCTGCGCGAAATTGACGTGGTCACAGCAGTGAAAACAGCTCGCGCTAAAGGGCGCGAAATCTACGCCACCGATGGAGGTGGAAGTAGGAAAATGACCGAACTTAGTGGAAAAGGTGCGCTCTGGATCTTTGGCAACGAGGCTCGTGGATTGAGTAAAGAACTGGCCAGTCTGGCAGATGAGAGCGTGTCGATTCCGATGCGCGCAAGTGCAGAGAGCCTCAATCTGGCAAGTGCGGTGGCTATCACCCTCTTCCACGCCAATTCATAAACCTTCGCTAGAATTATGCGGTGTCCGGGGACCTGCGCGAACTTATCTCTGCTGCCAACAGGGCATTTGATCAGGCCAAAAATCTCGATGACTTCAAGAGCGCTCGATTAGCGCATCTAGGGGAGAAGTCGCCGATTGCCCTAGCCAATCGCGAACTGGGAAAATTAGCCCCAAAAGATCGTGCTGCCCGAGGTCAAGAGATAAATTCGGTAAAAAGTGAAATTACCACTCTCGCCCGAACGCGCGAAGAATTCTTGATAACCGAGCGAGATAATCGAATTCTGGTTGAAGAGCAAGTTGATGTAACCCTACCTACCCGGAATTCCCAACGTGGTGGGTTGCACCCCCTTACCATTCTTCGAGATGACATTTGTGATCTTTTTATCGGATTAGGTTATGAGGTAGCAGAAGGTCCAGAGTTGGAATCAGAGTGGCTCAACTTTGATGCTCTCAATATCCCTGCTGATCATCCTGCTCGCACCATGCAAGATACATTCTTCATTGAACCATTGAGCAGCAAGTTGGTCCTTCGAACACACACATCACCAGTGCAGGTGCGAACGATGCTCGATCGGAAACCTCCGATTTATGTAATCTGCCCAGGGCGGACTTTCAGATCTGATGAATTGGATGCCACACACACCCCAGTCTTCAATCAAGTTGAGGGATTAGTAGTAGATCGAAAGATAACAATGGCGCACCTCAAAGGCACTCTTGATCACTTCGCGACAACTATGTTCGGTGACGGGATTACGACACGATTACGCCCCTCTTTCTTTCCCTTCACTGAACCAAGCGCTGAGGTAGATATTCGCTGCTTCGTCTGTCGCGGAGAATCGGATGATTGCCGGACATGTAAAGGTGAGGGCTGGGTCGAATGGGGCGGTTGTGGAATGGTCAACCCCAAAGTTCTGATCGCGTGTGGGGTTGATGTCGACGAATACTCTGGTTTTGCATTTGGAATGGGGCTCGAACGAACTCTGATGTTCCGCCACGGAATTTCTGATATGCGAGAAATCGTCGAAGGTGATGTTCGGTTCACTGCGCAATTCGGAGTTGGCCGATGAAGGTTCCATTGTCGTGGGTCCGCGAGTTTGTTCCACTTCCAGCCTCGTTGGCAGCCGAAAACATCGTCGACAGACTTGTAAGCCTGGGTTTTGAGGTAGAAAGCGTTCAAGATTTACGTAACGAGATTTACGGTCCTATTCAAGTTGCGCAAGTGTTGGAGATTGAAGAAGTTGAGGGACAGAAGAAGTCCATCAGATATGTAAAGGTAGCGGCACATGAGGAGCGTTATGTGATCTGTGGCGCGCAGAATTTTAATGTTGGAGATTTTGTCGTATTGGCGCTTCCGGGTTCGGTCCTCCCAGGAAATTTTGCTATCTCTGCTCGCCAAACATATGGAAAGAGAAGCGATGGAATGATTTGTAGCCCCCGGGAATTGGGGATGGGTGACGACCACACCGGCATTATTGTTCTTAACCCAAAGCAACCTGGAATAACAAAAGGTAGCGACGCGATAGAACTATTGATGTTAAATGACATCATTTTCGATATCGCAATAAACCCTGATCGAGGATATGCGATGTCAATTCGAGGGATAGCCCGTGAACTCGCCCTTGGATTCAATCTTCCATTTACCGATCCCATCACTTTGGCACCAGAACTTCCGTTAAATCAGAATCCAGAGGTAACTACTCCACAATTGGAAGCAGGAGCGGATTTCATCGTTCTTCGATCTATCGAAGGGATAGATGTCACTGCTCCAACTCCGCTAGCCATGGTGCGTCGATTGCAGATGGCTGGTATGAGATCGATCTCACTTGCGGTCGATGTAACTAACTATGTGATGTTGGAGTGTGGTCAACCGCTACATGCTTTTGATAAATCAAAAATCGCGGGAAATCTAAAAGTTCGTCGCGCCGGGAAAACTTCAACGTTGACCACGCTCGATAGCCAAGAGCATCCTCTTGGCGAGAATGATTTGTTGATAGCTGATGAGAATGGGGCTCTGGCATTAGCTGGAACTATGGGTGGTCTCAATTCAGAAGTCACCAGTGATACACGTTCAATCACTATCGAAGCAGCCCACTTCTTCCCGATGGATGTAGCAAAGAATGCTCGAGCACATAAGCTTTCAACCGAAGCATCGCGACGTTTTGAGCGAGGAGTAGATCCGCAACTGCCGCTTCTCGCATCAGCGCGAGCTATCGCCTTGCTGATCGAGTTTGCTGGTGGTCGCTATCTAGGCGGTAAGAGTGATGGTGCGCCTTCACCTTCGAGCGCAATTTCCCTGGATCCCAATTATGTGAGTGAGTTGATCGGTGGACACTATTCACACGATGTGGTGAAGAGCGCGTTGGTGAACATTGGCGCTCTGGTCGATTCCAATAATCCGATCTGGCAGGTGACGCCACCTTCATGGAGATCTGATTTAACAATGAAAGCAGATTTGGTGGAAGAGGTAGCGCGAATCGAAGGGTACGAGAAGATTCCATCTCTACTTCCACCTTCACCCATTAGTCGCGGATTGACTCCGCTTCAAAAAAGAGCTCGACGTATTGCTCAGTATCTTGCCGATCGCGGCTTGCTCGAAGTACAGAACTACCCCTTTATCAGCCAGGAAACGATAGACCGCATGGGATTCACCGGAGCGCGAGCTCGAAGTTATCGAATCGCTAACCCCATCTCGGAGAAAGAGCCGCTACTTAGACCCCACATGGTTCCTGGGTTAATTGACACTGCAGTCCGAAATATGGGTCGAGGCGTTAAATCGATGGCGCTTTTTGAGATAGGAAGCGTCTTTCGCGCACCAGAGACCATTCCACCGCCACCGACAGTGGGAACCGAGAAGCGTCCTACCCCAGAGGAGATTGCGGCGTTGTATGCAAGTGTTCCGCACCAGATGCTTGTAGTGGGAATTCTGTTGATGGGGGAGGCCCAGAGAGATAGTTGGTTAGGTAAAGGGCGCTCGTATGGTTGGCATGATGCAATCGGTCTTGCCCAAGAAATTATCGAAATAACAGGGCATCAAGCAACTGTGCACCGAAGCGATTTCACCCCCTGGCACCCGGGAAGATGCGCGGAGTTACGCGTCGGTGATTTTGCGGCGGCACATGTGGGCGAACTTCACCCTCGAATCATCGCTCATTATGGATTACCGGAACGGTCCAGCGCTTTGATGCTCAACTTTGGTGCGTTACCAGTAGTTGGACCTACCCAAGTGAAGCCGCTTTCAAACATGGTTCCTACGATTCAAGATGTCGCGCTCGTGGTGCCACACTCCTGTGAAATCGCATCGGTTATCAATGCCTTGTACTCGGGGGCAGGTGCGATGCTAGAAAAGGTTGAACTCTTTGATCGCTACAGAGGAAAACCGTTAGCAGAGGATGAAATCTCATACGCATTTACCCTCACCTTCCGCGCTCCAGATCGAACCTTGACTGCAGAGGAGGTGGGAACGCTCCGTGATTCGGCGGTGGCCGCTGCCGCCAGTTTGGGAGCGCGGCTCCGCGGGTAGTGCATAAAATTGCAAACTAGTGTATATTTACACAAATGAAGGTAACGGTTATTGGAGCCAGCGGCTATAGCGGGGGCGAATTACTCCGCCTTATTGATAGCCACCCGGAGCTCTCACTTCATCAAGCGATCGCTCATTCCAACGCAGGGGAGCCCATCAGCGCAATCCATCCCCAATTCCCTGCCACTAATCGGGGCGCTTTCGAAAGATTCGCCGTTGAACACGTAGTAAGTGCGGATCTAATTTTCTTAGCGCTGCCCCATGGCGAATCGGGAAAATTAATCCATGAACATGAGTCATCTTTTGCAGGAAAGAAAATTGTTGATCTTGGCGCTGACTTTAGGTTGAACTCCGCTGCTGCGTGGGAAAGATATTACGGCGGCAAACATCATGGCTCTTGGCAATATGGGCTTGCTGAACTTCCAGGGGCTCGCACTAAGATTGCGAGCGCGAAGCGAGTTGCTAATCCAGGATGTTATGCAACCGCAATCTCCCTAGCGATTGCTCCACTTGTCTCACTTGCGAACAAAGTGGACCTTACTGACATCGTGGTCACCGCTGCATCTGGGACCACTGGAGCTGGTCGAAGTGCAAAAATCAATCTTATTGGCAGCGAGGTAATGAACTCCCTCTCTGCATACAAAGTTGGTGGGGTACACCAACATACGCCTGAGATTGAGCAAGCCATTCAGGGATTTGCTCAACGTCAAATCGCTCTATCGTTCACACCGTTCCTTGCACCGCTACCGCGAGGAATCCTTGCTGCGATAAGTATTCCAATCGAGAATTCATCACCCCTGGAAATACGCGAAATGTTCCTCGCACACTATGAAAAAGAGAGATTTATCCATGTGCTGCCGGAAGGGGTTTGGCCACAGACAAATTCGCTCATTGGGAGCAACTCTGTTGCGATTCAAGTAGCAGTCGATGAGCATGTTGGCAGAGTGGCAATAGTGAGCGCTATCGACAATCTCGGTAAGGGTGCCGCTGGACAAGCAATCCAAAACGCCAATTTGATGTTCGGATTTGACGAAGCGACAGGGCTTACAACAGTAGGCGTGCGATGAAATTTCCGAAGGGTTTCGAAGTTTCAGGAGTCGCAGCTGGCATAAAGAGCAGTGGAGCGAAGGATCTGGCGCTTATAGTCAATGTAGGAAATAAGAAAATCGGTGCTGCTGTCTTTACGAAGAATAGAGTTATGGCGGCCCCGGTAATCTGGAGCAAGCAAGTAATTGCTGATGGACGAATTGATGCAGTCCTGCTCAACTCTGGCGGTGCGAACGCTTGTACAGGTCCAGAAGGATTTGTTGATACCCATAGAAGCGCTGAATACGTAGCGCAGATTCTAGGAATTTCCGCTAGCGATGTAGCGATATGTAGCACTGGTTTGATTGGCGAAAGATTGCCCCTTGCCAAAATCTTCGATGGCGCGAACAGTGCTAAAACTTCACTTTCAGAGAAAAATTGGAAATCAGCAGCAGAAGCGATCATGACAACAGATTCACACTTCAAGATTGCCACCCATGAAATAAATGGGGTTTGCTTCGTTGGTATTGCTAAGGGTGCGGGTATGTTAGCGCCGGCCCTGGCAACGATGCTCTGCGTCATCGCAACAGATGCGGATACAAACGCGAGCGACCTGCAGTTGGCCCTCAATGAGGCAACAGCTTTAACCTTTGACCGAATTGATTCTGATGGCTGTACCTCAACTAATGATTCGGTAATAGCCATGGCCAGCGGAGCGGGTGCAACTCTGACGCACTCTATGTTGCTTTCAGGACTCATCGAAGTATGCCGGTCGCTAGCTAACCAGCTAATTGGCGATGCTGAGGGGCATACCAAAGTTATCGCGATTAAAACTATCAATGCGGCATCGGAGATAGATGCTCTTGATGTAAGTAGGGCGTGTGCCCGGAATAACCTTCTCAAGTGTGCATTATTCGGGGAAGATCCAAATTGGGGGCGAATACTTGCCGCTGTCGGAACTTCTACAGCAATTTTTGACCCCATGACAATCGATGTGAGTATCAATGGGGTCATGGTGGCCAAGAATTGTGCACCCCATGAAGATCGCCGATTGGTCTCGATGAAAAATAAGAGAATTGAGATTCTGATTGATATCAAAGCCGGAAATCATGAAGCAGAAATCCTCACAAACGATCTTTCAACTATGTACGTCCACGAGAACTCGGCCTATTCATCATGATTCTTGTTAAGTACGGCGGTCATGCAATGGTCAATGAAGAACTAGCTCTCTCTTTCGCAGCAAATGTCGTGAATTTGGTAGAACATGGCGAGCAAGTAGTTGTTGTGCATGGTGGTGGGCCACAAATTGAAAGAGAATTGAAAACTCGATCAATCTCTACCAAGACTGTTGCTGGTTTAAGGGTCACGACTCCCGAAATGATGGATGTAGTAGAGACGGTGCTCACTGGTCGAGTTCTCCGCGATGTGACCAATTCGCTCATCCAAGCCGGGGGTGCTGCTGTGGGTATTACTGGTCGTGACGCGCAGTTGTTCATCGTGGAAAAACTTAGCAAGAGTGGCACGGGAGAAACGATTGATGTCGGCCAAGTCGGAGAGATTGTCACAATCAATACGAAAATTATTACCTCGCTACTCGCAGAGGGCTTCATTCCAGTAGTCGCTCCTATTTCTGCTGACAAAAAGGGAATTCCATACAACGTAAATGCAGATTCGGCTGCCGGCGCTTTGGCTGGAGCGCTACAGGTGGAACGAGCAATTTTTCTCACGGATGTCCCTGGATTGTTGAGGGATTGGCCCAACATGGATTCATTTGTCGCACAGATTACTTATGACGAAGCGCAAGCACTGTTGCCCAATCTTTCTGACGGCATGATTCCTAAGATTGCTGCCTGTTTACATGCGATAAAAATGGGAGCAAAGAGCGCTCAAATCATCGACGGCAGAGTTCCCAATGCGTTATTAGACGCAATCAATATGGATCAGGGAACGGTAATTACCGCATGAAGAACTGGGATGAAGTTTTCATGGCGAACTACGGCACACCAACCTTGACATTGGTATCTGGTCGCGGCAACAAAGTTCAGGATACCAAGGGTATGGAATATCTAGATTTCTTAGGAGGAATCGCTACCAACATTCTTGGACATGCCCATCCGATAATCATCGATGCCGTGACCAAACAGTTACACCAACTCACCCATATAAGTAATTTCTATGCCCATCCTCAAGGATTGCTTCTTGCTGAAGAGTTACAAGACCTTGTTGGTGACCAGAGCGCCCGAACATTCTTTTGCAACTCAGGGGCTGAAGCGAATGAAGCAGCTCTTAAGATTTCTCGTTTAACTGGACGTACCCGAGTAGTCGCATTTACCAATAGTTTTCATGGGCGAACCATGGGTGCACTTTCGATGACAGGTCAAGAGAGTAAGCGTGCACCCTTCAAACCATTGATACCGCGCGTGACCTTTCTGCCATTTGGTGATGTGGCTGCGCTCAAGCGTGGCATCAATAAACGGACCTCCATGGTAATCGTCGAGCCAATTCAGGGTGAAGCCGGAGTGATTGTGCCACCCAAAGGTTTTCTTGCGGCAATCAGAGAGCGTTGTTATCAAACAGGTGCCCTTATGACAGTTGATGAGGTTCAAACTGGCATGGGTCGAACAGGAAATTGGTTTGGCTATCAGAGCGAAGGAATCACTCCTGACCTCATCACACTTGCTAAGGGATTAGGAGGTGGATTGCCTCTGGGCGCCACCATTGGGATTGGAAAAGCTGCAGCGCTTTTGCAAGCGGGAAGCCATGGCACGACATTTGGTGGAAGTCCTACTTCGGTTGCTGCGGCTCTGGCTGCGATCACTACTATCAAGAGCGAAAAGATTCTTGATCAGGTAAAGGCACTGGGAAATTCTTTAGTAGACCAAGGTTCCAAGATTCCTGGGGTAAAAGAAGTGCGCGGTGCTGGGCTACTTATTGGCATTGAACTTTTTTCGGAAAATGCAAAGTTAATTCAAAAGCGATTAGAAGAAGAGAGAATCCTGGTCAATGCTCCCAAACCCAACACTCTTCGCATTGCTCCCGCGCTAATCACAAGTCCGGCTGATGTCGAATTTTTCCTTTCAAAGTTGGCACTTGTGTTATCGGAGCAGCGATGAGTGGCGTAGTGCACACCAAGATCTCACGACAAGAGCGGATTCGAGAGTGGATATCTGCCGGGTTAATTCATTCTCAAGCAGAGGTGGTAGAACTTTTGCGCACGGCTGGATTTACTGTCACGCAAGCTACGGCAAGTCGCGATCTTGAGGAAATTGGGGCGGTCCGCGGTCGCGATAGTAAGGGGGCGTTGCGTTATCAACTAGTCAGCGAGAATCCTGAAGAGCCGCTTTATCGAGTAGCAAAGTTGCTCAATGAGCTTCTGGTTGCCATCCAAAGTAGCGGTAATCTTCTTGTGTTGCGCACGCCGGCTGGCGGGGCGCAACTTTTGGCAAGTGCCATCGATCGAGCAACACGCGCTGGTGTGCTCTCTCAAATTATTGGAACTATAGCTGGAGATGACACGGTCATGGTCATAGTGAATGAGAAATTCAAGTCTGACGAAGTACTCACATATTTATCTTCATTAGCTGAGGATGTTGATACCGAAAATCTCGATGAAACCGGGAAGAATATTGGAAGGGTAAAGAATCGAGGTGGCTCATCATGACTCTGTGGGGTGGCAGATTCTCGTCAAATGCTGCAGATGCTATGGCAGCGCTCTCACGTAGCGTGCATTTCGATTGGCGTTTGGCACCTTACGACATCGTCAGCAGCAAAGCACATTGTCGAAATTTGGTAAAGAGCAAAGTTCTTTCTGCCAGCGAAGGAAAGAAGATCGAGAATGCACTAGATCTACTGAGAAAGGATATTGCGAAAGGATTGATAACGCCTTCAATTCATGATGAAGATCTCCATGGAGTTATTGAGCGGGTGCTCGGGGATCGAATCGGTGAACTTGCTGGAAAACTTAGAGCTGGTCGCTCTCGCAATGATCAAATTGCAACCGATCTCCGTCTTTACCTTCGAGACGCGAGTGGAGATTTGGTATCACACTTGCTCAAATTGATTGAATCGTTCATCAAGCAGGCGAAGAAGTACGATCATGCATATGCCTCTGGCTTCACTCACCTGCAACATGCGCAACCCATCGTCTTCGGTCATGAATTGGCCAAGCATGCTCATGCTCTCCTTCGAGATGTCGAACGCCTAGAACAGTGGTGGTCACGAACTGGTGTAAGTCCACTTGGCGCGGGCGCTCTTGCCGGTAGCGTGCTCTCTGCAAATCCAGAAGCATCTGCTAAAGCGCTCAACTTTGAATCCTCGTCAGGCAACAGTATCGATGCTGTAAGCGACCGGGATTTTGCTGCGGAATTCCTCTTTATTACCGCCATGATTGGGATCCATCTCTCACGAATTGGAGAGGAATGGATTCTCTGGAGTTCTAGCGAATTTGGATGGGCAAAATTAGATGATGCTTATTCCACAGGTTCGTCAATCATGCCTCAGAAGAAGAATCCGGATGTTGCCGAGCTTGCTCGCGGTAAGAGCGGACGTTTGGTGGGAAACCTCACCGCCTTGTTGGTGGTGCTCAAAGGATTGCCATTCGCATACAACCGCGATTTGCAGGAGGATAAAGAACCAGTCTTTGACTCGATCGACACCTTGATGCTTTTACTTCCAGCGATCATCGGAATGGTGGAGAGCACGGAATTTGATGAAAAGCGAATGTTGTCAGGGGCAACTTCTGGCTTCGCATTAGCCACCGAAGTCGCAGATTATCTCGTCCGCAAAGGTCTACCTTTTGCAAAAGCCCATGAGATTTCTGGCAAGGCGGTGGCCCTGGCTGAGCAAAAGAATCTGGGCCTTGAGGAACTCACGTTGGGGGATTACCAATCGCTCAACAAATTATTTGCGGAGGATGTATTCAAAGCGCTGACGGTGGAGGCTGCAGTCGCTTCCCGAAAGAGCAGAGGGGGCACCGCTCCTGCCGCACTTGTCATGCAATTATCTGAGTTAGGTACGCTGGTCTCCGCGGCCAAACGTGCAAATACCAAGCGGGTGGCTGCCCTGGCAAAAATATGGGGCGAAGTGGAAACCGGGATCAAACGGGGGACACGAAACACACGCAGAGGGGGAGTCTGAGCACGATGAGCGCCAAAACTCTCCGCGGAGAAAAGTTCATTGATGATCTCCAGTGGCGTGGATTGATTGCCCAGACAACTGATCGAAATGAGCTGATTGCGGCTCTCGATAAAGACCCAATCACCCTCTACATCGGCTTTGATCCAACCGCGCCCAGTCTTCATATCGGAAGTCTTGCAGTCTTGTTGGTGTTGAAACGTTTTCAAATGGCAGGGCACCGTCCGATTGCTCTAGTAGGTGGTGCAACAGGTTTAGTGGGTGACCCGAGTGGAAGATCTGAAGAGCGGACTCTCAATAATGAGAGCGTAGTCGCAGATTTCGTGGCAAGAATCAGGAGACAAGTAGAGCCATATCTAGAATTCAATCAGTCAGAGACCGGCGCGTTAGTGGTAAATAATCTTGATTGGACCGCCCCACTTTCGGCTATTGCATTCTTACGTGATATTGGAAAGCACTTCAGCGTTAACCAGATGCTTGCGAAAGATTCAGTCTCATCTCGACTCAACGCAAATGGAATTTCTTACACCGAGTTTTCTTACCAAGTACTCCAAGGTTTTGATTTCCTCGAGCTATTTCGTCGCCATAACTGCACCCTACAAATAGGTGGCAGTGACCAGTGGGGGAACATCATCGCTGGCCTTGATCTCATTAGAAAGGTGGAACAGGGCAGCGCTCATTGCCTCACAGTTCCATTGGTTACAAAGGCTGATGGAACAAAATTCGGCAAGACCGCTACCGGCACTATCTGGCTTGATGGCGAATTGACCTCACCTTATGCGTTTTATCAATATTGGTTTGGCGTTGATGATCGTGATGTCATCGCTTACATAAAGATTTTCACATTTGCTTCGCGAGATGAGGTCGCGGCGTTGGAAAAAGAAGTTACCGAGAATCCTGGCGCTCGTAACGCGGCCCGTTATTTGGCGCGCGATGTCACTGCACGAGTTCACGGAAACGATGCAATGGTTAAAGTGGAAGAGGTGTCAAAAGCGCTCTTCGGACAGGGTGATTTGTTGGAGGTAGACGGCCCCACGCTCGCAGCGGCGGCCCAAGCGCTGCCGAATACCCCCTTTGCGGAGGGGCTCTTGGCTATCGATGCCTTTGCCCAATCCGGCCTTTGCGACTCCAAGTCCGCTGCCCGACGCCTGGTCAAGGAGGGCGGGGCGTATGTCAACAACGAGCGCCTCACCGATGAGAGCGCCATCTTGCAGAAAAACCAATTAATAAGAGGTAATTTGATACTCTTACGTAAGGGCAAGCGCGAACTCGGGGCAGTGTTAGCTTAGAGTCATCTGGGGTAAATCTGCCTGGAGCAGGGGCAAAGAGCCCGATTTGACCCCTTACCCGCCCAGGGCATAGCCTTTCCCCCTCGCTGAGAAGCGGACAGTTATAGGGCGTAAGTCGAAACTGGCCGTTCAGCACACTTCCACTCGATGAAGTTGGCGCATCCGTGCGTCTTGCCAAATGTGAGTTAGAAGTGAGCCCTCATCCAAACATGAGAATGTTTTGTCGAGTGCGCATCCGTACCTTGAGAACTCAACAGCGTGCCATAAAGTCAATGCCAATTTTTAACTCGTCGGCATTCTTTTTGAGCTGCCCATCTCACGCAAGTGATCATGGTCAGTACTTTGGAGAATGTCACGATTCCTTTGGTAGAAGACAAATAACGACAGTTGTTTGACTCTGCTAGGCAAACACACCAAAAGAATTTTTGGAGAGTTTGATCCTGG
>SYAM01000097.1 GCA_005787645.1 Actinomycetota bacterium | reverse complement strand
GCCGCGCTCTCCGGTTCGCACCCGAACAACCTCATCCACCGGTATTGACCAGACTTTGCCATCACCGATTGAGCCAGTGCCAGCAGCCTTTACGATCGCGTCGATTGCACCGGCAGCATCTGTAGCGGCGACAAGAATCTCCACTCGCACCTTGGGAACAAAACGCACTTTCACCTCAGCGCCGCGATATACCTCTGTATGGCCACCTTGTCGACCAAAGCCGCTTGCTTCAGAGACGGTCATGCCATGAATGCCTTTTGCACTTAAAGCATCTTTCACATCATCGAGCTTCTGTGGCTTGATGATTGCAGTGATTAGATTCATTGTTGTAGTCGCCATTAGAACGCACCTCCACGAGTTCCACCTAATTCGTATGCAGATTCAGCATGCTCGGAGAGATCGATGCCCTTTGCCTCAGCCTCGGGTGAGATTCTGAAACCAATGGTCTTGTCGACTATCTTCGCAATCAAGTACGTGACAATGAAGGAGTATGCAAGAACGGCAACGCTTGCAATCACCTGTCGATTAAGTTGATCGAAACCTCCACCAAAGAGCAGGCCATTCACGCCCGCTGGTGCATCAGAGGTAGCGAAGACGCCCACGAGAATGGACCCTGCTAAGCCGCCGACCAAGTGCACTCCGACAACATCGAGTGAATCGTCGTAACCAAACTTGTACTTCAATCCGACGGCGAGCGCACAGAGAGCTCCAGCGATTGCACCCAATGCGATAGCGCCCAGTGGGTTGACCGAGGAGCACGCTGGCGTGATAGCCACTAAACCGGCGACGACCCCTGAAGCAGCGCCCAGTGATGTTGCTCTACCGTCGCGAATCTTCTCTACTACTAACCAGCCCAGCATCGCTGCTCCGGTAGCGACAAACGTGTTGAGGAATGTGATTCCCGCAGTTGCATTTGATGCCACTGCAGAACCGGCGGTGAAGCCAAACCAACCAAACCAGAGTAGGCCAGCGCCAATCATTACGAGTGTGAGGTTATGTGGCTTGAAGCCCTCACGACCAAATCCGCTTCTCTTTCCGAGAACGAGCGCTGCGGCAAGGGCTGCGATACCTGCGTTGATGTGAACCGCAGTGCCCCCTGCGAAGTCAATCGCCTTGAGTTGGTTAGCAATCCATCCTCCTGGATCGCTCTCACCGCTATCAAAGTCGAAGACCCAGTGTGCGACCGGGAAATAGACCAGCGTTGACCAGATTATTACGAAGAGAATCCAGCCTCCGAACTTTGCACGGTCGGCAATAGCGCCAGAGATGAGCGCAACCGTGATGACGGCGAACATCGCTTGAAATGCGATGAAGACCGAAGTAGGGATCGTGCCAAAGAAGGAATCGGGGGCGATCTGCGCCGATAATCCAAACATCTCTAATGGATCACCCACGAGACCGCTACCAAGATCTTTTCCAAATGCCATCGAGTATCCATAAAGGACCCACAAGATGGAGACGATGCCCATTGAAATAAAAGACATCATCATCATGTTCAAGACACCTTTGGCTCGAACCATTCCGCCGTAGAAGAGAGCAAGCCCTGGTGTCATCAAAAGCACCAAAGCGCAACTCATCAACATCCACGCGGTATCACCCGTATTGAGTACTACCTCACTCATTTTCACTCACTTTCCCTCAAGTACATACTTGCTGTCATAACTATGGACAGGTTCTGGTTCACATCGGTTAGAGCGAGGTTTCCAGGGGATAAACAATTCAGGCCCTATGTAACAAAATTGTTTCGCCGGCTGGCTACTGGCTGGCTACTGGGGCCCTACCAATGAGGCGATATAGGAATCCGGCACAAATGGGGCGAGATCACTCGGACCCTCGCCCGTGCCGATGAATTTAATGGGAATCCCAAGCGTTGCTTCGATTGCAAGGGCAGATCCACCTTTGCTCGAGCCATCGAGTTTGGTGAGTACCAGGCCGGTTACCTGCACAGCCGCGGTGAAACTGGCCCCTTGCGAGAGAGCATTTTGGCCAGTGCTTCCATCGAGAACGAGAAGCACCTCGCTAACAGGCACCTTCTTCTCCACAACCCGTCGAATCTTTCCCAGTTGATCCATCAATCCCTCTTTGGTCTGCAATCTCCCAGCAGTATCGATGATCACGAAGTCAGCCCCTCGATCGACCGCTTGTGAGACCCCATCGAATGCCACCGCTGCAGGATCGGCACCATCTTTGCCACTTACACATCTCACGCCGATGCGCGTAGCCCACGTTTGCAGTTGCTCTCGTGCAGCTGCGCGGAAGGTGTCCGCAGCGACCACGACTACTGATGATCCTTGCGCGTGAAGACGCGCTGCCAACTTTCCCACGCTTGTGGTCTTCCCGCTTCCATTGACTCCGACAACCAAGATCACAGTCGGAGTAGATCCTGCGGTAAATAATGAGCGATCAGCTGACATGAGTAGCTCGCCTAGCGCCACTTCAAGGGTGAGCTTCTTCTCATCATGCAATCGATCAGAGATTTTTTTCGCAAGAGTTGGACCGATATCTGTGGCAATCAAAGTCGCTTCTAAATCTTGCCAATCGACGCTTGCTCGATCCTCTCTTGTGAAGAGCGATGTAAATCGGGAGAGTAATGACACTAGGCGTTCTCAACTTCGCGTATACGTTGAGAAATAACTTCAGTCACCCCATCGCCACGCATGGTCATTCCATACAGCGAATCGGCAATCTCCATAGTGCGCTTTTGATGAGTCACGATGATCAATTGTGAATCTGCTCGCAACTCGGCGAGCACCTCTAGTAATCGACCTAAGTTCATATCATCCAGAGCCGCTTCAACCTCATCGAGCACATAGAACGGACTTGGTCTTGCTTTGAAGATTGCTACAAGGAGAGCCACGGCCGTAAGAGAGCGCTCACCACCGGAGAGCAGCGAGAGACGTTTGACACGTTTTCCAGGTGGGCGGGCTTCTATCTCTACACCAGTGGTGAGCCAATCCTCTGGGTTGGTCAGGAACAAGCGTCCATCACCACCGGGGAATAAACGCGGGAAGATCTCGGCAAATGCTTTGGCAGTATCTCGATACGCCTCTTTGAAAATCGTCTCCACCCGTTCATCTACCTCACGGACAATCTCCAAAAGATCTCGACGGGTGTTCTTGAGATCCTCTAATTGATCTGCCAGATACTTGGAGCGTTCCTCAAGGGCAGAGAATTCCTCAAGCGCTAACGGGTTAATCTTTCCTAACAGAGCAAGTGATCGCTCGGCTGCCGTCAACCGTTTCTCTTGTTGATCACGTCGATACGGGATGACTTCCGTTGAGATTACCTGTCCGTCATCATCGAGCACGAAAGTAGGAACATCGTTGGTAGGACCATACTCAGAGATGAGAGTCTGAATATCTAAACCGAATTCAGTGATGATTTTCTCCTCTAACTGTTCGATTCGCATTCGGTGTTCGGCTCGAGCAATCTCATCTTTATGGACGCTATCGGTGAGTTGCTTCATCTCGGTAGTCAACTCACGATTCTTACCGCGAACTGCAAGAATTTCGCCCTCACGTTCTGTCCGAGCGGCCTCAAGTGCATTCCGCTCTGCCATTGCTCTCGTGATTGAAACTTCAATCTGGATTAATGCGTCATATGCGATTTCCGCCAGTTGCTGGGCAACGATTGCTGCACTCGCTCGCGCCTCTCGTTTATTGATTGCTCGCACTCGCATATCGCGCTCATTCGCTGCGCCACGTTCGAGCTGGAGCGCTCTGTCGGCAAGCGCATTGACTCGCTCTTCACCTGTGCGTAGCGTCAACTTTGCTTCCATCTCCACAGTTCTTGCCAACGACACTCGTTCGCGGAGTGGCTCAATTTCAAAGGAGGAGAAATCAACAGTTGGCGCAGTAATCGTCGGAGTGCTCTCAAGAAGAAGGAGTTCATTGCTGTACTGTGCAAGCAATTCATTTGCTTCGTTGATTGAAAGCATTAAGCGATCAGCCTCACCTTGGGCAGCGCTTCTTGTCTGACTGAATACCGCTATTTGCTCGGCAAGTGCTGCCATACGCGCATCGGATTCATTGAGCGCCGCAACTAACTTATCCAGCTCAGCCCGCTCTTCATGGACTTTCTCGACCGCTTGTGCAATCTCGAATCTAAGTCGTTCACCTTGATGCGTCAACTCAGCGAGCTTTCGTTCACTACCTTCGATAGCTGCATTTATTTCGACCACGCTGGAATCCCGCTTGGATCCCCCGCTGACCAAATCTCGCCCAAGCACATCACCTTCTTTTGTAACCACGCGCACCTGTGGGTACTGCTGCAAAATCGTGTGCGCGATATTGAGCGATTCAGCAACCAAGGTATTGCCAAGGATTTGTGAGAGCGGTCGTTGTAGTTGGGAGGTTCGAATGACATCAACTGCCCGGTAAGCCCCTTGCGGAAGAGGTTGATTGAACATCTGAGTGAAAGGGGTCGATGATTCATTCCCTCCAACTACGACAATTTCAGCCCGCCCGGCGCTTTCGCGCTTCAAAAGCGTCAACGCATCTAAGGCATCGGATAATCGATTGACCACCACAGCATCAGCAAGAGATCCCAGCGCAGCGCCTATCGCTGATTCCCAGCCTGGAGCTACTTCCATGAGCTCAGAAAGGGATCCCAGCACTGGTATCTCACCGCGAGCGCCAAGTAATAACGCGCTACCATCTCGAGAAGAGACAGAGAGCGTCAACGCTTCAACTCGAGCGTGGGTCGATGAGCGCTCGCGTTCGACTGCCCGTTCGCGATCCCGCAAGTTCTCTAAAGTAGAACTCGCAGCATCCAGTGCATTCTTACGAGTTTGATAATCAGAATCCAACTTCTCTTCACCGGCACCATGTCCAGCAATCTCGGCTTCTTTCGCGGCAAATTTCTGTTGCGCTTGAGTGGCTCGAAACAGCGCATCGTCTCGATTTCGGGTGACTCTTTCAATCTCAGATTCACTCGCCTGCATTCGAGATTTGAGCGAATTGATTTCACCTTCTCGACGAGCATTCCCTTCCCGCACATCAGCTGCTGCACGTAACGCTTGCGAGAGATCATTCTCGCTGGCCTTGAGTTCGTTCTCGACCTCTGCCAAATTCGCGCTGGCAATCCGAAGAGTCTCTTCTTGAGAAGTCAATGAGTGACGTAAAGATTGTTCTTGCGCTCGAATGCCTGCGGCTTCACGTTCAAGAGCATCCGGATCGATTGTTGACGAGAGCACCTCTTCAGAATCCGAGAGATAGCGAGCTCGCTCACTAGCGAGATTGGCGCTACCGCGAAAGCGTTCACGTAAAGAATTCAATTGATAGAAGGTATCTTGAGCCTTGGTAAGGATAGGTGACTGCGAGAAGGTGAGTTGCTCTAATTCACTTTCTCTCGCGCGAATAGCCTCTAATTCACGCTCAACTTCACTTCTACGGGCTCGTAATGCATTCTCATCACTTACTTCAATGGTGAAATTCTCTTTTAATTGAATCAAGTCATCAGCGTAAAGGCGCAAGCGCGCGTCACGAACATCTGCTTGGATCGTGGCTGCCTTTTTCGCTACCTCTGCTTGCTTGCCCAGCGGCTTTAGTTGTCGGCGTAACTCAGTGAGTAGGTCCTGAATTCGGGTGAAGTTAGCCTGCATCGCCTCAAGTTTGCGAAGGGCCTTCTCTTTGCGCTTGCGATGCTTAAGGATTCCCGAAGCCTCTTCGATAAATGCTCTTCGCTCTTCAGGATTGGCAGAGAGGATCGAATCAAGTTGCCCCTGACCAACGACAACGTGCATCTCACGACCAATTCCACTGTCACTGAGCAACTCTTGGATATCTAGCAAACGAGAGGTTTCACCATTGATTTGATACTCGCTCGTTCCATTTCGAAAGAGGATTCGCGAAATCGTCACTTCAGTAAACTCGATTGGTAGCGCGCCATCGCTATTGTCGATGGTCACCGAGACTTCAGCGCGACCCAGTGGCGCTCTTCCAGTCGTTCCCGCGAAGATGACATCTTCCATCTTGCCGCCACGAAGACTCTTTGCGCCCTGTTCGCCCATCACCCAGGTGAGCGCATCAATGATGTTGGATTTACCCGAGCCATTGGGTCCGACTACGCAGGTGATTCCTGGCTCGAAGCGGAGCGTGGTTGCGGAGGCAAAGGATTTAAAGCCTTTCAAGGTCAGCGCCTTGAGATACATCGACTCCACCCTCCCCACTGCCCTCAACCGATAAGCGCACGTACCCCAATACCCTAACTATCTCCTACCGCTTCTTCTGGCAGTTGGTACAGAGATGGCTCGCGCGATTCATAAACCTCAACCTTTGGATGAGGGTTCCGCAACGTGGGCAGGGTTCACCATCCTGACCGTATGCGTTCAGTTCGATATCGAAATAGCCACTCTCTCCGTTGACGCGCGTGTATTGCTTATCTTCAAGAGAGGTTCCGCCAACTGTAATTGCACGAACCATCACCGCCCGCAATTCATCGAGCAATCTCTCCACTTCGCGGGCGCTCAACTCGTTAGCCGGACGCTCTGGGTGAATCTTTGCCGCCCATAGCCCCTCATCGGCATAGATGTTGCCCACCCCGCTGACTACCCCCTGGTTGAGCAAGATTCGCTTGATCTCACTTCTTCGGGAACGAATTCGGTCGTTGAGCGCGGCAAGAGAGAGTTCAACGCGGTTACCCTCGCAGACTTCGAGAAGGTCCGGGGCGATATGGGTGATCGATGCCGGGATAGATCGCGACGTGCCCACTATGGAAAAAGGGTCATCGGTCATTTCCTCGGCTGCCAAATAGCCAAAGGTTCGTTGATCGATGAAGTGAAACTCTTTTTCACCTTTCAAGAATTCCAATCGCGCACGAAGGTGTGGCGATCTGCTTGTAGGGACTTCCGGCAAATGGACTTGGCCGCTCATTCCTAGATGTATTACCAGCGCATAGGGTCGATCGAAGGAAAGCCAAAGGAATTTTCCTCGTCGATTTACCGATACCACCCGCGCACCAATAAGTGGGTTTTTAGCGCTTCGCAGAGAGGGCCCAGAATTTCGACGGACCGCGCGTGGGTGGAGAATTTTTATTGAGGCGATCTCTCGTGTTGGCAACCACTCTTGCAGGTCACGCCGAACAGTCTCTACTTCAGGTAATTCAGGCACGATTGTGAGTAATTAGCGTTGTGAAGGCCATCGTTGCAGCAATCTGCTCTGCTTCGCGCTTACTCTTGCCCTCGCCGCGTCCGACAACTTTTTCATGGATGAGAACCTCTGCAACAAAATCCTTATCGTGATCTGGTCCAGAGTCGCGAACGACATATTCTGGAACGCCTAAATTCCTCTCGGCGAGCAACTCTTGTAGGGCAGTCTTCCCGTCAAGACCTGCACCCTTCTCAAGAGCGCTACCAATCACAGGTGAGATCAAAGGCAGGATGATGCTCTTCGCGACTTCAAAACCTTTATCGAGATAGAGCGCTCCGAAGAGCGCTTCTAGTGCGTCAGCGAGTATCGAAGATTTATCTCGACCACCAGAGCTCTCTTCGCCTTTGCCAATTTTGATATGACTGCCAAGTCCAAGTGCGCGAGCTACATCGGCGAGCGCAACGGTGTTGACAATCCCCGAGCGCAGCGGACTTAATCGACTCTCTGGTAAATCCGGATACCGTTGATACAACTCTGCGGTGACTATCAATCCCAGGACGCTATCGCCAAGAAACTCCAGGCGCTCATAGGTAGGTAGGCCACCTAATTCGTAAGCGTAGGAGCGATGAGTAAGGGCGATTTCCAGTAGTTGCGCATTTATTTCGGCACCGAGAGCCTGAGTGAGGTCGCGATGCATGGTCTTACTTAAACCTCTAGAGCGTTACGGTCCCGATAGGTGCCACAGGTTGGGCAAGCAATGTGTTGTAGACGTGGCTGGCGGCACTGCTCACAGAGAACAGTGTTCGCTGCGGTGGTACGCCACATGCTCCGGCGCCAACGGGTGCGGGCGCGAGAGAGTTTTCGCTTGGGAACTGGCATGGGAGAACTATCCCGCATGAGCCCCGGATTTGCCAAAACCAGCCCCTATTCCAGCCCGGGCACCTCACGTAACTTGGCCCAGCGTGGGTCGATTTTCTGGTGGCTATGTCCTTGCGGATTTTCGGCAATTTTCTCGCCGCAGTCAGGGCATAGCCCACGGCAATCGTCGGAGCAATGTGGCGCAAGTGGAAGCTCCAAAATGACCGCGTCTCGGACCGGAGGAAGCAGGTCGATCCGCTCCTCGGTAATCAATAGCGGTGGATCATCATCCTCATCCCAATCTGAAGGGATCTCATAGAAGTACAACTCCTGAAACCGAACATCTATAGGGAGCGTAATTGGGTCTAGGCAGCGCACACATTCACCCGCTGCTGAAGATGAGATTCCACAAGTTGTCAGTACGCCTGTAGAGACCGACTCAATCCGACCTGTTATTCGGAAATCAGTCTGAGCCTCAATTGCAATGACATCAATTCCAATTCGCTCAGGATTTGCAAAGTTGCGCCTGATTTCCATCATCTCGCCAGGTTGGCGTTTGAGGTCATGAATTGAGACGAGAAAATCAGATACGGGTAGGGGCGCTGCCATAGCGTTTCACTTACTCGTCAGCGAGTGTGGAAAGTACATCCTTCTCACTTGCCCCTGCAATTCGCTCACGTCCCTTAACGACTGCATCCATAGTCTTAGTGAGGATCACCTCGAGTGTTGCCAATCGGGAGTCGATGTATGAATCAACTTCATCGCGTTGTTCTTGAGCCGTTTGGTGGGCTTGACTCAAGATTCGCTCAGATTCAGTACGCGCGGCAATCACAACTTCGGTCTGTTCGACTAGACGGGCGGCTTCCTCACGAGCCATCGCGATTAATTGCTCTGCACTTGCTCTTCCCTCTTCGATGATTACATCGCGGTCGGTGAGAACTTTTGCCGCAGCATCTAAATCAGATGGCAGGCTCAATCGCACTTCATCCAACATGCCGAGTAATTCACCACGGTGAACTACACACGATGCACTCAACGGAACCGAACGGGCTTCCTCGACCATTGAAATTGCAAGTTGTAACTTCTCTAGAGATTCCATTTATCCCTTTCCCCCTGACATCCGCTCAAGTAAGGAAATGTGCACCGGAGCAGGCACATACGTTGAGACATCTCCACCATAGGTGGCAAGTTCTTTTACCAGCGACGAGGAGAGGAATGAATATTCAGGGCGGGTAGCCATGAAAAGAGTCTCAACCCCAGAGAGTTGGCGATTCATCTGCGCCATTTGTAGCTCGTAGTCGAAATCGCTCACTGCACGTAAACCCTTAACGATCGCACGAATCTTTCGCTCCTTGCAATAATCGATGAGTAATCCACTCCAAGAATCCACTTTCACATTT
>SYAM01000096.1 GCA_005787645.1 Actinomycetota bacterium | reverse complement strand
GGCACCGCGAGTATTAGGCCTGATTATTGAGGTACCGCCTCGACGAAGGATCTTCATACCAATTACTCGTATCACTTCCATCGAACCAGGGACCGTCGTGATCACTGGTTTATTGAATGTACGTCGCTTTCAACCACGCCCTGGTGAATTTCTCGTCCTCGGCGAATTCCTCGATCGCACAACGACTCTCATTGGAAAGACAGAACGAGTTGTCATTCAAGATATTGCGATGGAACAGAGTCGTCGTGGTGATTGGTTGTTAAATAAAATCCATGTTGCTCCGAAAGGAAATGGTCTGCGTCGTCGCGGCCCAGGTAAAACTGTCGAATTCTCTGAACTCACTGAATTCATTACAGGTGAAACTGATGACGGAGCGGTGAGTTTGATGGCTACTTTGGCAACTCTCAAGGCAGCCGACCTTGCTGGCGCTCTTCATGAACTCTCTATGGCACGTCGCGTCGAAATCGCACGTGCACTGGATGATGAGCGCCTTGCTGATGTGTTGGAAGAGATGGAAGAGGGAGAACGTGTTGCACTCCTTGCACAATTAGAAGGTGAGCGCGCCGCCGATGTACTTGGTGAGATGGACCCCGACGATGCTGCTGACTTGCTCCGCGAAGTCGGTAGCGAAAAAGCTGAATCACTCCTTAACTTAATGGAGCCAGAAGATGCCGAGGACGTCCGTCGGTTGATGGTTTACGAAGATTATTCCGCCGGTGGAATGATGACGACCGAGCCCGTGATACTCGCCGCCGACAACACGGTCGCTGAAGCGCTGGCAGCGCTTCGTACAAGTGAGATCACGCCCGCTCTTGCCGCTCAGGTTTTCGTCACAAGAGCGCCACATGAGACTCCCACCGGTAAATTCTTGGGAATCGCCCATTTTCAACGGCTATTGCGAGAGCCTCCTGCAACCTTGCTTGGTTCAATCATTGACACTGAATCGGAATCTCTCACGCCCGATAAGAATCTCACGATGATTTCGTCCTACTTTGCAGCATATAACTTGGTGGCAGTTCCCATCGTCGATGAGAACGATCGATTACTCGGAGTCGTGACAGTTGACGATGTTCTCGACCACTTGCTTCCTGAAAACTGGCGAGCGCGCCATGATGATGACAGCCGGGAGGTGTTGAAATGAGCAATCGTCTTGATCTGCCACGTCGTGGAAAGCGATCACTACGACCAACTTACAACTCGGAGGCATTTGGCCGGCTTTCGGAGCGTTTTGCACGTTTCTTAGGGACCGCTAATTTCTTGGTGTACATGACGGTATTCGTGCTGACGTGGGTGTTGTGGAATGCATTTGCACCGAGCAACCTTCGATTCGATCCATTCCCCTTTATCTTCCTTACGCTGATTTTGTCTCTACAAGCCTCATATGCTGCACCTCTGATTTTGCTTGCACAGAATCGACAAGCTGACCGCGACCGAATTCAATCTGCCGAAGATCGCTCACGCGATGAGCGCAATCTTGCTGCGACTGAATATCTCACTCGCGAAATTGCAGCACTACGTGAGGGACTTGGCGATGCCGCCACGCGCGATTTCATTCGTGGGGAGCTCCGTGAATTATTGGAAGAGTTGCGAAGTAAAGAGGAATCGGATTCCGAGTAAGCCCTTACTTTCTCCATCCTTCTTTAAATCTCCACCCGAGTTGCTCGCACTTATTCGCAATTTGTTCAATCTCTCGTTCTAATGTATCTGAAGCTCTGTCAAGTTTCGCTCTATCCCCATCATTTGTATCAACCTGTTGGCTCCATGCGTACATTACGGCCATGAATTCTTGGAATATAACTGCTGCTTCATGATCGGCAGGAGAATCTTGGGGGGCTTGAGCAAGAATTTTTCTTAAGTACTTTTCAGCACCCGTCCCATCAACAGCTGCTTTTTGCGCTGCAGATTTGTAATATCGATATGACTCAATGAATGGAAAGAACAAATTCAAAGCATCACTCCTACCACCTGGGGCTCCCGGTTCGTACTCTCTAAAATGCAACCAGTACCAGCCACTAAGAAGTATCGGGATGATTAAAAGAACTAAAAATTGCAACTCCATAACTATCGACTCCTCCTCTCAGAGGTGAAGAGTAAGGCAGCTAAGTAGATCACTCCTGATCCGCTGGATCAAAACTTCTGCGGGAGAATTTTGCAATTGCAAGAGCAACGACCAATAGCAAACTGATGATTGCACTTATTCCAAGCTCGTAGAGCAATCTTGTGAATTTTTCCTGACTGATATCGCTACCTAAAGTCAGCGTCGCGCCCACGGTCAAAATACTTCGCACGGAGGCAATGACTCCAATAACTAAGAAACTCTCCAATTGATAGGAGCCACTGGTGAAACGGCCAATCACCGTTCGAAGGATCTCCAGTAATATGATGACAAAGAGGAGATCATTTATTGCGCGAATTGCTCCCTCAGGATAGATCCGCTCAGCTTCAACTAATCGAATGACACCTTGGTACGTAGAAATAAGAGCAACAATGAAAACGCCCACGCCCAAAAGTGCATGCATGGAATCCTCGGCCATATCTACAATTTTGGGTGGTAACACTGTGCGCTGAGCCAAAGGTGCTCCTTTATTGTGATTTTCCGGTTGGTCTGAGTGTAAGTACTACACGCTCACTGAGCCAGCCCAATTGTCACGAGCGAGGTGAAATCGGCAGATATCGCCCAGCCAGAGAAGCGCTCCGCTTTAGCAGGAGATCGGCGATCTTCTCCAATGCCTTAGTAGATTCTCTTCCCTCTTCCATGGGGACTCCGATATCTCCAGCCTCGCGAAGTTGTGGATCAAAGGGAATCCGCCCTAATAGCGGCACCAAACCCCCAGTAAGTCTCTCTAAACGTGCAACCGTCTCTTCTCCTCCACCCGAGCCAAAGAGCGAGATCATCTCTGCGCAATGTGGGCAGGCGAATGCAGACATATTCTCAATCACTCCAGTGAGCTG
>SYAM01000095.1 GCA_005787645.1 Actinomycetota bacterium | reverse complement strand
TATTCTTATTGAACACTCGAAATTGGATCGAATATCGATAAACAAATAAAGCGGCGTTACAAATAGTAAGATATGTATAAATTAATATATAGTTAAATTGGCTAACCGGTAAAACCCAGAGAACCGGCCCCCACGTGATTCTTGCCTTTTCCCGTAGACTAGGGGGATGAGCGTGCGAGCAGTCCGAGGAGCGGTACAGCTCTTAGCCGATGATCGCGAGGAAATGCATCGGGAAGTCGCTGCCCTTTTGGCAGAGGTACTTGAAACCAATTCACTCACAATTGATTCGGTGATTTCCGCTTTCTTCACCGTTACCCCAGATCTGGTGAGCGAATTCCCCGCCGCCGCCGCTCGATTGGCAGGCTGGACAGGGGTCCCCTTGATGTGCGCGGTGGAGATTGCCGTTCCTGGTTCTCTCCCGCGGGTGGTTCGAGCGATGATTCACGTCGAAACACATCTGGAACGCGGCCAAATAAGCCATATTTATCGGGGTGGCGCCCGTGTGCTTCGACCCGATCTGGCGCCATGAGCGAGAAATGGCTGGTTGAGATCATTGGGGGAGGCCTTATCGGCACCTCGATAGCCTTAAAGATCGCCACAATTGGCGGGAAAGTACGAATCAAAGATGCCAATCCTGCTCATGAACGAGTGGCGAACGAGCTCATCGGAGAAGCGCTCCTTCCCTCTGACGTGGAACCTTCGCTAGTGGTTGTGGCTGTTCCGGTCGATACCTCTCCAACAGTCATATGTAGGGCTTTAATGAGTAATCCCTCAGCAACGGTTATAGATATTGGCTCAATAAAGACTAAAGTTCTACTTGATGTTAAGACATTATGGCGTGAGAAGTCGCCAGAGCGCCCTCTGTCGAACTTCTTACCCACCCACCCCATGGCTGGTCGTGAGCTGGCAGGCCCTGATGGGGCCCGTTCTGATCTTTTCGAGGGAAGGGCCTGGGCTATTACTCCTCATGACGAGGTAGATTCGGATGTGCTGGCTCTTGGTCAAAATTTAGTAGGGGAGCTAGGTGCTACCCCTTACCTGTTATCTCCTGAGGAGCATGATCGACAGGTGGCAATGACCTCGCATCTGCCTCAACTCCTCGCCAGCGCCTTGGCTGGAGTTTTAGATGAACCTTTAGATTTGGCGGGAGCTGGACTGCGTGACATGACGCGTTTAGCGAGCTCCGACCCCGCGATGTGGCAGCCCATTTTTGAAGCGAATCAGAATGAATTGACCCTGCTCCTGTCTAAAGTTAATGAATCTATAAATCAACTTGTTAATCAACATTTTAATCGAGATGCTGTTTTATCTTTTATGACTCAGGGTGCGCGCGGAGCTGCTCGAGTTCCAGGAAAACATGGGGGAGTTCCTCGTAATTACGGCACCCTGAGCGTAGTGATTCCTGATGCTCCAGGCGCACTTGCTCGCCTCTTTAATCATTGTGCAGATGCAAAAATTAACATCGAAGATCTCCGGATTGAACATTCCCCTGGTCAAGAAACAGGGCTGATCTCGCTCTCCGTAAAACCTGGCGATTTATCGACTTTAAATAACTATTTATCGACTCAAGGCTGGCATAGTACAGTGCTGAACAAAGGTAATTAACCGACAAATTAACTTATTAATTGATTGCTAGATATATTTTTATGGGAGGAGGAGATCAGATGGTTGTGATAGCAATCGATGGTCCTAGCGGCTCAGGAAAGTCGAGTGCATCACGAGCCGTGGCTGCCTTTTTCAGATGGGATTACCTCGATACTGGCGCTCTCTATCGCGCACTTACTCTTTTTGCCATCAACCGCGATGTCCGGGATCCCTCCCATATTCCTGCCTTACTGTCCGCCAACTCAATCAAATGGAATGGAAGCCCCGATGAACCTCAGATACTCCTCGAAGGGAGAATCGTCAACGCAGAGATTCGAAGCGAGGCAGTAACCAAGCGGGTCAGTGAAGTTGCCGCCGATCCGGAAGTGCGGAAATTTCTACTTGCTCTTCAGCGCGCAATCATCAACCAAGCACGATCTGGAATAGTTGTTGAAGGTCGTGACATCGGAACGACTGTGTGGCCTGATGCAGAACTCAAAATCTTTCTGACAGCAGATTTAATCGCTCGTGCAGAGCGCAGAAATGCAGAGTTGTCATCAAACTTTACACATAAAGAGATTCAAGATTCATTAGCAGCACGCGATGTTATCGACTCCAATCGCTCTACATCTCCATTACGTCAGATTGATGAACAGATAATTATTGATGCGACCCATCTCTCGCTGGAAGAGGTTGTCACTGAAATTAAGCGACTCATAATTGAATTAGAGTTGAGCAATGACGGTGAACCTCGTGAATGAGGAAACAGGCAATCTCCCTATCGTTGCGGTCATAGGTCGCCCCAATGTGGGAAAGTCAACTCTGATCAATAGATTGATTGGCCGTCGCGAAGCGATCATCGAAGATCAACCAGGAATTACTCGAGATCGAATTAAATATCCGGCCCAATGGAATGGGCGAGATTTCATAGTCATGGATACCGGTGGGTGGGAGTTAGATCCGCAGCCAGAAACGATAGCTGCGAGTATCTCTGCCGGTGCTGAGTTGGCAATCAAAGAATCTGATTTGATCCTTTTCATCATAGATGTGTCAGTAGGTGCACTCGATGAGGAAATGGCGTTGGTAAGTGTGATTCGCAAAAGTGGGAAACCGGTTATCTTGATTGGTAACAAAGCAGATTCACCAGAGGCTGAGCTTGCGATCCATGAATTATGGAATTTAGGTTTGGGAGAACCAATACCAGTGTCTGCCCTACACGGCAGAGGTAGTGGCGATCTTCTAGATCTTGTGGTGTCCTCCCTTCCAGAGACTCCGAGCGCACAAGAGGAAGATCACATGAGAAGGGTTGTTCTACTTGGGCGACCCAATGTTGGTAAATCGAGCCTTCTAAATTCACTTGCAGGTACTGCTCGGGCGATTGTGGACTCGGTTGCCGGTACAACTCGCGACCCGATTGACGAAGAGATCCAATTCGGTGGGGAGGTTTGGCGTTTCATCGATACTGCAGGCATACGTAAACACGCTCACCAGGCTAGCGGCACTGAGTATTACGCGATGTTGCGGACCGAGTCAGCGCTTGAGCGTGGAGAGGTTGCAATTCTTGTTATCGATGCCTCCGAACCAATTGCCGAACAAGACCTTCGTATTATGTCGAAGATTGTAGATTCAGGTCGTGCCTTGGTGATTGCCATGAATAAATGGGATTTGGTGGACGAAGATAGGCGCGAGGCTCTCGAACGTGAGAAAGAGAGAGAGCTCAATCAAGTGGAATGGGCAGAACGCATAAACATCTCTGCCAAGACAGGATGGCATAAAGATCGATTAGCGCCGGCGCTCCGACGAGCGTTGGATGGTTGGCAGATGCGAATCCCAACCTCGAAATTAAATTCATTTCTCGGAGCGCTTATCTCTGCGACACCACCTCCGGTACGAGGGGGAAAGCAGCCAAAGATTCTCTTTGCTACCCAGCCAAGTACCTGTCCACCTCGTTTTGTTATCTTCGCAAGTGGCTTCCTCGAACCCTCGTACCGACGTTTTATCGAACGACGACTTCGTGAGGAGTTCGGTTTCATGGGTTCACCGGTGGAGGTCTCGGTCCGTATTCGCACCTAATGTAGGAGCGCGTAGACTAGAAGCGCACAACCGGGACGTAGCGCAGCTTGGTAGCGCACCAGGCTGGGGGTCTGGTGGTCGCAGGTTCAAATCCTGTCGTCCCGACATGATGTCTAGCACGGGATCCGGCACGGGATCTTCCAGTGGTAACTCCAAACGCGCCAACGTATTCACTCTTCCCAACGCGTTAACTGTTCTCCGCGCGCTTGGTATTCCACTCTTTCTGTGGGCCTTATTTGACCCTGAGAGAGATAAAGATTTCCTTGCGATTGGAATCTTGGCTCTTGGTGGCTTCACCGATTATCTCGACGGACGTCTTGCACGCGCATTGAACCAAAGTTCCCGGCTAGGCGAGCTTCTTGATCCACTCGTCGATCGCCTATACATCGCGGCGGTAGTGATCGGGCTGGCACTTCGCGATGTGATACCACTGTGGCTAGTCGCGCTCTTACTTCTTCGCGATCTCGTTCTCGCAACGACCCTCCCCGGCCTTTATCGAATAGGCAAAGGTCCATTGCCAGTAACTTTTCTTGGGAAGGCGGCAACGCTCAATCTCCTTTATGCCTTCCCCCTGCTTCTCTTGGGGGAGCAAGAGGGGCTTTTGGGTAGGTGGGGCTCGATTTTTGCCTCGGCGTTCGCTGGCTGGGGAGCGCTCTTGTACATCTTGACCGGGGCACAGTATGTCGTCGAAGCCCGGTCGCAGATACGGAGAGGCAGCAGTACGGTAACGCCATGAATGAAATTCCAGCGCACCTGCGGTATACCGCCGAACACGAATGGGTCGAATCGCTCTCCGATAACACAGTACGCGTGGGCATCACTGACTTTGCTCAACGCGCTCTGGGAGACATCGTCTTTGTACTTACTCCAAAAATTGGTGAAAACGTTCGTGCGGGCGGAGTGTGTGGTGAAGTGGAATCAACAAAAAGCGTGAGCGAAATATATTCCCCCGTTAATGGAACCATTTGCGCGACAAATGATGCCGTGGTGGCCAATCCAGAATCAATCAATGTTTCTCCATATGGCAGCGGGTGGCTCTTTGAAATCACCTCCGTTGCAGCTGAGGAAATCCAGGGCCTTCTGACCGACCAGGGATATCAGGCGCTCACTTCAAGCAAGTAAATAGGGCGAGCAGGGGGACCCCCCGTTACTTGGCTTGTCATTTAGGGCCCTGTTAGCTCCTGATTTGAGTCACTACTTCCGGTCTTGACCGCTGGGCTCTGGTTACATAAGGTCACGTGTAAAGGTGTACTAGAACCTTAACTGCGAGAACCAGAGGAGGGGGAGTGGGATAAGTGTCCGACACAACCTCCATCAAACGCGATGCTCCAACTCCGTTACCGCAACGAACGCTTGATTCACTCTCTCCAACAGAACGAAGCGTCGTAGGCGAATTAGGTGATGGGAGTGCGCTATTGCTCGTACAGAAAGGGCCGAATGCCGGAGCGAGATACTTGCTCAATAGTGATCTGGTGACAGCAGGCAGAAATCCAGAGAGCGATATCTTCCTTGACGATGTGACGGTATCTCGGAAACATGCTGAATTTCATCGTGCAGGAAAGGCTTTCTCAGTCGTAGATAGTGGAAGTTTGAATGGCACGTATGTCAATGGTGAATTAGCCGAGCGAACTGATCTGGTTAATGGTGATTCGGTGCAAATTGGAAAATATCGACTCTTGTTCATGACTAATGGAGGTTCGAAGTGAGCGTTCCCGCCCGCGCATATTTAAGTATTGGTGAAGTGCTCGGAAAACTTCGTGGTGAATTCCCCGATGTCACCATCTCGAAAATTCGCTTTCTCGAATCTGAAGGACTCATTGAGCCACAGCGAACCCCTTCCGGATATCGCAAATTCTCACATCATGATGTTGACCGATTGAGATACGTTCTTGGTGCCCAGCGAGACCATTACCTTCCACTCAAAGTGATCAAAGATCACCTAGATGCCATAGACCGCGGTCTGGAACCGCCAGCCGCAGTAGGTTCTACTCCACTTGCTCCTCGTGTTGCCACAGTGGATGGCGAGAAATTATTTGGTGAAAGTAGCGATCTCAAGTTATCTCGGAGTGAACTTCTTGAGAGTTCACAATTAAATGAGAACCAATTAGTCGAATTAGAGAGTTATGGACTCATCCAGAGTAATGGGAAACATTACGACGGTGATGCGCTGGCGATTGCTCGTGCTGTAGCAGAGATCTCTGCTTTCGGCATAGAAGCTCGTCATCTACGGCCATTCAAAAGCGCAGCAGAACGTGAGATTGGATTGATCGAACAAGTAATAACACCTCTGCTTCGCCAAAAAGGCAGTGATGCGAAAGCGCGTGCTGAAGAGGTTGAGAGGCAATTAGGTGGATTAACCTTGAAAATCCATGCTGCTCTTGTCAGGACCGGTTTACGCAAAGGTAAGTAACCACATGAGCATTTCGCAGACTTGGTGAAATATTCAGAATGATAAACATAGAGCTTCATCGTAGGATTACGAGGTGAGTAATGTGCCTGAAGATTCGAAGCTATTAGATGTTGTTGGTGTGCGCGTGGAGATGCCTTCGAGTCAGCCCATCGTATTACTGAAGGAGAACGATGGGAAAAGGTATCTTCCTATTTGGGTGGGGGCAGTAGAGGCAACGGCAATTGCATTTGCACAGCAGGGAGTGAATCCACCACGCCCACTTACCCACGACCTACTAAAAGATGTCATTAGCGCTACTGGGAATACCATCAGCAAAATCATCCTCTCGTCGATAAAGGATGGTGTTTTTTACGCAGAGCTGATCTTCAGTAGTGGGGTAGAGGTTTCGGCTCGCCCTTCAGATGCAATTGCTCTGGCTCTTCGAGCAGGAGCGCCCATCTTCGGTTCAACCGCCCTTCTTGACGAGGTCGGCATTGAGATGAATGAGAGCGAGGCCGGTGCGGAAGGTGAAGGTGAGGGTCAAGGGGCGGCCGAGGGTGAGCTTGAGCGTTTTCGTGAGTTCCTCGACCAGATCGATCCCGAGGATTTTGCTAACTAGCCTTTCGAACTTATCCAATGAGGATTACCCTCTTGCCTATGCTTGATCGGCAGATGCAGGCTCTCTTGCGAATAGGCGCTGCCATCATTGCCCTGGCAGCGATAACAGCACTTATCTCGCCATCAACTCTTGCGGGCGCCCTAGGCTTACCGTTGGACCTGGACGCAGCGAAGTTTCTCTGGGTGATTCGAATAAGCGCTGGGCTCCTACTACCTCTAGCCGGATTTATGACCTTGGCAGCAGCATTCTTTCCGGAGCGAGCACTTCGCCAGAGCGGGGCTCTAATGATCGCCTTTGCACTGATTCTCGCCTTTCTCCTGGTAATCGCTCCCACCCCGTGGGTGTGGGGGCGGATAGCGTGTATCGCGCTCGCACTCCTTTTCACTCTTCTCTACCTTAAGGCTCTGCGTGCACGGCTCCGCCATCGGTAGGAACCTTCAAGTTAAACTTTAGGTTGAGTGTGTCGTTCCTTGAGTGGGCGGTACTCCGGATTTACTATGGGAACCTTCTTCCCCGGAGGTCCAATGTCTGAACAGAAATCGCCCGAGCAACGCCAGAATTTGCGTGAGATGGCGGGGTACAGAGGCGCGGTAGCCTGCTCGGCAGCCGGAATTTCGTATCGCCAATTGGATTATTGGGCGCGCACAGGGCTCGTTGAGCCGACCATTCGAACCGCATCCGGTTCAGGGACCTCGCGTCTTTACAGTTTCCGCGACATTCTCGTTCTCAAAATCGTCAAACGATTACTCGACACCGGAATCTCTCTCCAAAATGTGAGAAGTGCAGTTGAGCACCTACGCGCTCGAGGGACTGATGATTTAGCAACGCTCACCCTCATGAGCGATGGTGCCTCAATTTACGAATGTGCCAGCGCAGACGATGTGATTGATCTCCTTGCAGGCGGACAGGGCGTCTTTGGTATCGCGATCGGCACGGTCTGGCGAGAGGTTGAGGGAACTCTGGCGCAATTACCGAGTGAAAACCCAGATGAAACAGGTGATCATCTCTCTGAAGCGGGCGCATTGGCCAATGGAGGCGATGAACTTGCGATTCGTCGGAACCGAAGAGGGGCATAAACACCGCGGAAGAACACGGGGTGCCCTAACGCGCTTGTTGGCTTGAAGCGCCATAGCATCTGCTCATACC
>SYAM01000002.1 GCA_005787645.1 Actinomycetota bacterium | reverse complement strand
ATTATTATTGATGACTAGGTTGGTAATAGTCGTAACTACTTCTTTGCGAGTGCCTTCTTTTCCTAAGTATCCCGATAAGACCAATTTCTTGGTCCCATCAGTGATTGCAGGGAGAATCTTCAATCCTTGTGATCGTAAGAGCTGAACCTGCTCCGCCATCTTTAATGATGGATTAGCCGATGTGAATTGATTCTTTATAGTCTTCGAACTAGTGAGGGAATACCAAAATGGAGAGACTTCGCTCATCATCTCTTTGTAGGCAATTGAACGCGCAACCGAAGCGCGGACACTGTAATAAGGAATCCAACCGGTATAGATCTTTCGTGCTGGTTTATTCCCAGCCCCAACGGCAGGATTCGCACTCGTCTGGAGTTGAGGTGTAATCGTCGTGGGGGCGTTGGAGGTATCCGGGCTTGCACTAGGAGAGGGAGAACTTCCCCATGCAAGTGGAGGCACAGAGGTGAGCGTGACGACCAAAGCGAGCGCACTGAGTGCACCGAGTGCACCGAGTGCACGGTATGCGATGAATGCAAAGAATCCGGTCGGCTTCTGATTCATAATATGCGCATTATTGCTTTAGACGACTGAAAATCTCTTCGCATGTTGGGCAAATAGGAAAGTTTTGTGGGTCACGAGTGGGGACCCATTTCTTGCCACAGAGCGCACGAATCGCCTTGCCTGTGATCGCAGATTCAGTGATCTTCGCTTTATCTGCATAATGAGAAAAGCGCTCATGATCGCCCTCATCGACACCGCTACTTTTCGGGCGGACCAGCGTCTCTATCCGCTCCCTGATACTCATAACTCCCCCGTCACTATTTGCCTCTGGTGCGCTGGTGCCCTTGTGCTCTGGTACAAGCCTAAAGGTTGAAGGCGTACCCTTCTCTCTATGACTCTCGCCAACGGTCACCTTAAAGATGTGGTGAGCTCGGATGCGCTCAGCCGGGATGACCTAGAAGTTCTGCTCGATTCTGCGGCGCGCTTTGCTCTGAAGCCGCTCTCCGAATCGAGTTTCATCGCAGGTGAGAGCGTTGTCATATATATGAATAAAGCATCCACGAGAACCCGACTTGCCTCGGAGAGCGCTGTGGCGCACCTGGGTGGCACTCCGATATTCGTTCGCGGAGATGAGTTGCAAATTGGGCGCGGCGAAACGATCGCGGATACCGCCCGGATTATTAGCAACTTTGCAAAGGCATTCATCATTCGAACCTATGCACACGATGATGTCAACGAGTTCGCGAAGTGGGCGAGCATCCCCGTAATAAACGCGCTCACGGATGACGATCACCCAACCCAACTTCTTGCAGATTGGGTGACCATAAGAGAGGTATTTGGGAAGAAGGTTTCGGGGAGAAAGTTCACTTACCTTGGTGATGGCAACAATATGGCGAACGCTTGGATGTTAATGGGCGCACGCCTTGGTGCGCATATCGTTATAGCAACCCCACCAGGTAAATGGGCGCCTAACAACGCTGTCATTGATCGCGCGCAAAAGATTGCGCGTGAACATGGTGGTGCAATTGAGATCTCTCATGACCCAGAGTCCGCTGTCCGTGATGCAAGTGTGCTCTACACCGATGTTTGGATGTCTATGGGTGATGACGAAAGTGTGCGATCTGAGAAGTTGCGCGATCTAGCGCCATTTGCCGTCAACCAAAAGATGCTTGATCTCACAGCCTCGGACTCGATATTCATGCACTGTTTACCTGCCCATCGCGGGCAAGAGGTCACTGCTGAAGTGATTGATGGGGCTAAATCAGTGGTCTGGCGCCAAGCGTTTCACCGCAGAACCACTATTCAAGCGCTCCTCTTCCACCTGATAAATAAGGACCTTCGCGGTACCGTATAGCCTTCTTAAAGGGTTAAAAGGGGTGGTAGATGCAGATATTTGTTCCGCGAGAGTCACAAGCGGGCGAAAAGCGCGTTGCCATAGTCCCAGATGTCATTACCAAATATGTTCGCGCTGGATTCACTGTTTCAGTTGAGTCAGGGGCAGGTGCAGATGCGCTTGCAGAAGATCAGGCGATGATTGCCGCTGGGGCACAGGTCGGTTCAGCAAATGAGATCAGCAAAGCCGATGTTGTACTCTCCGTGAATCCTTTAACTCCTGCACAATTTGCCCAGCTAAAAAAGGGTGCAATCACAATTTCCTTCCTCGCTCCCAACCACTCGCTGGATGCGATTAGCGCATCAGCACAAGCGGGCGCTACCTCGTTCTCTCTCGAACTCGTCCCCCGTATCTCTAGGGCACAATCGATGGATGCACTTACCTCGCAGGCGCTTTGCGCCGGATATCGAGCAGCGCTGGTAGCCGCTGAACTATCGCCACGATTCTTCCCATTACTGATGACCGCAGCAGGAACAGTCACTCCAGCAAATGTCGTAGTCCTTGGTGCAGGTGTCGCTGGACTACAAGCGATTGCAACCGCACGCCGATTAGGCGCTGTTGTCTCTGCATACGATGTTCGTCCCTCCTCCGCAGATGAAGTTCGTTCAATGGGCGCAACATTTATCGATTTGAAGTTAGAGGCTCTTGAAGGCGCGGGCGGATATGCGCGCGAGATGAGCGAAGAACGTGCGGCAAAACAACGTGAACTTCTCACACCGTTCTTAGCCAGCGCTGATGTGGTCATTACGACCGCTGCAGTTCCTGGTCGCCCTGCGCCGAGATTGGTCACGGAGGAGATGGTGGCTGCGATGAAATCGGGTTCAGTAATCGTAGATCTTGCTGCCGAAAGTGGAGGCAATGTCGCAGGATCGCAACCAGGGGAAATTATCTACAGAGATGGAGTTCGAATCTGGGGCGGTAAAGATGTGCCAAGCCAATTGCCATTTCATGCCTCTCAACTCTTTGCCAAGAACTGCATGAACCTTCTGATGTTGATGGTAAAAAGCGAAGAGGGCAAGAGTTCGCTCCATCTCGATTTCGACGACGAGATCATCGCGGCGAGCGCTGTGACTCATGAAGGCGAGATTCGACATGAAGGCGCGAAGGCAGCGCTCTCCAATGCAAGTGGAGGTGGGCGATGAGTAGCGGTCTTGCGTTGATTTCTATCTTCGTCTTGGCAGTATTTGTCGGCTTTGAAGTAGTGTCGAAAGTCTCTTCAACCCTTCACACCCCGTTGATGAGCGGTGCGAATGCAATTCACGGCGTTATCTTGGTGGGTGCAATCATCGTTGCATCACATAGTGAAAACTCATTACAGCTCACCCTTTCACTACTTGCCATTGTGCTGGCAACAATCAATATGGTCGGTGGCTTCGTCGTTACCGATCGAATGTTGGAGATGTTCAAGCCGAAGAAGAGGCCATCTGATAGCGATAAATCGGGTGAGGTGAAATAGGTGAGCCGAGACCTCTATGACCTCATCGGGCTAGTCGCCGCCGCCTGCTTCATCCTCGCGCTGAAAGGCCTCTCACACCCCAAAACCGCTCGTCGCGGAAATCTCATTGGTGCCGCTGGTGCGACTATCGCAACGTTGGTGGTCTTCTTCTATGGCGACCAATTACCGCTGAAAAATCTGCCACTAATTCTTGGAGCAATTGTTCTGGGATTGGTTATCGGGGTACCTGCTGCCCGCAAAGTTCAACTCACTCAGATGCCCCAATTGGTAGCGCTTTTCAACGGAGTTGGTGGCGGCGCCGCTGCGCTCGTGGCGATTGTCGAATATTTGAAATTAGGCGAAGAGGCTGCCGAGAAGGGAGGTGCAATTGGTGCTGCGATTCTCATTGCAACTATTTTCACGGTGGTTGTAGGCACTACTTCATTTACTGGATCGATTGTTACCTTCTTGAAGTTACAAGAATTAATGACTACGCGCCCGGTGATTTTCCCTGGTGGTCGCTTTGTCATCGCAGGAAATTTAGTTGCGATTCTTCTTTGTAGCGGGTGGGTTTACGCGGCAGCAGATACGACATCGGTCTTGGTGTTGATGGGCCTCTCCGCGCTCTTTGGAATCTTGTTTGTGCTGCCTGTTGGTGGAGCAGATGTTCCGATTGTTATCTCATTACTTAATGCCTTTACAGGTTTGACTGTTGCCGCGAGCGGTTATGTTTTAGAGGCGACCTTGTTAATCGTGGCGGGAACGCTTGTGGGCGCCTCTGGAACTATCTTGACTCGTTTGATGGCAGAGGCGATGGGACGTTCACTCTTTGGCACCCTTTTTGGTGCATTCACTGCTACTGCAACTGCTGCAGGAGCAACTGATACCCGTCCTGTTAAATCTGGTTCTGCCGAAGATGTAGCAATTTTGCTCAATTACGCTCGACGCGTTGTTATTGTTCCTGGATTTGGTCTTGCTGTTGCACAAGCGCAACATACCGTCCGTGAGTTGGCTGATCTTTTAACTGCTAAAGGTATTGATGTTGCGTATGGGATTCACCCTGTTGCAGGTCGTATGCCAGGACATATGAACGTGTTGCTTGCTGAAGCAAATGTTCCATATGACCAATTGGTGGAGATGGATGAGATAAATCCAACCTTCCCGCAGACCGATGTTTCGATAGTTATTGGCGCTAATGATGTGGTCAATCCTGCTGCAAAAACCACCCCTGGCTGTCCGATCTACGGCATGCCTATTCTTGATGTTCAACAATCGGGCAACATCATCTTCTTAAAGCGTTCAATGCGCCCAGGGTTTGCTGGAATCGAGAATGAACTGCTCTACGACCCTAAGACCACACTTCTCTTTGGTGATGCGAAGGCTTCGCTGACAAAAGTTGTGGGCGCGCTCAAGTCTCTCTAATAATCTAATAACGAGTCCCACTAAGACGATTTATGATTCTTGAAGTTCCTCTGGGGTTCCGTGAATCGTATGGAGATCACTAGGTCGTTTAATGGTTGGTATTCGACCGAGCTTTCCCTTCTGGAAATCATCAAATGCTTGGAGAACTTCACTCTTGGTATTCATCACGAATGGACCCATCCATGCGACCGGTTCTTTGATTGGTTCGCCACCGAGGATAAAGACATCCATCTGAGGCATCCGTGACTCTTGTTTATCGTCCGCTGAGATGATGATGGAATCACTCTCACCATTACTGGGTCCGAAAACAGTCATCTGACCAGACTTCACTGGGCGCCGCTCGAGCCCCATCGTTCCAAAACCATTGAGGGTGTACGCGAGCGCGTTGAAATCCTGGCGCCATGGCAGACGTAGTTGCGCACCAGGCGAGAGAGTTGCATGGATGAGTGTGATGGGCGTGCGGGTGCGCCCTGGTCCTTTATGGTCTCCGACTTCGCCGGCGATCACGCGAAGGAGTGCGCCGCCATCATGGGATGCAAGTAGTGCAACATCATTGGCGCGAACATCTTGGTACGCAGGAGGTGACCACTTCTGCGCTTTAGGAAGATTGACCCAGAGTTGGAAGCCATGGAAGAGCCCGCCACTAACCACTAAATGCTCAGGTGGAGTTTCGATGTGGAGAATGCCGGCGCCGGCTGTCATCCATTGGGTATCGCCATTAGTGATAGTCCCACCACCACCATTGCTATCCATGTGATCGAAGATGCCATCGATGATGTAGGTAACAGTCTCGAAACCTCGGTGTGGGTGCCATGGAGTTCCTTTTGGTTCACCTGGCGCATATTCAACTTCGCCCATTTGATCGAGATGGATAAATGGATCGAGATCTACAAGATCGATACCGGCAAATGCGCGGCGGACGGGGAATCCCTCACCCTCAAAACCTTGAGGGGCTGTTGTCACGTGCTTGACGGTACGCGGACGGCTCTTCTCTGAGGTTGGATTTACATCTACACGCGGGAGGATTGTGATGTCGGGAACGGTTACCGCTGGCATCGAGGCCTCCTGGCTCGTTTTTTTTAGCATGGCTAGCACGTGATTGAAAATTCAATTATTGACACTATATAACGAGAGCAGGGCTCTACGCACTCTCAAGCGTGCGGATCCGGACTTATCAACAGCCACCACGTTGCCACCAATTAAATGTCAGCGCTTCACATAATCATCTCGCCCATGAACCTCCTCGACCAACGGGTATCCGAGATCAAAAGCGCCCGTCCCAGCGCTACACACCTGGTCGAACTCACCTCGCTCTCACGATATGAACTCACTCCTGATGGTCGAGTTGAACTCCTTGCTGCACTCGAGAAGCACCTCTCATGGCTCAACTCACATATACACGAGGTAACGTACTTAATTTCACTCGACCAACCTGGAGCGCAATCCGGTGGAGCTTTCGAAGGCTACGGTGCTAATGGCGTTGCCATCACCTCCGAGATTAACGATCAAGAGCGCGAAGAGATTGCCGCTGCGCTTCGAATTAGCCCAAATACTGCCCAACATCGCATCGATACTGCCACGCTCTTGGTCCACCATCTTCCCGAAACTACTCGCGCACTTGCCGATGGTTCAATCTCTACGGCACACGCAAATGCTATAGCCCGCGAGAGTGCACCCTTGATTTATGGAGGTATAGATAAATCTGTCATCGCAAAGATCGAAGCGAAAGCGCTGTCAAGTGCAGAGTTTTCCACGCCGAATCAGATTGCAGTAGCTATGCGAAAAGCAGTCGCACAGGTGCAACCCGAGGAGTTGGCGGAGAGATTTGCTACCGCTCGCCATGAGCGGAGAGTTCTCTGCTACCCAGAACGCGATGGAATGGCGACTATTACAGCCCTTTTGACTGCCCCTGATGCACGATTAGTGATGCGCTCACTTGAATTAAGAATTCGACAGATCAAAGCGGAGGGTAGAACCCATACCGCTGATCAACGTCGCGCCGATGCCTTTGTCGAATTCTTCACTAGTGGTGAAAAAAATATTGAAAGCGCTGGAGCGAGTGATTCGCATATCTCCTCCGTAGATGGGCCGGGAGCGAAGCGAAAAAACTCGGCGATGACCATCAATGTCATGGTGGACCTACCCACTTTGATGGGCTTGGCGGAGAACCCTGCTGAGTTGAGCGGTTATGGGCCAATACCTGCCACACTTGCACGAGAATTAGCGAAGTCGCATCAGTGGCAACGTTTCATCACCGATCCTGTATCTGGAGAGTTGCTCGATCTCGGCCGCGGAAGGTACCAACCTCCTCAGGCGCTTATTGAATTCATCGCAGCACGAGATCGAACCTGTCGATTCCCTGGCTGCGCAAGAGCAGCAGAGCTAAGCGATATAGATCATGCAATACCTTGGGATGAAGGTGGCCAGACAAATCCGGGAAATTTAGGGGTGCTCTGTAGACGCCATCATCGATTAAAGACGCACGGCGGTTGGAAAATCATAAGTAATCCAGATGGGTCATGCACGTGGACATCTCCATATGGAAAGAGTTACATGGTGCCGACTCGTCCTATCAACGACGTTGCTTAAAGGCTATTTCTCTAACTTCTTAGAGATTTGCTTATAACCCTTGGGGCATTTTGGATTGACGCCACGGGCAACCCAACTCTTCCCACCTTTTGCACTGCATTTAACAACATAAGTCTTTGCAGCTGCAGCGCTCTTAGATCCGCCAGAGTTACTGCTCCCACTTGAGCCACCGGATTGCACAAGCTTTACTCGCAATTTTGGCGAAGAGAAGGTGAAATTCTCAGCACGGAGAAAGAACCAGCCATCCTTCTCCCCAACCTGTTCCTGTGCTGCAATCTCTTCTCCATTTTCAGAGACGATTGAAACAGTTGCTTTGACTGGAACATTCTTTGCAAATCCATAAATAGCACGAGCAGCATCTGCGCGAATAGTTAAGTCGTAAGTGCCTCGGAATTTATCCGTTCCCGACGGCTTGTAATGTGGAGCTCCTACCTGATACTCCAAGGATTGAGTCTGTTGATTGAAGGTTGGCGGTCCAGGTACGTAAGCCGTCGCATTGCTCGTAACAATTCCATCCACTTGATCATCTCGCGATGCAAAACGAGGATCTGAACCCTCATTTGATGCTTTGAAATACCATTGAGTGGTTAGTGCAACTGCTGTGTCTTTGACAATCGGTATCCAAGCCTTTAATACATCAAAATCTCGACTACTCGCCAGATGGGCGACATCCCATTGATTGGGATCAGATACGCCATACATTTTTCCTACGCTCGGAAAACCCCTTTGGTAATACCTTTGCAAATCCGGTGAAAGGCTAGCCCAAGGACTCTTACCGTAGAGAACTGGCACGGCGACCGGCTCACCAGAGACATCCAAAACAACTGCACTTCCCGAAGTTGATTTATTCAAGGTAAATGTGGGCTTACTCAAACGACCATAGAACCAATTAGAGGGCGCTTTCGGAAAACGAATCGATACTCCAAAAGAAGTGCCATCTATTGGGAATGACTCTCGCAGCGCACATTTACTCTCACTATTAGTCGCACAGCCTCCGCCCACAATTGCATCAAGGCCATTTCCATCAGCGGTCACCAATTGATATGCGCCACTCTTCATCGAGGTTGCATAAAGCGCAACGGTGTACTCATTGAATTGGAATATAGGTGCTGAAGTACTTGATGTGCGCTGACCCTTACCTCGAGTGGAGACAAATAACGTGTAGCTATCGCCACCTGAGGAATTTTTGATTCCTGGTATTTGCCAGACCGACGGCGGACCGCCGCTTGGTAATCCCAAGGCGCTATCTCCCACAAAATCTGTGGGGCCTGTAGCGGGGATACTCTCAACATACTTACCAGAAACTTTTCCTCCAGGAGTCTTCGCATATACCTCTTGAATGCAGTACAGATCACTCTCTGATTTACAGGGCTGCAAGATTGCGAAAATACTGAAGTTTTTCGTGTTAGAACATGCGGGGTCTTGAAGATTCTTACAATAAAGCTTATCTCCAGAGGTTTGAGTCCCATCTGGGTTGGAATTGACATTGGTATCTCCAAGCCCTGATGCATAACTAAGTGCCGCTTGTGAATCATCAAAGATAACACCTACGCCCGTGGCGCCATTTTGGCCATTGAATGCTGGAAGTAAGAAAGTCTTCGGATCATCAGTCGTTGCCGCGGTAGCGAAGTGAGCTGTGGCAACAGGAAGTGAGATAGCGAGCAAAAGCGCGAGCAATTTTCGACTAATGGAAATGAAAGCCTGCCAGCGCTCCATGGCAACACTGTAGAACTGGGGTTGCGACAATTCCAGAGATAACTCAGGCAAAAATAAAAGAAGGCTAAATTTCTTGGCTGCCAAAGGAGGCCTTTTCTGGGGCTATACGAGGTGTAGTTCTCGAGGGTTATGGAGACGTAGTCCTCGAGGGTTATGGAGACGTAGTCCTCGAGGGTTATGGAGACGTAGTCCTCGAGGGTTATGGAGACGTAGTCCTCGAGGGTTATGGAGACGTAGTCCTCGAGGGTTATGGAGACATCGTTCTCTGGGATGCCAGATGTGGAGGTGCCGGGAATCGAACCCGGGTCCTTCGCAACTGAAGTAGGGCTTCTACGGGCGTAGTGTGTTTGACGCTTTCTCAGTCCCGATTCTCATACACACAAGTAATCGACAGACTCAGTTATAGAAAGTGTTCCCACCTCTGATCTATAACACTCAGAGGCAGTCAGCCCTCTAGCGACGTTAGATTCCAGGACGAGAGCAAGCCTGGGCTAACGGATTACGAGGCTCGCTTATGCAGCGAGGGCGTAATCAGCGGCAGTTTTACTGGCGCTTGATTGTTTGCGCGGATGTGGTTAAAGAGATCATTCCGGCTTCCTCTGCCCGCTTCCCCTAGCTCAACCAACGAAGTCGAGACCGTTCACCCCCAAGGTTTGATAGGTAAAACTTGGGTGAAAAGAAGCTTTTCCACTATGAAATTGTTGCCATAGTCTACAACGTATTATCGTAAAAAATTCCCGAGCGTTTGCCGCTTTTCCCTCATGTGCTTTTGCCAGAATCAATGAGCGCTGCCTCTACACCACTCACAGGATCACAATTGACTCGTCGTTACCGAGAGGCTTTTAACTTACTCGCCACGATTCTTCGCTGATAACGCTCTCGCGATATCCCGCCCCGCCTCACGTTCCTTTAGCGCTTCGCGCTTGTCGTGCGCCTTCTTTCCACGGGCAAGCGCCAATTCAACTTTCACTTTGCCATTAGCAAAGTAAATGGAGAGCGGGACCAACGTGGTGCCACCCTCTTTGACCTTCCCCATCAAACGGTTCAGTTCGCGTTTATGCATAAGAAGTTTCCGATTTCTCCGTGGAGGATGGTTATTCCAACTTCCCTCGAAATACTCGGGAATGTGAACCCCTTGTAGCCAGAGCTCACCATCGCTAAACATGGCAAAGCCATCAACAAGTGACGCTCGCCCCGCCCGAAGAGATTTCACTTCAGTTCCCGAGAGCACAATCCCACACTCAAAGACATCGTCAATAATGTAATCATGCCGTGCCTTCTTATTCTGGGCGATTAATTTTTTTCCTGGCTCTTTCATAATCAACTCCCCTTAACTGGGTCTTTGATTACGTTGAGAGCTCTAAGAATCTCTAAGCTGCGCGCAATTGATTCGCGTTCAGATGCGGTGATATCAGGGGTGATGCCACGCTTATCAATAAAACGCCCCGAGGGAGTGCGGAACTTTCCAACAGTTGTCTCCAGGCTAGCGCCATTGCTGAGCATCACACTCTCTTGCACCGAGCCTTTACCGAAAGTTTGTGTACCAATGACAACACCACGATTACGATCTTGTAGCGCTCCTGCGACTACTTCAGCAGAACTTGCTGTATTGCCATTTACTATCACGGTAAGTGGAACGTTTATTGGTTTGGCATTCGCTGCCTCGATTGCGATGCGCTTTCCGCTTCCTCGGTCATAAGAGACAACTAATCCTGACCGAATGAATAATTGAACAAAATCAGTAGCAGCAGATAGCACACCACCCGGATTATCTCGGAGGTCAATCACAATCCCTTTTTCGTATTGCAATTCCGATAATCCATCTAAAGTATCGCTTGCTATCTGCTCACTAAATGCTTCAACTTTAATAAGCGCAACACCATCAGCTAATTCAGTAATGCGTACATCCGGTGATGCCATATTCTCTCTCGCAAGCGTGAAATCATTAT
>SYAM01000094.1 GCA_005787645.1 Actinomycetota bacterium | reverse complement strand
GTATTTGGGTAACTAGCCCTAGCTCTTATCTGCAAACCTTCGAATTGTTACGGGCATGGATGGATGGTGAGCGCTCAGTTCAACCGCGGGGGGTTTTCTACCCTAAAAATGTGGATGCCAAGAAAGTTCTCGATGAAAGTAAAGCGGATATGAAGAATTCACAACTTTCTGCTCAATTAGCGGCCCTACGTTTTCTTAATATTCCCTACACGCAGAAATTATTGGTTGAGAATTTAACAATTGATTCTCCGAATAAGAATCTTTTGAAGAAAGGCGATCAACTCGTAACTTTCGCCGGAGAGAAGATTGACTCTACTAGCGAACTGCGGTCACTGATTACTTCATCATCATCAGAAAAAGTGAAAGCCACCATTCTTCGAGCAGAGAAAGAACGCGAAATTACTTTGCAGGTACAGGAAAAGGCAATTGGTGTACTTATCTCTGAGGATTACGATTTACCATTTTCCATCAAGATTAATTTGAAGAATATTGGCGGCCCAAGTGCCGGTCTGATTTTTTCGCTCGCAGTTATCGAGAAACTCACCTCTGAAGATCTGGTACGTGGTCGAAACATCGCCGGAACTGGAACCATCACACCTCGCGGAAAAGTTGGCCCTATTGGTGGCATCGAAGAGAAATTAATTGGCGCCGCTCGCGCTGGTGCGACGCTCTTCCTCGCCCCTGCCGAAAATTGTCCTGAGATACGTCATATTCCGAAGGGTCTACAAGTAGTTCCAGTCGAGAACCTCACCGAAGCTGTTGCAGCCCTTCGTGAGCGTGATCGTGAGCGCCTGCCGATGTGCGGGTAATCCGAATCAACCCCTTTTCGCAAATAGTGGGCGCTGGTTTTCCCAGCAACCTGTAACTTTCCTGAGTTCGCCTCCCTTCTGGGAACTGGGTAGCCTCGCCCTATGACCTTCTCTATGCCTATGCAAAACGGTCCACGAAGCGGACGTCGAAGCACACTCCCACTGACCATCACCATCCTTGTTGTCCTCGGTGTGATTGCGGTGAGTCTGAGCGGCTTCTATGCCGATTTCCTCTGGTTCCGTTCCGTGGATTATTTAGAGGTATGGCAGACGACTTTCTTCACACGTTCCGCGCTTTTTTTCATGACAGGTGCACTCACTGCTTCAATCGTGATCGCCAATATCTTGATTGCCTATCGCTCCCGACCGATATTTGCTCCGCTGAGTATCGAAGCGGATAGCATGGAGCGTTATCGCTCACAAATCGAACCGATTAAGCGAGTCGCAGTCCTGGGTGGATCACTAGCAATTTTCTATTTTTCAGGTTCAGCAGGTTCACAGTTGTGGCGACCATGGCTCGTATGGCGCAACGCAACACCTTTCGGCGAGAAGGATCCTCAATTTAATCTGGATATCTCATTCTTCGCATTTAAATTACCTTTCTATCAAGCGCTAATCGGATGGTTTATCTCCACAATGATCATCGCGCTACTTGCCGCGGCCGTTGTTCACTACCTTTACGGTGGTATTCGTCCGCAAGGTCCTGGAGATAGAACGACAGTCGCAGCACGGGTACAACTCTCTGTTCTTTTAGGTTTTATAGTTCTGGTTAAGGCAGTTGCCTATTGGTTTGATCGATATGCCCTTGCGCTAAAGGATGATCGAATCATCACCGGGCTCACCTATACAGATGTCAATGCAGTTTTGCCGGCGAAGGCAATCCTCGCTGGAATCGCGATTATCTGCTCCCTGCTTTTCTTTGCCAACATCTTCCGTAAGTCATGGCAACTTCCTGGCGCTGGTGTAGTCCTACTCGCAGTCAGCTCATTGGTGATCTCAGGTCTATATCCGGCAGCGATTCAGCAATTCCAAGTAAAGCCAAGTGAATCGACAAAAGAAGCACCATTCATCGAACGCAACATCAAAGCAACGCGCGCAGCATATGGAATTGACAAGACTGAAATCATTGAATACTCAGCGACCGTCAATACCGAAGCGGGGCAGCTTGCAAAAGATGCAGTCACAATCAACAACATTCGCTTGATGGATCCAAATGTAATTTCCGCAACCTTCCGCCAACTTCAGCAGATCAAGCCGTACTACACCTTCCCTGAATCACTTGATGTCGATCGCTATCTCATCAATGGCCAGGTTCGAGATGCAGTAGTCGCGGTTCGCGAGCTGAATATTGAGGGAAATCCCAACCGAAACTGGATTAACGACCATCTTGTGTACACCCATGGATTTGGCTTTGTAGGAGCTTTCGGAAATACCCGAGATGCCGATGGAAAACCAAACTTCTTCCTACGTGATATCCCACCGACCAAGACCCTTGGTGAATTCCAGCCTCGAATCTATTTCGGAGAGAATGTTCCGGATTATTCGATTATTGGCGGAAACACAAGCGATTCACCTGTTGAGTTTGATTATCCCGATGATGCATCACCGAATGGTGCGAAGACCTATACCTATAGCGGCAAAGGCGGCGTTCCAATCGGGAATCTCTTTGCGCGCGCGGTCTTTGCAATCAAATATCAAGAGCAGCGGATTTTACTCTCGAGCTTAATCAACTCAGGGTCAAAGATTCTATTTGAGCGTAATCCTCGCGAGCGCGTTGCGAAGGTTGCTCCTTGGCTCACCCTTGATGGAGACCCTTATCCAACAGTTGTGGGCGATCGGGTCCTTTGGGTTATTGATGGATACACCACGAGTGCTGGCTACCCATACTCACGTAAGGTCAATCTCTCCTCTTCTACCGCAGATGCATTAACGGCGAATTCAAATGCAATCACCGCACAGCGAAATGCATCAATCAACTACATTCGTAACTCAGTTAAGGCAACAGTTGATGCATACGATGGAACGGTAAATCTCTATAAGTGGGATGAGAAAGATCCAGTCCTCTCGACATGGTCAAAGGCCTTCCCGGGAACCCTGAAAGAAAAGAGCGCGATCTCGAAAGAGTTAATGCTCCACCTTCGTTACCCTGAGGATATCTTCCGCGTTCAACGCGATATTTTAAGTTCGTATCACGTTCAAAATGCCAATGCATTCTATGGTGGCCAAGATTTCTGGAGGGTCCCTCGCGATCCATCAACCTTTGGTGGTAATGCCAGTGCGCAACCTCCGTACTACCTCACCTTAAAGATGCCGGGCGAAGAGAAAGAGGCATTCTCACTCACCACTCCATTTGTTCCGCGCGGTGGGCGAGAGAACCTCGCTGCATTTGTTGCCGTCACGGCAGACCCAGGTCCAAGTTACGGAAAGATCAAAGTTCTACAACTCCAGCGGAGCACCAACATTGCTGGACCGTCTCAAGTTTCATCAAACTTCGAAGCAAAGCCTGACGTGGCAACCTCACTCTCGCTATTGCGTCAAGGTGGATCAAATGTTGAGTTAGGTAATTTGCTCACCCTTCCGGTAGGTGGAGGATTGCTCTATGTGCAGCCGGTATATGTGCGAGCAACTTCGAATACCGCTGCATATCCACTCCTTCAGAAAGTTCTCGTCTCCTTCGGAGATCAGATTGGATTCTCTGACACGCTCAAAGGTGCGCTAGATCAAGTCTTTGGTGGCGACTCTGGACAGCGTTCCTCTGGCGTGGTCTCAGGCGATGGCAGCACTGCAACGACTACTGCAGGGCAGAGCCTTGCCGATGCGCTGCAACGGGCTCGACAGGCGCTCTCTGAAGCGCAAGCTGCTCTCACCAAAGGTAATTTCACTGCATATGGCAAAGCACAGGATGCGTTGAAGCAAGCAATTAATGATGCGATCCGAGCCCAAACTCAGAGTCAAACTGAGAGTCAAACTCAGGGCGAGAATCAAAAGAAATAATTGCCCGTCTCAGCCAGTAGTAGATGTGAGTTCTGCCCGGCTATAGCGAGTTCTTGCTCGCTCCTGTTGTGCACGCGATTTGGTCGAGTTGTCGCATCCGCTCTACCATTGGGCTACCGACGCGGGGTGGAGCAGCTCGGTAG
>SYAM01000093.1 GCA_005787645.1 Actinomycetota bacterium | reverse complement strand
TACGACTTCACTGGAATCGCTCTTATTGGTCCCAATTACCCCAGAGGGTCCTCGCTTTGCCCAACCGACTACATAAACTCCTTCGCGAGCTTTTCCATCATTATTGGCAATTCGCCCACGTTCATTTGTAACGCCAGGAATTTCTAGTCCTTCGTATCCAATCGCTGTTATGAGCAAATCACATGGCAGTTCGATGGTCTGATCTGTTGCGATTACTTTCTCTTCGATAACTTCATTCACAGCAAACTTGACTCGCTCGACACGTCCGTTACCTAGTGCCTCCAGCGGAGTGAGCAAGAACGCTAACGAGAGTTTTCTCTCATTACCTTGATGCTTAGCGACTGAGATCTCCCGCATCGCCTCCAGATTAGAACGAAGATCTTTCTCGCTCTCCATCCGAGTTCCGACTCGAGCTATCGCTCCATCAATCTGCTCTGACTGTATAAACACATCTATCTCTGTAAGTTTAGGAAGCTCACGAAGTTCTGGAGAGGTGAAGGCGGCATGCTCTGGCCCTCGACGGCCCACAATAGTGACATCTCTGATTGCACTCTTATGAAAAACTTCCAATGCATGATCAGCAACATCTGTTGAAGATAATTCATGTGGTGCAAGAGCCAACATTCGCCCACAATCCATAGCCACATTCCCGGCGCCGATCACGATTGCATGTCTGCCTGTTAGCGGGGGATTAACATCGACGTAGTCAGGATGCCCGTTATACCAAGGGACAAAATCTGCCGCTGAAATTACTCCTGCCAGATCTTCGCCTGGAATACCCAATTTTCTACCTACAGACGTTCCAGTGGCTAGTACCACAACATCATAGAGTTTCTCTAAATCAGAGATCTGGATATCGCGCCCGAGTTCGACATTTCCAAAGTAGCGGTAATTAGGTTCTGCTGCGATCTTCTCAAAGACTTTTGTAACGGTCCGGATTTTTGGATGATCAGGTGCTACACCACTTCGCACCAGACCCCAGGGAGTAGGTAATCGATCGAACATATCGATAAGAAAATTGCGTTCGGTATCAGATGAATTATTTAGTGCTAGGGCAGTGAAGTATCCGGCTGGGCCAGCACCAACGATTGCAACACGATAAGTTGCCATTAGCGCCCCCTAATACAAATTGAGAGTCCTATCTTACTCAATTAAAGTAAGAGCAATGCCGCTACCGCAGCGTCATACCCTTTATCTTCTTTGCTTCCAGGGCCACCTGAGCGCACTTGTGCCTGCTCGAATGTGTCACACATCAATACACCAAAACCTATTGGTTTTGAGAATTTCAATTGGACATCCATTACACCTTGGGTGACTCCTTGGCACACATAATCAAAATGAGGTGTTTCCCCACGAAGTACTAACCCAACTACAACAACTCCATCGAACCCTTTTTCAAAAGCAAATTGTGCTGCTAGAGGGAGTTCAAAAGATCCTGGGACATAAGACTCTGTAATCTCAGAGACTTCTGCTTTGATCAGTGCCTTGCGAGCGCCTGCTACTAATTGGCTACAAATATCCATATGCCAAGAGGCTGAAATGATGGCAATCCTTGACTTGGGAAGTTTAGGAATCGACACTTGTGGTGATGCGCCAGCCATTATTTGACCTTTCTTAGATGACCAAGACGTTCTGCCTTAGTCTGTAAATAGCGTTTATTTGAAGGATTGATTGTTACCTCAATTACTTCAATCTTCACCGAAAAACCGGCGGCTACTAGATGTTCTGCTTTCTCGGGATTATTAGTGAGCAAAGTGAAGTCATCTACTCCTAAGGCATTCAAGATATCTATCGCATCCTCCCATTCACGACCATCGATAGGTAGGCCAAGCGAGAGATTCGCCTCGACGGTATCAAGCCCTTGATCTTGTAGTTGATATGCCTTGAGCTTCTTATCAAGTCCGATTGCTCGTCCCTCATGATCTCTAAGGTAAACCAGATAACCACTCCCATGTTCTTTAATCAGTTCGCGTGAGATCTCTAATTGCTCACCACAGTCACAGCGCTGGGATCCCAATACATCTCCAGTAAAGCACTCGGAATGAATCCGAATCTTTGGATTGATACCAGAGCCATATTTAAGGATTACATGTTCGCGATACTTCAGCGCATCGAATGTTGCAATCTGCCAATCGCCATCTTTTGCTGGGAGTTCAGTCCAACTTAATTCTGGTTTATCCTTTTGCACATTTATTCCGCGTTCTTCTGCTAACGCACTCAATTGCGCTACCGTAATGATGGGAATCTGATGTACTTGAGCAAACTGCGCCAATTGAGCACCACGAGTCATCGTGCCATCGTCGTTGACGATTTCGGCAAGTACCGCGAAAGTTGGTGCTTTTACAAGAAGTGAGAGTGCTACTCCTGCTTCAGTGTGGCCTTTACGCCCTGCTAACAATTCCCGATGCGCAATAAGTGGGAAAATGTGGCCAGGTCGAGCAAAAGTTTCTGGAGTGGAATCCTCATCGGATAGTGCACGAATAGTGCGAGTTCGTTCAGCCGCACTCACACCTGTTGTAATCCCCTCTCGGAGATCCACAGAAACTGTAAAAGCGGTCGCACGTCTATCTTCATTCCGCTCGAGCATTCGCGGAAGATCCAAACGACGTGCACTCGATTCAGTCATCGCTACACATAAGATTCCCGTGGTGTATCGGACCATAAATGCTGTCTGCTCTTGCGTAATCAAATCTGCACGTACTATCAAATCGCCCTCATTTTCACGGGCTTCGTCGTCGGTAACAATTACCAGACCACCAGAGCGATAATGTTCCAGCGATTTTCGTAAGTTTGCTGACTTATCCATGCTTCACCGACTTACTCATTAAACGTTGGACATATTTAGCCAAAATATCAACCTCTACATTGACGCTATCGCCCACCTGCTTCTGTGACAGGTTGGTCTTGGCCAGGGTCTCCGGAATTAACCAAACAGTCACTAAATGACTCTCGTCGTTGATTTCGCCAACAGTGAGTGAAACCCCATCGAGTGCGATTGAACCTTGATTAACGATAAACGAGGTGAGGTGTTCGGGAATACGAACGACGAACTTTTCCCACTTCTCTCCTGGCGAGCGCTCGATGACTTCGGCAATGCCATCCACGTGGCCTTGGACAATATGGCCGCCCATCAATGAATCTAAACGTGCTGAGAGCTCGACATTGACTGGTGATCCAATAATTAGATCTCCAAGGTTTGTCATTCGTAAGGTCTGCACCATCACATCTGCTGTAAAACTCTCCTCATTAACCTCGATTGCAGTTAAACAGACGCCATTAATCGCAATCGAATCTCCTTTGGAAATGCTCGGAGCGCTCTCTGGTGCATGAATTATGATTACCGCAGAGGAATCTTCACGTTTTATTTCAGTTACTCGTCCCAACTCTTGGATTAAGCCGGTAAACATCACTTAACCGCCCGTCTGTAGTGAGTCTTCACATCAGGTCCGATTTGATATATGCCAATTGGATCCCATTGGATAGCTCCAGAAAGCGAATTAACTCCCAGGTTTTCAATCCATTTTTTGCCATTACCAAGAATCTTTGGCGCTTGATAAATTACTAATTCATCAATGAGATTGGCTCGCATTAGCGCAGAGAGAAAAATCCCACCAGCCTCAACAAGAGCATGATTAACCCCCTCGTAATTGAGAAAATCGAGGAGATCGTTGATGTTATGAGACTGGATGCGAGTGAAACCCTGTGCATCTACTTCTCTCTTACCGACCACGACTCGGTGGGGTGTTGGTGCTTCCGCTATACGTGGCAAAAATGAAGGTTTATCATTTTCATACGTTTGTGTACTCGTAATGATTGCACCCATTTGCGCACGCAGATGTTGAACATCGAGTCGTGATTCATCACATGTAATCCATTGCGAAGTGCCATCAGACGCGGCTATATAACCATCAAGCGTTGCCGCTACTTTTGCGGTAATTAAAGGTCTGCCATTAGTAATGCGGTGTAACCATCCGCGTTGTGCAAACTCCAAAACTTCGCTTTTCTCAAAGATTACTTCGATCCCTGCTGCACGTAGCGCATGGGCACCACCACTTGCTATCGGATTGGGATCAGCGACCGCATAGATAACTTTCTTGACACCGCTTTTCTTAATTACTTCAGTACAGGGACCAGTGGCACCGACATGGTTGCACGGTTCGAGAGAGACATACAAGGTACCGCCGCGCGAGCGCTCGCCTGCTGCTTGTAAAGCAAGAACTTCAGCGTGATTGTTCGAGATCTTTTTCTTATGTACACCATGAGCAATGAATTGTCCGTCGCCGTCATACACGGCTGCAGCCACATTGGGGTTATGCACACACCAACCTGAAGCGGCGTGTGAGAGCTGTGCAAGGTCAGCAAAAATCTCTTGCGTCGATTTCAGACTTTTCATGTGCCACCCCCTAGCTCAAGTTGCCGAGCGTTTTCGGGGTGCAAAAAAGAAACTCGAGAGAGCGCAGACTCCACCTAAGCAGGAGTGCCGCGTTCACTACATTCGTTATCTCTCATCCGGACTTTAACCGTCGGTCTCAGAATTTCACTGAGTCCACCGCCCACTGGCTGTGTGCGGGTCGCAGACTTTAACTGCCGGTTCGGAATTACACCGACCCCGATAACGGACTTAATGCTAGTGGATGTTTGACTCACCATCCACGCGAGGGCGGAGACGAGAGGATTTGAACCTCCGAACCATTTTCATGGTTACCTCATTAGCAGTGAGGCGCACTCGACCGGGCTATGCGACGTCTCCAAGTGTTAGGGGTAAGTCTACCCCCTATCAAATACCTAATTTCGTGCGGTCAATGAGGTGAACCGGGTGGTAGCCATAGGCAGCAATCCAACGCGAGCAATCAGTTAGCGAACCATAACCTGGAATCTCTCGAAGCACCTTAGTTTTTGGATGGAATTTGGCCAACATCTCACTCGTTGGATGTGGAGCCGTGGTGTCAGGTGCGGTGAAGTTATAAGTATGTGATCCAGTGGAATTGCCTGCAAGAATCGCAAGGATTCCGTGCGCAGCATCGCGTACATCGAGATAACCCCAGAGGATTTTCGCCGCGACTGTGACTGTCTCTTCATGACTATCGCGCTGCGCAATCGCATGATCCTCGATTGCTTGCTTCGTGTTGCAGAATGGAAAACGAAGACCGACATAAGCAGTCATCGAACGGTTAGCCCACATATCTGCGGTTCGCTCATTGACCTCTTTGCAGAGCGCGTAACTCTCGTAATGATGTAACGGCAGCGATTCATCAAAAGGTGCAAATTCTGGAGAGGTCCAGGGGCCAGACCATGCCGTGCCATAAATAGAGAGAGATGAAGCATAGATTACGACTTTCACATTATTGGAAGCAGCTTTTGAAAATACTTTATACGTACAAGAAACATTATTATCGAAAACTTCGAAATCTTGATCATCAAATGGACGCGGAATCGATCCAAGATGCACGATTGCATCCACTTGAAAATC
>SYAM01000092.1 GCA_005787645.1 Actinomycetota bacterium | reverse complement strand
GACCATAGGAGCGATGAGGTACTTCGGTTCTCGGTCAGTCGCATCTCAGGCGTAGCGATAGTCGAATAAGGCAGACTTACACCATGACGGCCACCCCCAACTATTTGGCAGATATCGAGCGATTAGTTCGCATCGAATCCCCCAGTGATGATCGGGCCGCTCTTGATGCAGTACTTCTCGAAGCTAACCAAATCTGTAAAGAAGTTCTTGGCAGCGCAGGAAGCATCTCAGAGGTAAATGGCTCACCGATTTTATGGTGGGGAGCAAGACCGGCAGATGTTTTACTGCTCATCCATCTTGACACTGTTTGGCCAAAAGGATCATTCGAGCCATTGTGGCAAGTAGATGGCGATCGCATTACTGCACCTGGTTCGTTTGATATGAAAGCTGGATTTATTCAGGCAGTTTATGCACTTCGCGAAATCACTGGTTCTGTCGCGATACTCTGCACAACCGATGAAGAGGTGGGATCCAAAGCCTCAAGAGCGCTGATTGAAGAATCGTCACGAAGCGCTCGAGCGGTTCTCGTTTTGGAAGCGTCGATCAATGGTGCCGTGAAAACTGGACGGAAAGGAACTGCCGATTTTGTCATCGAGGTTCATGGTCGTGCATCACATGCTGGGCTTGAGCCAGAAAAAGGAATCAATGCCACGACCGAAATGGCTCACTTGGTCATTGAAATCGAAAAACTTGCTAATCCGGAATTTCACACTACTGCTATACCAACAGTTCTAACCTCAGGCACAACGACAAATACCGTGCCGGCCCTGGCTCGACTTGTCGTTGACTGCCGTTCATTTGCGATGAGCGAATTAGAACGTATCGAACGCACGCTCCATCAATTGAAACCACAACATCCCGATGCGCACATAATTATCTCTGGCGGTATCAATCGCCCGCCTCTACAACCAGAGTCAACCAGGGCGCTCTTTGAGCGCGCAAAGAAGGTTTATGCATCGCTTGGTCGCGGTGAATTACTAGGTGTAGCGGTAGGAGGAGCAAGCGATGGGAATTTTGCTGCAGCGACTGGCGTTCCTACTCTTGATGGCTTGGGAGCCATAGGTGGAAATGCACATGCGCAAGGTGAATGGATCAGCGCAAAAGGCGTCGCTACCCAGATCGAATTCCTCCACGCTCTCATTAAGGATCTGGTGAATAACCCCAATGGCTGATGGCCCACTCATTGTCCAAAGCGACAAGACCCTCTTACTCGAGATCGACCATGGCGCCGCTGATGATTGCCGACGCGCAATTGCTGCATTTGCAGAGTTAGAGCGCTCACCGGAACACATTCATACCTATCGCCTCACCTCACTTGGGCTCTGGAATGCCCGCGCTGCAGGCCTTGATGCAGAGAGCGTCATCGATGTTCTGTTGCGCTACTCGCGCTATGCAGTCCCTCATGCAATTCTCATTGACATTGCAGAGACAATGGCGCGCTACGGAAGACTTCGCCTCGAAACGCATCCGGTTCATGGATTGATTCTCTCTACTACTGATTCGGCGGTGCTTGAAGAGGTGATTCGGGCGAAGAAAGTTCAACCTATGCTCGGAAAGCGCATCGATAGCGAAACTATCCAAGTCTTTCCTAGTGAGCGTGGTCGACTCAAACAATCGCTCCTCAAACTAGGTTGGCCTGCTGAAGATATGGCCGGTTATGTCGATGGTCAGGCACATCCAATCGAACTGTACGAGAGTGACTGGAAGCTTCGTCCTTATCAGCGTCTTGCCGCAGAAGGTTTCTGGCATGGTGGTTCGGGAGTCGTCGTACTCCCATGTGGTGCGGGCAAGACTCTTGTGGGCGCAGCGGCAATGTCACTTGCCCAAGCGACTACATTGATATTGGTAACCAACACGGTTGCTGCTCGACAATGGCGAAGTGAATTGCTTAAACGTACATCGCTGACCGAAGATGAGATTGGTGAGTATTCCGGCTCTAAAAAAGAGATTCGCGCGGTTACGATTGCGACCTATCAAGTTCTCACCACCAAACGCGGTGGTGTCTATGCTCATCTGGATTTAGTGGATCAACACGACTGGGGCTTGATTATTTACGACGAAGTGCACTTACTTCCAGCTCCGATTTTCCGATTTACCGCAGATATTCAATCTCGGCGGAGACTAGGACTCACCGCAACGCTGGTACGCGAAGATGGACTAGAAGGTGAAGTCTTCTCGCTCATTGGGCCAAAGCGATACGACGTACCTTGGAAAGAGATTGAAGCGCAGGGATATATCGCTCCTGCAGAATGCGTCGAAGTGCGCGTAAACCTCACCGATGCCGAGCGGTTGCTTTATGCAACAGCAGAGCCCGAACATAAGTATCGAACCTGTGCCACTACGCGCACTAAAGGTGCAATCGCAAAATTGCTAGTTGAGAAACATAAAGGCGAACAGATTCTTGTAATTGGGCAATATCTTGATCAACTCGATACCTTGTCTACGGAGATGGGCATCCCCGTGATTACTGGCGATACTCCCATCAAAGAACGTGAAGAGCTTTTTCAACGTTTTCGAGAGGGTGAAATCAAAGCATTAGTAGTCTCAAAAGTCGCGAACTTCTCGATTGATCTTCCTGAGGCGACAATTGCTATTCAGGTATCAGGTGCATTTGGTTCCCGCCAAGAGGAGGCGCAACGCTTAGGGCGAATCTTGCGCCCTAAGTCAGATGGTCGAACGGCGCGTTTCTACACTTTGGTCGCCCGTGACACCGTAGACCAAGATTTTGCCCAAAATCGACAACGGTTCCTCACTGAGCAGGGTTACTCGTATCGAATTGTGGATGCCGATGACATCCTCATTGGAGATGTTGAACTTTAAGAGAGCGCTGCTCGAAAACGCTCTTCATTTACTCGAAAAAAATCATGGGGCTTTCCATCGATGTGAATCACAGGGACTTGCTCACCATATTCTCTAGTTAATTCACTATCACCATCGATAAATATCTCTTCGACTTCGTATCCATATTCGGGTTGTAAATCATGAACTTTCTCAACTGCAACTTCGCAGAGATGGCACCCTCGTCGTGAATAGATAGTTATAACTCGCGACATCTCCTTGACCTACTGTGCGACGATCTCTTCTTGAGTTGCCAGCACATTTCCTGCGCTGACAGTTGCATCCATCGGCACCGAGCGCTTAATCAGTGCAAGTGCAATTGGACCCAATTCATGATGGCGTGCAACAGTGCCGAGTACACCAATATTCTTCCCCTCAAGAGTGATTGGACTTCCGGAGGGGGGTAGATCAACTCCTGAACCATCAAGATGAAGCAGAGTGAGGCGACGTGGTGGCTTTCCTAGATTAAATACTTTTGCAACAGTCTCTTGTCCGCGATAGCAGCCTTTATTCATATGCACCGCAATGTTGAGTACACCTAATTCGTTGGGGATTGTTTTGGAATCACTTTCAAATCCAAAACGAGGACGACCTGCTGCAACGCGGATCGCATCCAAGGCCCATGTGCCTACTTGAATTGCAGTCGATGCAAAATTCGCAGTCATACTCTTGATTTCTGCGCGCGGAAGTAGCGCATAAGGTCCACCTATTTGATCTGCAGCGCCAGGTGCTCGGAAGAGGGCTACATTTGAGGATGCATCCGTGACTTCAACGCGCAACATGAACTTCATTGAATTTAAATAAGTGATCAATGGCTCTGCAGATGCAATCTCTGTAAAGAGGTAGAGCGAATCACTATCATCGACTATCAATAAGGGAAATTCCAAGTGTCCTTGTGGATCGAGGATGTATCCACTCTTCCAATCCCCCGGTTGCAAATGCTCGACATCTTGAGTGCAGAGCGAATGGATCCAAGTAAGTCGATCTGCGCCACTAATTGCTATTGCGGGAAGATGGCTTAAATCTGCAAATGCCTTCCCTGCCTCCAGCGCACGTTGCTCTTTTACCGGTTCACCAAAATGCCAGATAGCACCATTATCTGGGCCGCCTTCAACTAATACTGCGCTCATGATCCGTCAGAGCAGTTGACGCATTTCCCATAGACAGCAAAGTGAGTGACATCAGTCTTAAATCCATAGTCATCGGCGAGCGCATTGACGAAGGTTGCCGCAGTGTCGATCGGCGCTTCACCGACGCTCCCACATTTTCCACACACTAAGTGGAGGTGGTTTAACTCCTCCGCTGCATGATAAGTCGCGCCGCCATGTCCTAGATGGCTATGCAGCACCAATCCAACATTTTCAAGTGTCTCTAGATTCCGATAGACGGTAGAGAGATTGATACTGGGATGAGTTCGATGAATATATTCCGCGATCTCTTCTGGAGTGGCATGGCCAAGAGCGCGAACTGCAGTGAGCACCAGCTCGCGTTGTGGGGTAAGGCGCAACCCTCGCTCGCGGAGCTCTTCTCTCATGGGATAAGACTAGAGCGAAATCGTTACTACTACTGCACGCTAGCGGGAGTCTTCGCTACCGCTTCGTGGCTGCCTTGAAATACGCGGGCGAAGAGGAGATAGACCTTGCAGCCAAGGCAGAAGTTGAAAGCCGCATTGAGGAATGCTGCAGCAAGCGCGAATGCAATCGCGAGTGTAAATAGGAGAGAGACGCCGCTTGCTGCACCAGCAAGGGCTGTCGCACCAAAGAGGAAACCAACTGCTTGAGCAAATCGTGGAGGACGCTCATCCTCAAAAGTGGGCGATGACTTCAGACGCGGTTTTACAACTGCGCGGAAAATCGATGCATAAGGGGTTCGTGCTGGACCAAAGCTTGCGCCAATCGCGAATACCGCAGTTTGCCACAAGGCAAGAATCCACGACTGAGTCGCTAACGTTAGCGCCAACACAAAAGTAGTGAGTAGCGCACCAAATCGTGCGCCGCGGACGTCAATCTGCTTAGACATATCTCTCTCCTAAAATTAGTTTTTGTACGAGGCCACTCACGCGGGCAAAGCGACAATCGGTAGGGATTGTTCTGGGATTAAGAAAGACAGCGCGAAGAGGTTGCGCGACCATAATCGATCGTTCGTCGTTTGATTAACGACACCTCTATCTTCGCGAACATAGCCATAAGGGTAATAGCCGAAAAGCGAGAGTGCGAATTGCAAGTGATTCGCGATTAGTCAGGGGCGCTCTGGCCACCGCACCGACCAGGTACTTTCCTCGTGGCGATTGACGACCCAGCAGCCATACTCGGCAAGTTCTGGTTTAAGAAACCACCGCGCACCATCGCGGCCAGCGACCATTAGGGCAGTAGCGAGCGCGTCGGCGATACCTCCATCAGGCCCATAAACCGATGTTGCCAATGCACCGACCGCAATGAGATCACGGGAGCCTCCACTACTTGCTACAGCGCCATCGCGCATGGGAATCACCGCAGCAATTCGTCCCGCACGTTTGGGATGCTGAATGCCAATCATCCAGGGCTGCTGATCATCCATGCCACCGCGCACTGTGATATCTCCGCCAGCATTGATATGCAGCCGTGTGATTCCCAACTTTTGGCCAATCAGCGCGATCTGATCGGCGGCCCAACCTTTGACGTATCCCGATGGGTCAAATCCACCAAGACTTTCAAGAAAAGGATCAAAGGCGCCATCAGTGAGATCACGCGCTTCTTCACATAATTTCCAGATACGTCGAACGGGCTCGGAAGTATCTGTTATGTGTAAATCACCACGACGTAATTGTGAAATTTCAGAACTTTCTTTATACGTAGAGAACTTCTCATCTATTTCATGTACAAAAGCGATTGCTTGATCGAGAAAAATCCTTTTCACATCCTGGGAGATGTTCTGCTCAGGAAGATGAAAGGAGACGACCGTTCCCCAGACCTCTTCGTTGTGAAACATTAGGCAATAGCATCAAGCGAGGCGAGAACCTGGGCTTTACGGGGTGCGCCAACAGCGCGCGCAATCTCAAAACCTTTACTGTCAAGAATTAATGTCGTCGGAGTCGAGAGCACGCCGACTTTACGGACCAACGCCAACTCATGTTCGGCATCTATATCTATATGTCTTACTCCAGTGGTCGCCGCTGCAACCTCACCAAGAATTACTCGAGTGGCCCGACATGGCGTGCAGAAAGCTGATGAGAATTGGACGAGCGTGGCTCGTTCACCCAAGGGTCCGATTTCTGAAGGGTCCAGACGGAGTCTGGTCTCTGCCTTTCCATGGGATTTCACGCGGCCGTCGCGATGGCGATACCAATATCCGTAGCCAGTGGCCAAGAGCAGAACCACCCCGAGTATCACCAAGTTCTCCACGAGAGTATTCTCCCACTATGGCGAAGCTCCTCTTACTCACAAACTCTCGCCATTCCAGCGCAGAGGTTCTCCCCTCCCTTGCCCTCCTTCAACACCAGGTGCGAATTCTTCCGGCTGAGGTATCAGTCCTCGTCGATGCGCCCTCGATCGATTTACTTCTCGTCGATGCGCGGCGCGATCTTGGCGCAATGAAGAACCTCACTCGTCTGCTCACCTCCACCGGAGTTGGTGCTCCGGTCGTCGTTGTGGTCACAGAGGGTGGATTACCTGCGCTCACCTCTGAGTGGGGCGCTGATGATTGCATCCTTGATGCAGCTGGACCTGCTGAGGTAGATGCGCGGATTCGACTTGCCATTACCCGTTATAAAGAGGCGCTCGATGCGCGGAACAATACGGGAAGCGGAGGCGAGATCCGCTCCGGTGAAATTGCCATCGATGAACATTCGTATACCGCCCGTGTAAAAGGTCGCGCTCTCGATTTAACGTATAAAGAGTTTGAGTTGTTGAAGTACCTCGCGCAACACCCAGGTCGCGTATTTACCCGCGCCCAACTTCTCCAAGAAGTCTGGGGCTATGACTACTTTGGCGGAACCCGAACGGTCGATGTCCATATTAGGCGCCTTCGGGCGAAATTAGGCCCCGAGTTCGAGGCGATGATCAGCACCGTTCGCCACGTCGGCTACCGATTTAATGCCTCAGGTACCGAAAACCTTACGGGCATTCTTGATTAATAACCTTCAGGAGTAGACTCTAGAAATTGGGTCCTGAACCCGAAAAGTTACCGATGGAGGAAATTGTGAAGAAAAGAATTCTCGCTACGCTTGCTGGCATCTCGCTTCTCAGCGGATTGCTCACAGCAAGCAATGCAAACGCGGCAAACGAACCGCTACCTGGTGGACCATGGCCTGCCTGCGTTACACCGACTGATTTTTTCTGTATTGAGAGCGTCTCGGTTGATAACGGACGCGGCACCGTTGCGAACCTGCAATGGGTAGCAAGCGGCACCGCTAATCCAGTCGAGGCTGCTGCACCTGCACCTGCACCTGCTGCGAGTCCTGAGGCATCACCGGCTGCATCACCGGCTGCTGCTGCACCTGCACCAGCGGCACCTGCACCAGCGGCTCCTGCAGTCGTTGCACCTGAAGTAGAGACTGTTGCCAGCACGGTCACACGTACCGGACGTTGGACTTCAACCAATTGGAACTCAGCGCGATTTGGCGTAAAGGGTTATGACGGTGTCTTCATCAATGCTCGTCCGACGTTCTCTAACTCATCAAACCTCTGGACCACTATCGAGCCAGTGTTCGTCAACGCTGCAGATAACAAAACTTTCCTCACCAACAACAAGGCAACCGGAAAGAATGCAAGCCTCGATACTGACACTAGCTTCATAGTAAAGATCCGAGTCAAGTCTTCTTACCAACCAAACATCACTCTTGGTGCTGGTGCAGGTATGACGATGAAGGCAACAGATGGAAGTGGTTTCCGAGTTTTGACTCTCACTGGTAAGCCAGTCAATGTTGCATTTGCAGCAGATTCAAAGCAATGCCAAGGTGAGACCGGAAAAGCAACATCGCGCTATGCGACTGTGCAAGCAATCTCCTTCACTGAGTTTGGTATTGATGGCGTCTCCAATGACATCATCGTGCTCTCGGATGGTCTCTGCAAACTTTCTAGCCCGGTCTGGAATGCTGCCGAGAAGTCCTTCGTCTTCACCGCAGCGGCGCCACACTTTGATGCCGATGGAACAACAGTGGTCCGTGGCTTCTATCGCGCCTACATTCCATTCAATGATGCAAAAGTCCTCTGGGGTCTAGAGAATCCAAACGATGCTGCAAAGGCTCTTGAGCTCTCTGTGACAACCGAAGAGGCCACTGGCGAACAGGTAGTCTCCAGCGCCAATATCGCTGCGAAGAATGGTGTAATCAGCATCGAGTATGAAGGCTTCCAGTACTCACAACCCAAACTCTCGGTAAAGATGAAGAAGGGTTACAAGCCAGCAGCAGCGGCAGTAGTGAAGACTCCTGTCAAGAAGAAGACCATCACGTGCGTGAAGGGCAAGATTACTAAAAAGGTCACCACGGCAGCCTGCCCTGCTGGCTACAAGAAGAAGTAACAACTAGAGAGAAAACCTCATCGGTTATGTCAAAGACCGGCGCCGCGTAAGTGGCGCCGGTTTTTTCTACTCTTCATCTTGGCGCTGCGTGAGCGCAACGAAATTTTGGAGCCAGGGGATGCTCTGCTTCCATCCATTTATCTAAGCCATGACGCTCGGTCTGTGACGATCAGGAATGAATGGATATCGCTTTGGATTCTCGCGACGTTCAATTCAAGTGGCTTAGCTAAGAATTAGCAGACCGGTACAACATCCTCGACTGCTCGTTGCTTCTGGCTTTCAAAGCGCTCTGCAATCGAGACGAAAAGCGGTGGCACCTGCTTACGAGAGTCGGGAAGACGACAGACTGATCGTTGCAAAATGCTATCGCTCTTAACTCGTAAAACGATACGTGGCTCTTCTAGCAAGATGCTGACCCAATCATCGCCATTGCCATCGAGTACATATCCGACAATCGTTGATGCTTGATCGCCCTTCTCAACGCCCTGCACAGCAACAAGATTTTCCGATGATGAGATGATCTGTAACCGCTCTGGTGCAAGCCAGACCTGATCATCAGCAACTAGCTGAGTTCCTGCGACAAGCGCAAAATAGAAAATTAGAAACTGGAATGGATGTGGCCAATCATCGAGATTATTTGTCCAAGCGGAAATCGCGGTGTAGATAATCAAAATGCCAGCAGCGAAGAAAGCTACCAATGCCACGGCGCGATTCCATGAGAATGGTGAAGGCACAACCGTTGCCACCAAGAACCAAGCAACAATCGATATCCATACCCGAGAATTCTTCGAGACTGGTTTATCGCTGACATTTATTAGAGCAGTGATAGTGAATCCAATTGCTGCGGCAAGCAACAGGATTGGAAGCGCTTGCACGATTGCGCCGGTTACGGTCTTGCTGATTCCTTGCGCGTCGAGGAATGAGAGCGCTGTCGGGGCAGAACGTCCGCTGATAGCAATTAATCGAGTGAGCAGGTAGAGCACGCCGCCGAAGGAGACGATCTGCGTCATATTCTCCTGGAGTAATCCAGTAATAGTGCCAATCGTACGTGAGCGCTCAGCCAGTGAGAGCTTCTCGATCTTTTCCTGGAGCTCTTCCTGTAACTCTTCTAAATCTTCGCGGATTTCATCGACCTCATCATCGATTCCATTAGCATCGCGATCTTCAGATTTATTCTCGGTCATGAGGTCGAACTCCAAATCACCTGAGTCGCAACTGGAAGGGCAAGCGCATTCAGTGTGATTTCAGCGTTATCCATCAGGGCATAACGATCGCCACCCTCGAACACTTTTGAGTTATAAAGGATCGTCCCAGCGGGAACGGTCATCTGCCATGTGACTCGTAGTTGTGGCAGGGTTTTTCCGGTAGTCCACGGCACGGAAATACACACGTCGCCGTTGCTCGAGGTAACACCACGTACTTCGCCACCTGGGTAAGTAACAGTTATTCGTTGATTTTTCGCTGCTTGGCTCACCGAACGTTCCAAGTTCTCGCCATTAGCTACATCATCTTTATCAAAACCCTCGCGAGTGGTGAGTACATATATATGAAGTGAATCGCCATCGATAGTTGCTGTTGAAGAGAGCGCACCTGGTCCAACATCATCAAATGGCCATGAACCATCCCCCGCAGCCCCTGCAATCGAATCTGCTAGCTCACTCACGAGTTGATCTTGAGTAAAGAAATCAGCTTCTATACCAAGTATTCGCTGAGCCGCTATCCATGTTGCAATAGTGCCTTCGCGCGCCGTAAGCGAGAGAATAGAAGAAGCAATATCTCCGTTATAGCGAATTGCATATGCGAGATTACGTACCTGGTTCAATTGTGGTTGGAGATCTGGATCATCAGATACACGTTTGACTATTTCATTTAAAGGTATTGCACGAAGATCTGCATTTGGTTTGTTGGCAGTGGAGTAACCAAGTGGAATGGTGTCGAGAGTTTGACCTGCAATCGAATAGGAACGCATCATCGCGATGCCCTCAGGGCCCGCAATTGAACGGCCATCTTTGGCAGGAATGATGACAGGTTGCTCAGTTAACTGAAATTGACTCGTTACCCCTTGGCAAGGTTCTGCAGTCGCTTTGGCTGGGCGGAAAACGATGATTGGAGTAGTCACGAAAAAGAAGGTAGGGATAATCATCGTAATGACGATATTCCGACGATGCTT
>SYAM01000017.1 GCA_005787645.1 Actinomycetota bacterium | reverse complement strand
GGGCCTCGCCTGCGGCGCCAGGTGAGAAAGTTCAAGAAGTGGTCTTTGCACAGAGACTGGGTGCCGGCCGGAGCATAGGGTCTGGTGTGGCAATTGGGAACACAGCAATGAATGTCATGCATGGCAATCCTCGGTTCAGACCAGGCAGTATGCCGATCGGCGCGTTCGATTTTCAAGGCCTCTCCCCATATTGATACTTGATCATCGAGCATCGCCCGCACTAGCAAAGTTCCGGTGACTGCGCGCCCCAATGGCGTGGTGTTGAAGTACTGCTTACCACCCGTACGAATATGGAAGGCTCCACATGAAATTGCTGCTAACCCTTCCTCTACGAGGAAATTTTTACAGTCAATAAGCTTCGCAATCTCCGCGCCGTACTCTTTCGCGCGACCGGGGACAGAATCGATATTCGGTTCGTCATACTGACCTAAATCTGCTGTGTAGGCACATGGAATTGCACCGTTAGCGCGCATCCAAGCAACTGCGACTGAGGTATCGAGACCACCAGAGAAAGCGATACCTACTCGCTCTCCTTTGGGAAGCGAGGCCATGACTTTGGACATAGGGACAGCCTAACCGAATCAACGTGAGAGATGTATTTGCCCCCTACCACCGGTCCATGATTTCTCTTACCCTTAGTGGCATGAGCACCCTTTACAATGGAAAAGTTGGCCTGAGTCGACTCTTTGCAGTTACAACCATCCTCACTCTTCTCCTTTTTGTGCTTGTTTTTGGAAGTTGGTGGTCCGTGGGGCGCAGCGCTGGAGCGGAGAGCGTTGCCACTTCCCTTCTTGCAAATAATGAAGTGCGCGAGGGTGTCGCAGAAAAGTTGATCGAACAAGTGACCGCAGATGCAGATGCTGAGATAAAAAATGTAGTCGAGGAGAAAAAAGATCTTCTTGTCCAAGCAGTAGCAGACGTGTTAGCCAATCCTGAAGTCAATGCGGAAACCAAAAAGGTTATTGACCAGATCTACGCTTTCTATACGGGAGAGGCTTCGAGCGCAACAATTGATGTGAATTCCCTAATTCAGCCAATACTCGACTCGATGGCGAAGATAGATCCTACTTTCAAATCTCCTGAAATTGAGAGCGAACAGGTAGAACCTATAAAACTAGACGACACGGGCAACGCACCCAATTTCGCACCCATAAAGTCTGCAGTAGCTCTCTCGACTCTCCTTCTTTTCGCGCTACTTGCGCTATCAATTTTTGGGATGGCAAAATTTTCAACTTCCAGAAACAGTTTCATGGGCATCATTGGCGGGGAATTTGTGACTATCGGGATACTCTTAATCGCACTTTATTATGGAGCTAATGCAGGAATAAAGTCTGCAACTACATCAGCGAGTGACCCGCTCGTTAACACAGCAGTACCGATAGTTGCCCAATCTTTTCTCAATATTTTTCGAATTCAAGGAATCGTTCTCTTTATTCTAGGATCAATTGGAATCGCTATCTGGTCGCGAACTAGACGAGAACCGCCAATACGATAACTAGCGAGATTACGCTCAAATATGAGATTGACCCGTGAAATATTTTTTCAGCATTTTTACTCCGCTGCAGGTTGTCACCAGTTCGAAGTTGAGCAACAAGATAGACGAAGTAACCACCAATACTGACGGTCAAGCCAAAATACCACCACGGCAATTCGGCAATAACTCCTAAAACAAGTGAAGAAGCAATCATGGCAAGTGCATGTCCAAGCATTTGGCGTGTAACGATGTTTTCAGCGGCAACAACAGGAAGCATGGGAATTTTAGCCCGTGAATAGTCATCCTTATATTTAATGGCTAGAGCCCAGAAATGAGGAGGTGTCCAAAAGAAAATCACCAAGAACAGCAAAAGTGCGCTCCACGATAAACTATTTGCGACTGCGGCCCAACCAATTAGAACTGGCATGCATCCTGCGACGCCACCCCACACTATATTTTGAGGGGTTCTTCTCTTGAGTACTGCTGTGTAAATGCCCACATAAAAAGCGATTGCACTGAAAGTGAGGAAAGTTGCAAGTGGGTTGGTGAAAATCCAGAAGATTCCTAGTGCCAATGCAGCGAGAATTGTTGCAAAAGTCAGCGCGGCCTTCGGTGAGATGGACCCGACAACAAGTGGCCTATTGGAAGTTCGCCCCATAGCAAGATCAAGATCTTGCTCCATCACTTGATTGAAGGCGTTTGCTGATCCTGCTGCCAGCAGGCCTCCTACTAACGTAGCAAGTGTGAGTTGAAGTTCAGGAATTCCCCGTTGAGCAAGCACCATGGCAGGTAGAGTGGAAACCAGTAACAACTCCACGACACGTAACTTCATTAAAGCCAGATATGCACGTGAATTTACAGCCAGCGACACAGCAGAACTCTAGTCGCTGAGTGGAATACCTCCCAACTCCAAGCGCTCCTCCATTGCAGGTTTGATGCCCCAGAGCGCGCAAGTGTGGCGATACTCACGAAGTTTATCTGCCTTTCGTCGCTCAGCATTCGACTCCGCACTTACACAAATTGCTCTGACCATCAGGTTTCGAGCTGTGTGATCACCAGAGACAAATTCGAATACATCAGCGCTGAAGCCCACTACTTCTAAGATCGCTGCACGTAATGCATCAGTCAGGAGATCAACCTGGCGAACCGCCAGAATTCCATGCTGAAAAACTTGGATGAGGGCATCAGGTTTTTCTTTGATCTGTTGGTGAAGGTTGTGATGGCAACAAGGTGCAGCCAATATGACTTTTGCATTCGCTTTGACTGCCCATGAAAGGGCATCATCCGTCGCAGTATCACAAGCATGTAGAGCAATCACAACATCTACTTCTAACACTGGATACTCCGCTATTGCCGAATTGACAAACGAAATCTCGCTCGCTATGCCTAGTCCCTTTGCTATTTCTTCATTACGTTCTCTTGTTTTTGACTTAACATCCACGCCAATGAAATTCACAGATCGATTCTTCAATTGAAAAAACCTGAATGCCGCAAATGTGAGATACGCATGGCCACAACCCAGATCGATTATTCGAATAGGGTCCTGACTCTCTGCGATGGCGGACATGCTTGTCTCTAGAATTTTAAGAAACTCTTCAACTTGCAGATATTTATCCCGCATCGAGGGCTTAATCCTGCCCTCCGAATCGGAGATGCCAACGGCGATTAAGTAGGGATCACGCTCCTCCAAGAATCGCTTTTTCTTCTTGTCATGCTCATATTCAGGCTCAAGATTGGTTCGAGATAATTTACGGAAGAGTTGCCCCTTCTTCCCCAAGCGCACCTCTAGACGTTCGGCACGGTTTTCCACCAAGAAATGTGAAAAGCCTGAATCAAGTAGCGCTAATTCAGAGAATTCATTTGAAAATAAATTTTTGGTTATCACCCCATCGGAACCCCTGAACTCTACCTGGACTTTTAATTCGTCCTTGATGCGCACTGGGCGGACATCGATGCGATCAAAATGAGGCTGGTGATTCCGACGACGCCCCGAGAAGACTGCACGTACAAATGAGTGAGTCTCTGAAATTCGCCGGTAAATCTCCTCCTGGACCAAAATCCACTCGGCATTCGCACTGACATCTTCGCGTGAATTATTAGCCATCGCCATGGCCCACAATCTAGCGTAATGGCCTTGAGGAGCCATACGATATCTAAATGAAGCAGCCGAAAAATGAAGTAGTCGAACTTTCAACTTCCGCCATCGCAGTGAAAATTGATTTGACTCGAGGTGGAACAATCACCCACATCGGCAAGGATGGTGGCAAGGAATCGAATGTTCTTGCTTGGTATGAATTCGACGATATCGACGAGTTGCCTATCGAATATCCCCATGGTGAGAGCGAGCATTACTGGATGTCTCGCTACCGCGGTGGATGGCAATTGTTGACTCCGAGTGCGGATAAAGAATGTGATGTGGGAAGTCGACACCATAGTTTCCATGGAGATAGTTCCATTCTCCCCTGGCGATTAGTTGAAAAGACTACCAATGAGATTATTCATGATGTTGTGATTTTCGATGCCTTACATGTGCATCGCGTGGCTCATCTCGATAGCTCTAAGCCGGTATTAACTGTTACGACTACGATAAAAAATGTTGGAGAGAGTATTGAGCCTTTCATCAAAGTTGAACATATTGCTTATCGAGGTTCAGATAATGGAGTTGTAACTGGACCCGATAACACTGTCTGGAAGTTCCATGATTACGTCCAAGAAGGATACTCTGGAGATTTCAAGTGGAAAGAGATGGATTCGCATGGCGTGAACATTCGCAATCGCAATATGGAGAAGGAAGCGCGGTTGGTTTACATACTTCGAGACAGCGAGGGTTGGGTGGAGTGGAATAACCCGGATTTTGGACAGCGGACCCGCGCAAGTTGGGATCCAAAGGAATTTCCACACCTCTGGTATTGGCAAGAAAATGGCGCTGACATATTTCCGTTCCATCGGAGAACCAAGATCACCGCATTAGAACCGGCATCAGTTCCGCCCGGAACGCGACTGATTGGTGCAGTTGAAAAGAACCTAGCTTCGACGCTTAATCCTGGTGAGTCTCATACCTTCGCAATTTCTATCGAGTTGAAATAGCCCTTAAGGAATCCAAACGATTATTGCCGTGACGACACCTGCGGCAATAATCGCCTGAATCAATATTGATAGTGCTTTCTTTCGATCACTCTTCTTGCTTTCGGCATCGAAGACCTTTTCCATCTCACTGATTTTTCCGAAGTTGAAAGTTCCCGCTAGGCCGTATGCCAGGCAGAACTTATTTCGAGCCTGAATAAATCCGATTGCCGACACCAATAAAGGGAAGAAAAGTGCCCATCGCGCAGACCTAGCGACACCATCTGCCGTGAGGAGGGTGTACCCCGAGACAACGGCGAAGACCAGTGCGGCGATCCCGACGGTTCGTCGACGCAAAATCTCACGTTTTCCGATGTTACATACGCCAGGAACATATCCCGGATTGGTCTGGCTCATTAAGGGCTCCTTTGCCAAATCTTATATAAGAGTATGGCAATACAGAACTGACCGCATCCCATAGGCTTGCCCCATGACTCAAATCTCGCAATCAGCGCAGGCCCCAAGTTACACGCGCTTTGATCTGACTCATGCGCATATTGAGCATTTGAAAACCCTCGCTGGTGGCGGTGTGAACACCTCGCAAGCGGCCCTAGAACAGCATGGTCATGATGAATCTGCGTGGCCATCAGTTTTGCCTGATGCAGTTGTCTATCCAAAAAATACTGATGAAGTTTCGGCCATCCTCAAATATTGCAATCAAGAGGGTATACCGGTAATCCCGTTTGGCGCTGGTACCTCATTAGAGGGTCACATTCTCGCTTTTTATGGCGGCATCTCACTGGATCTCACCGAGATGAATAAAATCATCGAGATTCGTCCAGATGATCTAATGGTCATAGTTGAAGCAGGTGTGCATCGGGTTGCTCTCAATGAGAAATTAGCCTCTCATGGACTTTTCTTCTCTGTTGATCCAGGTGCAGATGCCACGCTCGGAGGAATGGCAGCAACTGGCGCCGCCGGTACTACGACAGTTCGCTACGGATCTATGCGGGATAACGTACTGGCGCTCACTGCAGTGTTAGCAAATGGCGAAGTGATTCATGTCGGACGTGGCACCCGAAAACTCTCAGCCGGTTATGACCTCACTCGGTTACTCGTTGGTTCAGAGGGAACGCTCGCTGTCATCACTGAACTGACACTGAAGTTATATGGGACGCCAGAGAAGATGGCGGCAGCGATAGCCCGTTTCCCCAATCTACAAGCAGGAGTCGAAGCAGCAACTGCGATTGTTCGCTCCGGAATCGCTATCGCACGATGTGAATTTCTCGATCCCAATTGTATTAAGAACATCAATTCGTACTCCAATCTTTCATTACCTGAAAGCCCCACTCTCTTCTTTGAGTTCCACGGGAGTCCAAAAGGGGTGGAAGAAGATGCAAAATCCACTCAGGAAATCGTCGCTGAATTTGGTGGTACGGAATTTGAATGGACCACTGATGAAGGTGCTAGAAGAAAACTCTGGGAAGCTCGACATCACATTCACTGGGCGAGCATCGCGGCCCATCCCGGCAAGCGAGGGGTGAGTACTGATTCAGTTGTCCCGCTCTCTCTGTTGGGTGAGGCTGTGGGAATGGCTGATCAATTCCTCACGGAGAAGGGCTATCCGTACACGGTATTAGGCCATGTTGCTGATGGAAACTTCCATACTTTCATCATCACTGATCCAGAAAAGCCTGAGCAACTCGAAGATGTCCGAGATATCGCACACGAACTCGCACTCCGAATAATCGCTATGGGTGGAACCTGCACTGGTGAGCATGGCATTGGGGCTGGAAAAATCGATGCATTGGTCGAAGAGACTGGGCAGAGCGCTATCGATGTGATGTTAGGAATCAAGAACTTCTTTGACCCGAATCACATTCTCAACCCTGGAAAGATCCTTCATAACACAGCGCCTAAATGTGGCTAGAAATTAACTTTGCGACCTCGTTAACGCTTGATCCATGTCGTTCCACAAGTCTTCGACATGTTCGATTCCAACTGAGATTCTGATGAGATTCTCTGGTACTTCTAGTGGTTCATCGTCATGGCGACGACGACGTTCCCATAACGACTCGACGCCACCAAGGCTGGTGGCGTAAGAGATAATCTTCGATGCGTTGCAAGCCTTATCGGCCGCGCGCGCGCCACCTTTTACTTCGATGGAGACCATAAAACCGAATCCCGGATATCGAACCCGCTCAACGGCTGGATGATTGTGTAAACGCTCAACAAGAATCTTTGTGCTGTTCTCGGCCTGTGCAAACCTGATTGGGAAAGTTCGGAGTCCGCGCAGCGCTAACCAAGCCTCAAAAGGCCCAGCATTTGCACCCGAATCTTTTCGATACGACATCAATTTCTCGAGTAGTTCAGGTGAGTCTGTGATTGCCGCTCCTAAGACCACATCGCTATGACCCGATAGCGCTTTCGTTAGCGAGTGCACGACAACATCAGCGCCCAGTTTCAGCGGTTGTTGTCGGAGAGGAGTTGCAAAAGTGTTATCGACAGCAACAAGCACACCACGGGCTTTAGCCTCGCGAATCAGAGTAGAGACATCCGCGACCGTTAAGAGTGGATTTACTGGTGACTCGAAGAAGAGCATCGCAGCACCATCAAGTGCAGCAATCACTTGTTGATTCTCATTGATATCAACCCAACGGATCCGTAAACGATTATTTGCCTCTAGCTTCCTTAATTGAACAAAGGTATTCAAGTACCCAGCTGTTGGCGCTACCACTACTCCACCAGGGGGAATCAAATCAAAGGTTGCTGAAATCGCCGCCATTCCTGAGGAGAAGACCAGAGCTTGCCCCTCCTCTAGCGCACCCAAGACGGCTTCCAAATCCTTCCAGGTGTCGTTATCTGAGCGCCCATAGATGTACTCGCCACCCGCGCGGAATGTCGTGGAGACCGAGATGCCGCCAATTATTGCCCCGCCAGGTTCACGTTCCGGGCGTCCTTGTTGGACAACCTGCGTCTCAGGACGAAGTGGGCTCTGCTCGACCATGGATGAAGGGTACTAGAGATTACCCTTGGCCATTAATGCAAAGGCAGCATTGTGTCCAGCGATACCACTTACTCCACCACCACGTCTGGCACTTGCTCCTCCTAAGAAAATATTTCCGTGGGAGGTTTCACTTCCCCACTTTCCTGTGTCATCTGTTTCGGCAAATGGCATCGTCAGGTCGCCATGGAAGATATTGCCGCGAGGTAAATCAAGTTCGTCTTCAAGATCAAGTGGATTCTTCACTTCAAGGCAGGCACGACCATGTGAATCATAAGCGAGCGATTCTTCAAGTGGTTCTTCAAGATAGCAATTGATTCCAGCGATTATGCGCTCAGTAGCCTTTGCAGTATTTAATTGTCGATTATTTTCAAAAAGGGTAGCCGGAGTATGGAAGGCGAAAAGAGTCAATGTGTGCAACCCGGAATCACCAACGATTGAGGGGTCAGTTAGCGAATGGCAATACACTTCTGAGGGAATGACTTGAGGTAGCGAACCAGCCGCTGATAATCGATAAGCAGATTCAAGTTGGATAGCACTCTCATCAATATGAAATGTCCCTACAAATGCCGTACGTGGATCAATTCCACTCTTTAACTTCGGCAATTCTTTGAGCAACATGTTCATCTTTATTTGAGAACCATCGCGCCTTTCAGGCACTGACTCACTAAGTAAACGCGCTAGTGCCCGATCGTCAGCTGACCATACGAGGTCGCGACATGAGTAAGTTCTCCCATCGCTTGTCTGCACATCCAAAGATTTAGAGTCGCCATTAATAGCATCAATTCGTTCGTCAACAATTATCTGAACGCCATGCTTTCGAGCAGCGCGTTCTAGCTCGCTCACTAAAGCCCCCATACCGCCCGCAGGTACTCGCCACTCCCCGCTTCCATTTCCTATTACGTGATACAAAAAGCAGATGTTTGCTTGGAAATCGTCAACGGAGGAAAAGGTTCCTACTAACGCATCAGTGAGTACGACGCCTCGAACCACATCATCTTGGAAGCGCTGCGAAACCGTTACGCCAATTGGCTGTTCAAATAGCTCATGCCATAACTGCTGATCGTCAAAGCCTGCTTTCAACGCTTCAATATTCTCAAGCGGCTTAAGTAAAGAAGGGGCTAAATACCGCGCCAGTCGCTCGATTCGACTGTAGAAATCCTGCCATGCGAGAAAATCTGATTTCGAACCGGTAATTTTTCGAAAAGATTCCTCGGTTGCAGGGCCAAGGTTGCGCTCGACTAGTAATCCCAGGTTCTCACTATCTTGATTAACTGGCGTATACGAAGAGACCTTCCTCGATAGCGTGCGAAAGTTCAATCCTAATTCATTCTTTATGTCATCAGGGAAGAGTGAAACCAAGTACGAGTATCGTGAGAGTTGAACGGGATACTCAGGAAAGGCTTGATAGCTGATGGATGACCCACCGAGGGAGGGCCTAGCCTCGATGAGTGCAACTTTCCTGCCAGCTTTAGCCAAATAGGTTGCGGCAACCAACCCGTTATGGCCACCACCTACGACAATTACATCGTAATCGGGACTAGAAACTACAGACATGGTGTGATTCTCGTGACCGCTTCTTTAAGAACTTCTGGCGAGGTTGCAAAATTTAAGCGAGCGTGATGTTTACCCCCGGTCCCAAAGGGAATTCCTGAACTTATTGCCACTCGCGACTTCTCTAATAATTCTGCTGCTGGATCTTCTCCCAAGCGCGTGCTGCTGAAGTCCACCCAAGAGAGATAGCTATTCCTTGGTTTGGATATTTGCACGGTGGGCCACTCCTTGGCAACCAATTTTGCGAAATATTGTGAGTTCTCTTCGATCGTGTCGATAGCGCTTTCTAGCCATTCATCACATTCAGAGAAAGCCACCACATGTGAAACGGCGCCAATTAGCGATGCTCGTGAGCGAATCCCTTTGACCAGAGGCTCTAACTTCTCGTGCAACGCACCGTTCTCTGTGAAGAATATCGAGCACTTCAAACCCGCAAGATTCCAAGCCTTACTAGCCGAGGTTAAGGTAATTACTTGTTCTCGCGCTTCATCACTTACTTTTCCAAAAGGCGTGAAAGTCTCCCCTTTGTAAGTAAGTGGAGCATGGATTTCGTCGCTGAGGATAATCACTCCAAATTTCTTTGCCAGCACCGCGATTTTCTTCAATTCTTCATCGGTAAAAATCAAACCCAAAGGATTGTGAGGGTTGGAAATAATAAAAAACTGCACACCTGATGCGAATTCACGTTCAAGTCCGGCAAAATCTATTGAATAGGTGACTCCATCTTTGAGGAGCGGGACTTCAACAATTGGAAAATGTATTTCAGTGGTCCAATTGTAGAAAGCAGGATAAATCGGAGGCATAATCACCACTCGATCTCCCGGCGAACCAAGCGCTCGTAAAATCTCGATTGTGGCAACCCCTACATCTGTAGTCATTCGCACCGACTCAGGATCGACTTGCCAATTCCACCGTCGCTGAGCGAAATCAGCGAAAGCCAGGCCTAATTCAGGAAATTTTCCAAGATAACCAGTATCTGAGCGATGCATCATCTCAGTCACAGCATCGATGATGGGGGTGGCAATTGGATAGTCCATCTCCGCGACTGGAAGTGGTAGAACATCTGGTTCATATTCACGCCACTTAGTACTTTTGCGTTTGCGAAGCTCTCCTAAAGATGGAGCGATTAACCGTCCGCTCATTATTGAGTGATCCTGTGGACCTTATGTTGGGCAGCTTGGGCAACTGGTCGAATTGTCATCGAATCAATATTGAAGTGCTCAGGGAGCATCACGCTCCATCGAACTGCCTCTGCAACATCACTATCGGTAAGCGGTTTTTCGACTCCCGCATAAATCTTTGCTGCACGTTCACTGTCACCGGAAAATCTTGTCAAAGCGAACTCATCAGTTTTGACCATCCCAGGGGCTATTTCTGTGACCCTAATAGGTAAGCCACTCAATTCCAAACGAAGGGTTCGAGCAAGTGCCACCTCTCCGTGTTTCGCAGCTACATAGGATCCGCCATTCTCATAAGAAATCTGACCAGCAGTAGAGGTAATGATGACCAGATGCCCCTTGCCATGTGTGATCATAAGAGGAGTCAGCGCCTTTATACATCGAACTGAGCCGACTACATTCACATCATAAGTTTTCATCCAAACATCTGGATCTGAATTTATAACCGTATCAAAATCGAAAGCTCCACCCGCATTACATACCAAGATTTCTACCGGCTTGCCTTGAAGATGCGCGGCCAATTTCTGCACGTCAGTATCAGAGGTGACATCAATTGTTAGCGTCTCGATATTCTCATTGCCAGCGGAGAGCGTCTTCAGGCGTTTTTCTCGACGAGCCACAGCAATTACGTGAAAGCCATGCTGAGCAAGCAATCGCGCGGTGGCTGCACCTATTCCACTACTTGCACCCGTAACGACTGCAATTGGTTTCATTCTTCAACCTTAGATTTTTTTACGGGTCTGGTGAGGCTGATGAGAGAGGTCACTGCAAGCGAGGCGATGATTACACCTAGACTGACTGTGAGCGAGATTTCTGGAATCTTTAACGGGCCGATGTCATGAATACCAATTCCATGTAAGGCTTCGATAATGAGTTTGACCCCAATGAAACCTAAGATAATCGCCAGCCCTTTTGAAAGGTACACCAAGCGATTCAGGAAGTCTCCCAGGAGAAAATAGAGTTGCCTTAATCCCATTAACGCAAAGGCATTTGCCGTAAAGACTATATAAGGATCTTTGGTCAAACCGAAGATTGCTGGAATGGAATCTAATGCAAAGAGTAAATCAGTGGTACCCACCGCTACTAGTGCGACAGTAAAAGGAGTCGCACCACGTGCAGCAAGGCTCTTTATCATCCGAGATTCCTGCCAATCATTCGTTTCATCCTCATCTTTTGCAAGATGCCAAGCGGTATACAGCAAGAATGCACCGAATAAGAAGAAGATTGCGACAAAGCGATGAATGAGTGCAGCGCCGGCAGCGATGAATGCACCGCGAAGAATCAATGCAAGAATGATTCCAATCAGAAGTACAAGTTGAGCCTTCTCTTTACTGATCTTGAGGCGGGCCAGAATGATGATGAAAACAAAAACGTTATCAATGGAGAGAGAATATTCCGTCAGCCAACCTGCGAAGAATTCAGAACGTGCTTGCGGGTTCTCCCAGCCTCCTAAAGTCCAACCAAAGACGATGGCAGCGGAGACATAAAAAATAGTCCACAAGCCAGCCTCTTTTGTGGAGGTTTCCTGGTCTCTGCGTTTAATTGCGAGGAGGAGATCAAGGAGTAAAACGCCCACCAAGACGCCTATAGTGATAATCCAAACCGAACCAGAGGTCATCAGTGCTTCTCCTCGTCATAGATATTCAAGGATGGGTAGCCTACTTCTTCTCAAGCAGAAGTGAGACTGAATTGATGCACCATCGCTCATCCGTTGGAGTCGAATAGCCCTCGCCTTCGAAGACATGCCCCAAATGCGAGCCACAATTCGCACAGCGCACCTCAGTCCTTGTCCTGCCTAAGGAATGATCAGGAACCAATTCGACCGCGTCTTGAGCGCTAGGTTGATAGAAAGATGGCCAGCCACAGCCCGAGTGGAACTTGTGATTGCTTCGAAATAACTCCGCGTTACACGCCTTACAGCGATACACGCCCACGCTCTCTTCTTCTGTGTACTCTCCAGTAAAGGGCGCCTCAGTGGCAGCTCGTCGCAACACGTTAAATGAGAGATTATCAACTCGAGCCTGTAATTCATTCTCATCAATTTGGTGTGGATACTCAGCCATAGTTATCGGATCACACTTATTGGAAAGGGAACTCCAGTCGTAGCATGACAGTCGTATCCATTGGGGTTTTTCTCTAAATAACGCTGGTGATATTCCTCGGCACCCCAAAAATCTGGCGCCGCGGTCACTTCGGTCGTAATTTCATCAAATCCCAACCTACCTAACTCGCTCTCATAAATCACTTTGCTGTGAAGAGCCTCAACGCGTTGATTCTGATTAACATAGTAAATGGCACTTCGATATTGAGTGCCGATGTCATTTCCTTGACGATTCAAAGTTGTCGGATCATGCATTTGCCAAAATGCAATGAGCAGCATCTGATAGGTAATTCTGTTCAAATCAAATTCAACTTTCACAACTTCGGCATGTCCGGTACTCCCCGAACAGACCTCCTTGTACGTGGGATTGGGAGTAGTTCCACCCATATATCCGACGCGAGTATTGGTGACGCCCTCCATCTGCCAGAAGCGACGTTCGGCACCCCAAAAACATCCTGTTGCAAAATATGCAGTCTCGCTCATACCCCTATCTTCTCTATCTTCTTGAGAATCTACAAAGAACCCCCGCTTTTGCCCGCCCCATCCCAATCTTGTGAGAGGAATTACCCCTGCCTTCCTTGTTCCTAGCCCAGTTACAAGGGAGAATATGGAGGGTGCGTTCGTATAGCGCCATTCTTCTCTGATTACTCACGCGCAAGGGGGCAGCCATGGATTGGCGACATCGCTCTGCCTGCCGAGACGAGGATCCGGAATTATTTTTTCCCGTTGGTAATACCGGGCCTGCCCTCCAGCAAATTGAGGAGGCAAAGAAGGTTTGCAACCGCTGTCTGGTAATCAACGAATGCCTGAAGTGGGCGCTAGAAAGCGGTCAAGAGGCTGGGGTCTGGGGTGGGCTCTCCGAAGATGAGCGACGTGCACTTAAACGACGTGCGGCTCGAAATAGGGCGCGAGGAATTGAAAGCCCCAATCCGTTCGAGATAAATCAACAGTAGATTTCCATGCGGATAGTTGTTCCGCCACCTTGCAGTCGATCTACCCCAATAGTGCCCCCTAATTCATTTGTAGCAAGGGTTTTCACGATCTGCAGCCCAAGACTCTCTGAGGTATTGATATCAAAATCTGCAGGCAACCCAATTCCATCGTCGCTTACCTCTAGTTTCATGGACTCCTGAGTTCGAGTGACAGCAATCTTCACCTGTGAACCAACTGTCGATAATCCGTGCTCATAGGCATTCTGAAGTAATTCGGTCAAGATAAGTGCTAGAGGTGTCGCCACTTCGGGCCTTAGCGCACCAAATTTTCCCACTCGCTCCAACATTATTCCTGGGCGGAGCGCTGAGACATCTTTTACTGCCGCGATGAGTTTGTCTGCTACTTCATCAAATTCAACCATCTCTTGTGCAGCCATTGAAAGCATTTCATGCACAAGCGCTATTGAACTGATTCTTCTTACTGCCTCTTCGATTGCGGAGACTGCTGATGAATTCTCTGCTCGACGGGCCTGGAGTCGAAGAAGAGCGCTCACTGTTTGTAGATTGTTTTTCACACGATGATGAATCTCTCGAATTGTTGCATCTTTAGAGATCAGTTCTCGTTCGCGTCGCCGAATCTCAGTAACGTTATGAACAAGGACCAGGGCGCCGACGCGGTCACTATTCGCAGTTAACGGCAAAACGTATAAATCTAAGACTCCATTGTCGTTCTCGAGCTCTACTTGGCGGGGCATTTTTCCATTCAGTATCGATTGCCATGATTCATCGCGTGGATGGCGTGATTTAAATCCATTAGTCAGTTCCTCGATTACTCCTGCTAGCTCATGAAGTTCTAAATCGCCTTGATGGCCGATTTGTCGAAATGCTGAGATCGCATTGGGGCTACCAAATGAGACCATTCCATTGCGATCTAGCCGAATCAATCCATCTCCTACTCGGGGCGTAACCTCATTAACGATCTCAGCCGCTGGAAAAGTTCCCTCGCTAATCATTCGTGCCAAATCGAAAGCCGCTTCTCGATACGTCAACTCAAGCCGTCCAGGCGAGCGCATCTGCTCCACATTGCGATATCGGGCAATAACACCTATTACCTTTCCGTTATGGAGAATTGGGATGGTCTCCTCTTTCACCATTACTTCACCAAGTAACTCAGCGTCTGTATCTCTCTGAATCTCTCCATCTGATAAAGCAGCGTCAATCCAAGGGCGCTCTCCCCAACGTGC
>SYAM01000091.1 GCA_005787645.1 Actinomycetota bacterium | reverse complement strand
CGAAGAAGTATTTAGTGGTGACCACCCTCGAGGGCTTTGACATCCTCTGGTGTTGGCTTGGCGATTTGTTCACCTAATAGCGCCTTGCTAAGGCGAGATCGGACTTTGTTCTTAAGTCCACCACGTGGGGCAACCCCATTCTCATCAACCTCAGGGGCTTGGAGCGGTAGCGGTTGTTGATGCTGGGTCAGCATGTAGGCCTTCTCTGGGGAGATTGGTTCATGCACTTCGATGTATTCACCATGAGGCAACATCACGAGTCGACCAGTCTCACGACCATGAAGAACCAGTTCGCGGTCGTAACGTTGAAGCGAGAGGCAGACTCGCTTGGTAATGATGTAAGCAAGAGGAGGAAGAATGATAATGCTGATTCGAGTAGCCCACATAATTTGATTGATGCTCAAGTTGAAATGAGTGGCGATGAGGTCATTGCCACCATTGATAAGCGATACCACCATGAAGGTCAATGACATTGCGCCGAGGGCGGTACGGGTTGGAGCGTTACGAGGTCGATCTAAGAGATGATGTTCACGCTTATCTCCTGTGGCCCACGCCTCGATGAATGGATAGAGCGCCATTCCGGTGAAGATGATTCCGGGCAGGATCAAACCAGGAAGAAGTATGTTCCATGAGATGGTGTACCCGAAGACACTCGTCTCCAATGGTGGCGACATTCGCACGAGACCATCGAGCCAGCCCATATACCAATCGGGTTGTGATCCCGCAGAAATCTGCGTCGGCGTATACGGACCGAATATCCAGATGGGGTTGATTTGAGCGAAGGCTCCCAGGAGCACTGTGACACCAAAGACGATGAAGAAGAAGCCGCCAGCTTTGGCCATATAGACAGGAAGGAGTGGGTATCCGACGACATTCTTCTCGGTGCGGCCAGCACCTGGATATTGAGTGTGCTTTTGGTACCAGACAAGCATCAAGTGCACGGTAATTAGCGCCAGGATGATGCCTGGAATGAGAAGGACGTGGACGGTATAGATCCGCGGAATGAACATGACTCCGGGAAACTCACCTCCGAATGCGAAGAAGGCTAGGTAGGTTCCGAGGACTGGAATCGCCTGAAGGATCGCTTGTGCGATGCGCACACCAGTTCCTGAGAGCAGGTCATCAGGAAGTGAGTAACCAAGGAATCCCTCGACAATTCCGAGAGTCAGAAGCGCAACGCCCAGAATCCAATTGAGTTCACGTGGCTTGCGGAATGCGCCGGTGAAAAAGACTCGAAGTAGGTGGGCAACCATCGCCGCCAAGAAGAGGAGAGCGGCCCAGTGGTGAACTTGACGCATCAAGAGTCCACCGCGCACATCGAAGGTGATGTTCAGAGTTGAGGCATACGCTTCAGACATCTTCACACCCTCAAGTGCTTGATATGAACCTTCATAGACAATCTCTTCTTGCGAGGGTACAAACCAGAATGTCAAGAATGTTCCAGAGAGCAGGAGGATGATGAAGGAGTAGAGTGCGATTTCACCGAGCATAAATGACCAGTGATCAGGAAAGACTTTCTGCAGATTCTTCTTTACCCATTTCGCCGCACCAGTGCGCTCATCGATGAAATTGGCTACGCCACCGGCGACTTTCTCGCGTCGTGATTTCATGAGTTCCGCTCCCAGAAGCTAGGTCCAACCGGTTCATTGAATGGTGCAGCGGCGATGAGGTACCCCTCACTGTCGACTGTGATTGCCAATTGTGGCAGAGGGCGCGCCGCGGGGCCAAAGATAACTTTTGCGCCGGTGGGTACATCGAAAGTTGATTGGTGACATGGACAGAGCAGGTGTTTGGTGGTCTGTTCGTAGAGCGCGACTGGACATCCCATGTGGGAGCAAATCTTCGAGAAGGCAATGATTCCCTGATAAGTCCAAGACATTTTCTCTTCAGAGAGCTTCAGGTCCGCTGGACGGACCCGAATCAGAATCGAGGCATCTTTTGCGATGTCATTGAGTTTGCGATGCTCTGGGTCCTTGATTTCGGGGAGCACATGCACGATGGCACCGACCTCGAGATCTTCAGGGCGTAAAGGGCGATTGCCAGGGTCGGTGACGATACGAACGCCTTTATCCCAAGTAGTTTTCAAGAGCGATTGCTCGGGTAGTGGGCCCAGGTCACGTAACAGGATGAGCGGTGAGAGTCCCACGAGACCGAGTGAGAGTCCAAGAGTTCGCTTGATGAGGGAACGGCGACCCAACTGAACTTTCGCAGCCTCGCCTTTGACCGTTTCGACGAATGATGCGCGATCTTCATCGCTGGAGCGCATTTCATGTCGGTGCGCGATTACTTCCTCATCCGGCATAAGTGTTTTTGCCCAATGCACCGCACCCGCTCCGATAAAGAAGAGCGCAAAACCGAGGCCAGCACCAATCCCTAATTGATGAGCATTGGTGTTACCAAGAATGGGCAGGAATACAAATACATCGATGGGAATCCAGATGAATGAGTAGATGAATAGGAGCGTTCCGGCTGATGAGAGGAGGAAGAGAATTGAGACTTGTCGTTCAGCACGTTTCTCTGCAACTGGATCCGTGTCAGCTTTGCGATGTACATGGTGAGGTAGTCCTGGGTCTTGTAGTGGGGCGATCTCTTTCGACATTTCTCTTAACCCATTCCTCTCGTGTCCAAATTTCCTAGCGAGCCTTAGTGGCTAGCCACACAGCAATACCAATTAACGAGCCGAGGCCTAAAACCCAACCGAGAAGTCCTTCTGTCACTGGGCCAACTTTGCCGAGGGCCGCTCCACCATAACTTCCCTCGTTCTCCACTGCCTTGACCCACTTGATGATCGACAACTTCTCCTCTGGGGTCAGCGCCTGATCGCCAAAAACCGGCATCGCTTGCGGACCGGTAAGCATCGCTTCGTAAATGTGCACTGGTTCGACACCCATCAGCGTTGGTGCGTATTTGCCCGCGGTGAGCGCGCCACCTTGTGCAGCGGCGTTATGACACATCGCGCAGTTAGTTCGGAAGAGTTCGCCGCCTTCAGCGACATTTCCATCACGTTCATAATCCAATTGCTCTGCGGTGGGAATTGCAGGACCTGGAGCTAAAGAGGCGACATAAGCAGCGAGCGCAGCAATCTCCTCAGGAGTGTAGAGCGGTTTCTTGCGCATCACTTGTTGGCTCATGTCGGCCATTGGCATTCGACCGGTAGCAACTACGAAATCCACTGACGCAGCGCCTACTCCAATCAATGAAGGTGCGATTCCACCGCCTTCGGCGTAAAGCCCATGACATGAGGAGCAACCACGCATAAAGATGCTCTTACCCTCCTCGATAAGAGTAGTTTTCGCATTACTTGCGGTGGCGTTGTTCGGGGTGGCGGCAATTGAATAGATGCCTCCAATGAGGAAAAGGCCGATGACTAATAACGCAGGAGCCATCGCTCGATGGCGACGTTTACCGGACAGCCACTTAAAGAGAGACACTGGCGCGCTCCTTTACTTCACTAGATAGATCGACGCAAAGAGCGCGATCCATACCACGTCAACGAAGTGCCAGTAGTACGAGACCACGATCGCTGTCGTTGCCTGCTTATGGCCAAATTTGCGGGCATAACTGGTGCGGACAAGCACAATAAGAAAGGCAAGGAGTCCACCAGTGACATGGAGTCCGTGAAAACCTGTGGTGATGTAGAAGACCGAACCGTAGGGACTTCCACTCAAGGTGATCTCCTCCATCACCAAATGCGCGTATTCGTAAATTTGTCCTGCGATAAAAAAGGCTCCCATAAGGAAGGTAAGCGCAAACCATTCACGCATACCCCAACCAGAGATTTTCGTTAGCTTTCCCGTGCGACGCGGTTGATAACGCTCAGCAGCGAAGACACCAAATTGACACGTTACCGAACTCAACACCAGGACGGTGGTGTTGAGAGCGGAGAATGGAATTGCCAACCGTTGGGTGTATTCGGCCCAAATCTCAGGACCCTGTACAGAGCGGGTCGTGAAGTACATTGCGAAGAGCGCGGCGAAGAACATCAACTCACTCGAGAGCCAGACGATCGTTCCCACTGCAACCAAGTTCGGCCGAGTGGAGCTGGCATGGAAGGAGTCTTGATGGTGGGTTGCGGTCGCCATACGCGCGATTATTCCTGATTTTCCCCTCTGATATGGAGTTTTTATGGGCGAGCAAGGGGGGCAAATTGAGGTGAATCTCATCACGCGAGCAGGATGCGCGGCACCCTGCAGCAGCCTTGCCGGCGAGGGCAGTTAAGATGGAGCCATGGCCGAAAAGGGTTCGCTCACAGTCCTGATTTACTCTGACAATTCACTGGTCAGAGCCTCGGTCGTTCGTGCAATCTCACCCGCTCCGGCGGCAGACTTGAGCCCGATCACCGTTAAAGAGTTCGCAACCGCACCGGCGCTAAAGGATTATTTCGATGATAAGGGGCGAGCCGACCTGTTGATAGTCGATGGAGAGGCAGCTCCGGTGGGCGGCCTTGGCCTCGCACGGGAGATCAAGGATGAGGTCTACAACGCTCCACCAATTGTGGGCATCATCGCCCGCGAAGCAGATCGCTGGTTGGCTACCTGGGCGCGTCTGGATGCAATTGCGCTCCATCCCATCGATCCCCACACGTTAGCGGGAGAAGTTGCTGCACTATTGCGTCAAACAACTGCAGTTGCGACTGCAGCGTCGCATCTCTAGAAGAGACTAGAAGAGACCCTGACATGAATGGCGCTTTGTGGGAGATTGCTATAGGCGAACTTCGAAAGAAAAGTGAGCTTACATTCGATCTAAGCAGAGCAATCATGGAAGAGATTCTCTCCGGGCAGCGGAGCGTTGAGGAGATTGCCGAGTTCCTTACGCTCCATACGGAAAAAGGTGGCACTCCAACAGAGGTTTCTGGCTTCATTGACGCGATGTATGCACATGCCGCACCAATCACCATCAATATTCGTGCAGTCGACACTGTCGGAACAGGTGGCGATGGATTTCACACCATTAACATCTCTACTGCTTCTGCGATCGTGGCAGCGGCTGCTGGTGCACGAGTTATCAAACACGGCAATCGCGCCGCAACATCACAATCTGGAGCGGCCGATGTTCTTGAAGCCCTTGGCGTGAAGATTGATCTCAACGGTGAACAGGTCGCACGACTGGTTGCTGATGTGGGTATTGGTTTCTGTTTTGCTCCGATGTTTCATGGCGCGATGCGTCATGCAGCCCCTGCCCGAAAATCTCTTGGATTTCCGACTATCTTCAACATTCTTGGACCGTTATCTAATCCGGCACAACCACGCGCATATGCAATAGGAGTAGCAAAATCTCAAATGTTTCCGATCGTTGCTGAAGTATTGCGCGAGCGCGGAGTCGATGCGCTCGTCTTTAGAGGAAAAGATGGTCTCGATGAGATAAGTCTCTCTGAACCGACTGAGATTTTCGTGATTAGCCAAAAGCGCTCCAGACTCCATGAAATCGATCCAAAGAGATGGGGGATTGCTCGAAATCCGCTTGAATCTCTACGTGGTGGAAGCGCTGACGTGAATGCTGCCCATTTGCGGGAGATTCTCCAGGGAAAGCTTGGGCCGATGCGCGAGGTGGTCTTACTTAATGCTGCTGCTGCGCTGATTGCCTTTGATGGAGAAGTTTCTCAAGCGGATATCGACGAACTTTTCGTAAACGCGCTCGAGAAAGTTTCTCAAGCGATAGATAGTGGAAGTGCGTTCACTCTTCTCGAACGTTGGCGCGAACGCTCACATCTGGTTTAGCTAATTTTTCCACCTTGTTTTTATGAAATGCGCCGCCATAGGTTGGCAAGTGCCAATCGCCGACGATGTGAATGGGCCTGGCATATTCGTCAGAGGCCCAGCGCATCAGCATCTCTGCCTCTTCAGGGGTGGAGTGGGGGAAGATCAACTCCTGATCAACAGAGTCTAATTGGTGTGATTGCAGGAGATCGATTCCACTAGATATTTGATTGACAGTGGCGACAGTGAGCGATGCTTCAAGACGTCCTCGTCGGATTCGCGCAATCTCGATTTCTTCACTGCCATCGGAAAATTTTGCAACAATCAACTCTTCAAGAGCTGAAAAAGCGCGAAGACTCTCGCTTCGAGCAAACCCGCGGAGGTATGCGGTGACGTGATTGCGTAGTTCGGCAGCCTCTTCAAATCTCTCCTCACGAGACAAGGTGGCGATTCTCTCGAAATGATGCGCGACTACCTCTCCAGCCTGCACCGAGAGATGATTGGAGACTTTCTCGGAGACCTTTGAGTACTCATCGTCACTGGTCGCGCCGATGCATGGTGCCGAGCACTTCTCAATGTCGTAGAGGATGCACGCGCTTGCTTTCTTGATGGATGTCGGGGTGATCCGCGGCGTGCATTGGCGAATGGTTGTTGCGCTATGAAGCGCCTGGCGCGCATGGTCGGCATCGATATTTCCGCCGAAGGGACCAATCGCGCTCTGCTGGTAGGTGAGGGCACCATGTCCTTTGGAGATAACCAAGCGAGGGAACCTTTCATCGGTAAGGGTGAGCCAGAGAGTCCGTTCTTGGAATCGGGAACGACGGTTATACCGAGGGGCGTGGAGTTGAATGAGGCGGAGTTCGCGAATTTGAGCATCGATCAGAGTGGGAGTAGGTAGGGCCTCTATCCGGGAGGTGAGCGCAATCATCTCGCGCATTCGAGATCGAGTTTCGGATGGCGAAAAGTAGGTCAACACTCGCTTCCGAATATTTTTGGAGATTCCAATGTAGAGGGGTCGATCTTCGCTATCGCGAAAAATATAGAGCCCGATTGAGTTAGGGAGGTTATCGGCAAGGGATTTTTTTGCACGCTCTTGAGGGCTCAATGGATGAGAGAAGTTTTGGAGATCGGCGAGAGTTTCCACGCCAACATTTCCCAGGCGCTCAAGTAAGTGATGGAAGATCTCAACCGTCGCACGTGCATCATCGAGCGCGCGGTGCGTTGGTGGCTCCTGCACTCCGAAATATTGTGCAAGCGTTCCCAGTTTTACATTTGGTGTTTCATCTTTGGTGAGAGTGCGCCGAGCAATCTTTACGGTGTCGAGAACTTGATAATTTGGCCAGCGGTAGGAATGGGCGTCGGCTGCCGCTTTGAGAAAACCAATATCAAAAGGGGCATTGTGGGCAATCAAAATTGTCTCGTCGGCTCCGCCACAGAACTCCAGGAATGCTGGCAAAACTTCTGCAAAGAGCGGAGCGGGAGCGACCATCGCATCAGTGATTCCCGTGAGTACGGTGATGAATGGCGGGATTGGCAAACCAGGATTGATGAGCGTGTGAAACTCTCCGAGCACCTCACCACCTCGGATTTTTACCGCACCAATTTCGGTAATCATCGCCCCTGATGCCGGCGAGGTTCCAGTGGTTTCGAGATCGACTACGACAAAGGTGCCCAACCGTAGCGGCAATGGGATCTCGTCAAGCCTCTGTTGGGCGGGGGCGGAAGTACTTGCTCTCATGATGCGGTAAGCCTATGTTCTCATCCTGACATTTGCGGTGGTAAGGGGAGATTCATGAGCGAGAAAATTACCCCAGTTCGCTGGGGTTTCATCGGTGCTGGAATGATTGCAAAGAAGGCGCTCTATCCAGCGCTGCGCAACTCGCAGTGGGGTGAGATTTACGCGATAGCGGGAAAAGATGGTGATCGCGCTAAGGCGCTCTCACCGAGTGGTCGTTTCTATACCGATTATCAGGAACTCATCGATGATCCCAATGTTGAAGCGGTCTACATCTCGCTGCCGAACTCGCTCCACATTCCATGGTCGATTAAAGCGATGCGCGCTGGTAAGGATGTTTTATGCGAGAAACCGCTGGCGATGAATGCCCAAGAGGTGCGCGAAGCCACTGCAGTGGCCAAAGAAACAGGTCGGCTATTCATGGAAGCATCGTGGAATAGATGGCATCCGCGCACAAAGCGCCTTGCTGAAATAGTTCGCTCTGGGGAGATTGGAAAAGTTGAGCGAATTAAAACCTGTTTTACTTACGATGGATTGCCCGATGAGAACATTCGCGCATTTCCTGAACTTGGCGGAGGTGGGTTGTATGACTTGGGACCATATTCAGTTGCTGCCCCAATTTGGTTGATGAATTTTGCGCCAACAGAGATCACGAAAGCAGAAGTTGCGTGGCATCACGTGGGAAGTGACGAAACAGTCCGAATTGAGTTCACTATAGGTGGGGCCAAGGCCGAGGCGATTACTTCGATGAATGTGCCTTCGACGCTCTACTTTGAAGTCTTCGGCAGTGATGGTGCGGTAATGATGGGCGGTAATGATGCTTTTAATTCACATAATCAATCCAGCACACTTGAGATTTACGGCAAGCATGGTAAACGTGTAGAAAGATTTGATGCCTGTGATCCCTATCAATTGATGGCTGATGATTTTTCGAAGAAGATGCGCGGGCGAAGCGATTGCTGGATCATGTCCCTGGAGGAAT
>SYAM01000016.1 GCA_005787645.1 Actinomycetota bacterium | reverse complement strand
CTCTACCAAGCTGAGCTACCCCGCCGAGCCCCCCAACGGAATCGAACCGTTGACCTTTTCCTTACCATGGAAACGCTCTACCTACTGAGCTAGGGGGGCAGTACATAAGGAGAAAAGGGTACCTCAGTTTGAAGGGGGTCGCTCCAACATCTCCGTCACTAGCGCTGCGATGGCTGAGCGCTCGCTTCGGACCAGGGTCACGTGGGCAAAGAGCGGATCGCCTTTGAGCGCTTCGATGACTGCAACCACTCCGTCGTATCGACCCACGCGCAAATTATCTCGCTGCGCCACATCATGCGTCAGGACAACACGCGAACCTTGACCAATTCGTGAGAGCACAGTTAGGAGGACTCCGCGCTCGAGTGATTGGGCTTCATCGACAATCACAAATGAATCATGGAGTGAGCGACCACGGATATGAGTCAGTGGAAGAACCTCGATCAATCCACGCGCCATAATCTCTTCAATAACATGTTGACTCACTATGGCGCCTAACGTATCGAATACCGCTTGAGCCCAAGGCGACATCTTCTCGCCCTCACTACCAGGAAGGTAGCCAAGTTCTTGACCTCCAACTGGATAAAGCGGCCTGAAGATGATGATCTTTTTATGCAATCTTCGCTCCATCACTGCTTCAAGCCCTGCACAAATTGCTAGAGCACTCTTGCCAGTTCCTGCGCGACCACCAAGTGAAACTATGCCAATTTCGTTATCGAGCAATAGATCAAGCGCGATTCGCTGCTCAGCGCTTCTTCCGTGAAGTCCGAATACATCTCGATCACCACGCACCAGTCTCAATTTACGATCGTGTGTGACTCGAGCTAATGCACTCCCCTTATTAGAGTGGACAACGACACCAGTGTGCACAGGCAGATCTTTGATCTCATCACATACAACATTTTCACTCTGGTAGAGCTGATCTACAACCTCTGACGCCAGGGTCATTTCGGTGATTCCAGTCCATCCACTACTCACTGCAAGTTCTGCTCGATATTCTTCTGCGACTATTCCCACTGCAGATGCTTTGACTCTGAGTGGCAAGTCTTTAGTAACGAGCACAACCTCTCGCCCCTCACGTTTCAAATTTCGTGCAACTGCAAGGACTCGCGAGTCATTTGTGCCATCTCGAAAGAAACTTGGTGGCAGTCCAGAACTATCACTGTGATTTAATTCCACGGTGAGCGTTCCACCACTCTCATTGATCATCATCGGGGCATCAAGGCGCCCATGTTCAACCCGTAGATCATCAAGGCTCCTGAGCGCAGCACGAGCAAAATACCCAAGCTCTGGATGGTCTCGTTTACTCTCTAATTCAGAGATGATAACAATCGGCAGCACGACTTCATGTTCGTCAAAGCGATGAAGAGCGGCTGGATCAGCGAGTAAGACGCTGGTATCTAATATGTAAGTCTTTCGAGTTTCGCCCGTCTCACCTGGCACGGTATGTAATCTAGAACTGTCGGTGAGGGTAACTGCTACGACACGCTATCGTCCAAAGCGCCGATTTCGTTGGGCATAAGCTCTTAGTGCCCGAAGGAAATCTAGACGGCGGAAGTCTGGCCAAAACGCCTCGCAGAAGTAGAACTCAGAGTGGGCGCTCTGCCAAAGTAAGAATCCGGAGAGGCGCTGCTCCCCAGAAGTTCTTATGACAAGATCTGGATCGGGTTGACCTGCCGTGTAAAGGTGGCGAGAAATCTCCTCCATCGTTAACTTATTTATTGCCGATTCTAGATTTTCGCCCCTATGTAGGTTCTCGCTTAGTAACTGGCGAACTGCGTCCGTAATCTCTCGTCTTCCACCATAACCAATCGCGAGATTTACTACTAGCTCTTCTCGTTTCGGACTCATTGCGACTGCATCCTTCAGGCGCACGTTCAACCACTCAGGTAATAACTCTGTTGCTCCCACTACATGCAATTTCCACCGACCAAACTTGGAGAGTATCTCAACCGTCTCTGCGATAATTTCGAGAAGAGGTTCCAATTCACTTTTCTCTCGAGTGAGATTATCTGTAGATAGCATCCACAAGGTGACAACTTTGACTTTCGATTCCTCGCACCATGAAAGAAAATCGATAATCTTCCGTGCGCCCGCACTATGGCCCCTTTTAGAGGAAGCGAGGTTTGCTTTAGCCCAGCGGCGATTCCCATCGAGAATTACCCCAATATGTTTCGGCGTTGCATCACGATCGAGTTTTCGAAAAAGTCGAGCTTCGTAGAGCGGATAGATAATGCTCTTTACAATACTTTTTATTAGTCGCATGGCCTTTACAGTTTCTGGGCTAATTTCCGGGCTTTACGCTCTGTGATGAATGATGCGATGGGAAGTGTGCCGGCAAGAGCAAAGAGAATTATTCGCTTGATTTGCCAACGCGCTCGAACTGCAAGGTTTACTGTTGCTAATACATACAGCGCATATACATAGCCATGAACTATCGGGATCCAAAGGACTTTCTCTTCAATGCTGGGCATATTAAGTAGATACTTGACTGGCAATTCAACAAACCAGAGCAGAAGCGACATGATTCCCGCTGCAAAACTCATAATGCGGTATCTGGTCAGGACTGAAGGCATAACCCAATCCTATCTTTGAGATTCACTCTTGGAACGAATAAATGGCAGAGCGAGCGCTAATAATCCCATCAGCCACCAGACGACCACATAAGATATGTGTTGCCAATAGAAGCCTGAAACTTTGATTACTGGAATCGGTGATGGAACTCTCTCAATTCCTACCTCAGGCCGCTCGCTTTGAGCGATTATGTATCCATCAAAGAAATCTGAACCGAACTCCGAGAGCAGGAGCGCTGAATCGATCCGAGGCAAGAAACCTGATTTCACTTCTCCATATTTATTATTAATCTGACTTGGCATAAGCCTTCCTACAACTTGGATTGACTCTCTTGGAATGGGAAGTGAATCTGCATATGTGCCACGCACGATTGCGATTTTTCCAGAATCTTCGACTTGGAGTATGCCCACTAACCAAGTACCAATTTTGCCATTCACATCCTCTTGATTGGGCGCTTGGAGATTAGCCAGATATGTGCCTTGGGCTTGCACGATGCGATTTAGTGCATCGTTACTCAATGCTTGGTTAGGCTGTGCGACCGATAACAACGCAACAGTTGCCCGCTCAGATTGAGGTTTCGAAATTTCTTGCATCAATTGCGCTTTATCGAGTTGCCAAAACCCAAGTCTAAAAAATACTACCGCGAAAAAAATAGCAACTACTGCAACTCCGATTTTCTGACGACTAATCACAACAAACGCTATTTATCATTCTCGCGATTGGGATCCAATTTCTGTATTCGCTTGTAGCCACTCCGAATCACAAGTCCTACAACAACAAAGAGTAAAAAGACCACAATCGACCCCACAGTTCCTGGATTGACGATATCGGGATCAGGAATGGCGGCCATAGGCAATAATCTACCCGTGAGCACTCCAAAAGGTCGAATCAAAAATCTTCTCCTGGCTCTGCTCTTCGCCCTTTTTTTAGGCGGAATGAGCATTGCGGGCTTTCGTTTCGCAAATCCAGAGATCCGCTCTGACTTGGTTGCGTTCACAATCGATTCTGAAAATCAAACCACGATTCGATTTCTGATTACTCGAAAGAATCCGGCTAACCCGATTACCTGCAGAGTGATAGCACGTGATTTCAGTACTGCGATAGTGGGTGACCGATTCGTTGAAATTGGCCCCACCACCCAGAAACGGTTTGAGATAAAAGAGGCGATTCCTACCCGTTCTCGGGCCGTTACTGCTTCTGTCGTGCGTTGCTTACCGAAAGATAGGTAAACTTACTTAATTATGAGTATCTCCAAGACTTGGCTAACCCAGGAGGCATACGACCGCCTCAAAGAGGAGTTAGCCCACATCTCGACGAAAGGGCGCGAGGAAATCGTCGCCCGAATAGCTGCCGCTCGAGAAGAGGGCGACCTCAAAGAGAATGGCGGTTACCATGCGGCGCGAGAAGAACAAGGAAAATTAGAGGCACGGATTCGCCAGCTCACTGCGATGCTTGAGAATGCTGAAGTGGGAAGTGCACCTGTTGGAGATATGGAAGTTGTTTCATTGGGTTCCTTGGTGACCGTAGAGATGGCTGGAGATACCATCGAATTTCTCTTGGGTTCGAGAGAGATTGGTGCTGAGAATGTGAAAGTCTTCAGCGAAAAATCTCCACTAGGAAACGCAGTGCTTGGAAAGAAAATCGGAGTGAGCGTCGAATACCTGCTCCCTAGTGGGAAGAGTAACAGCGTAAAGATTCTTTCAGTCAAACCATATTCTGGCTAACTTCGATTTATTTGGGCGTTACATTCTTGTATTTTCGGACGCTCAAAGGAATGAATATTGCCATTAACAAACCCATGTAAATCAGAGACATCATCAATGGATTCTGTGACGGAAATGAATTTGCCGTCGCACCAAACATGGGTTCTAATCCAAAAAGATCACGAACACCTGCAACCATCGTTGAAACTGGATTCCATTCAGCAACATATTGTAGGGGCCTTGGCATTCCAGTAGTTGGTGCGAATGCATTACTCAAAAAGGTCATTGGGAAGACGAAGAGGAACACCGCACTATTTGCCACACGACTATCCCGTACTGAAAGGCCAACGAGAACGCCCATCCAAGACATTGCGTACCCAAAAATCAATAGAAATAAGAAGCCAGCAAATATTTCGACTAAACTTGAGCTTGGTCGCCATCCAACGAGTAATCCGGTCAATGCCATCACTATAAGAACGACTACATTTAGTGTGGCATCTCCGAGAGTTCGCCCTACAACAACAGCTGATCGAGTAATTGGCAAAGATCGGAAGCGGTCAATCAGACCTTTTTGCATATCTTCTGCGAGCCCAAGCGCGGTACTCGCAACAGTGAAGGCAACAGTTTGAACGAAGATTCCCGGCATCAACAGTTGTACGTAATCAACACCTGGGGTATTGATGGCGCCTCCAAATACATATCTGAATAAGAGCACGAACATCACTGGCTGAATGGTGGAGAAAATCAATACTTCAGGGACGCGTAGCAGTTGGAGAAGTTGACGTTTGGTTATGACGAGTGCATCTCTCATCTCTTACCTCGTTTCGACTGGCCGCTAACTTCTTCTTCTTTTTCCTCGGCAACATGTCCTGTAAGTGCAAGGAATACATCATCTAAAGATGGTCGTTTTAATGCAATATCCAAAGGTTGAATTCCAACAGCATCAAATTGACGTAAGGCCTCCACCAAAGTCGAAGTACCTCCAGGTGCGGCCACTGAGATCTTATGCATTTGAGGATCATGCGTCGCCACGCTATTGGTCAATCTCTCCACAATTCCCCTTGCCTCCGCAAGGTTTTCGAATGGAACAGAGAGCTCAAGTCTCTCACCACCGACTTCGCGTTTAAGTGAATCAGCAGTACCTTGTGCAATTACGTGGCCATGATCAATCACTACTATCTCATCTGCAAGTTGATCTGCCTCTTCTAGATATTGCGTAGTAAGTAAGAGCGTAACCCCACCTTTGACCAATTCATTTATGACCTCCCACATCTCTTGTCGACCTCGCGGATCAAGCCCTGTAGTTGGTTCATCAAGGAAAAGTACTTTTGGTTTGACGATCAATGAAGCAGCAAGGTCAAGTCGTCTGCGCATTCCACCCGAATATGTTTTAATCGGTCGTTTTGCGGCATCAGTTAAGGAAAATTTCTCGAGTAACTCTTCGGCTCGAGCTTTCGCCCCACGAGATGAGAGATGGTAAAGGCGACCAAACATGATCAAGTTATCCCAACCAGTCAGCGTCTCATCTACTGCGGCGTACTGACCAGAAAGACCGATGATTTCTCTAACCTGTTGAGGATTTTTCACAACATCGATTCCAGCGACATGTGCCTTACCAGAATCAGGACGTAAGAGTGTGGCCAAGATTCGTACTGTGGTCGTCTTTCCCGAACCATTGGGTCCCAATAACGAAAGAACCGTGCCCTCATGCACAGTGAGTGAAAGCCCATCAAGTGCGCGAACCTCGCGATGTGCACCATAGGTTTTCACTAAATCTTCAGCAATGATTGACGCACTCATGTAACTCCTAGATATTTCGCTCTTACCTACGATAGCCTCAAGAGCGATGAAAACGCCATTTCGTGACCTACCTCCTGAGGTTCCAATTCTTGCTTCCGCAGCATTCCTGGTAGCAGCTGGCTTTGGATTTATCGCTCCCGCTACTCCTATCTTTGCGCGCTCTTTCGGCGTATCGCAGGCTGCTGCTGGCGCCGTAGTAAGCCTCTTCGCCTTTGCGCGATTTAGCACCGCCTTGACCGGTGGCCGATTGGTCGATCGCTTCGGCGCTCAAAAAATGATGGCTATTGGATTATTCATCGTATCGTTCTCTGCGCTGCTTGCTGCTTTCTCGCAGAACTATTACCAATTACTCTTTTTTCGTGGCGCAGGTGGATTTGGTTCAGCGATATGGACCATATCTGCGACAACCGTATTACTAAGAGTCGTCTCCGATGATCAACGTGGAGAAGCACAATCGACTTTTCAAGCTGGTTATCTCTTTGGATCGATAACTGGACCGCTTTTCGGTGGTGCTCTCGTTGAAGTTTCACTACGAGCACCTTTTTTTGTCTATGCATTCACAGTCGCGGGTGCTGGACTTGTCGCCCTCCTATTTTTAGCAAAATCTGAGAGCGCCAAAAGGCAAACTGTTGCCGGTGACGATGTCACGATGTTAATTCGAAATGCCATCAAGATTCCCGGATACCAAGTTGCGATTCTCGCCTCCTTTGGATTGGCATGGGCGGTCTCGAGCGTACGAATCTCCATGGTTCCTCTCTATGTAACTGAAGGGCTCGGACTTCGCCCAATTGCCCTCGGCGCTGGACTTGCCGCCGCAACGATCTCGCAAGGATTGACGCTCATTCCTGCGGGTAAGTACGTAGATTCGCGAGGTCGTAAAGCGGGGCTATTGATTGGCTCACTCATCTCGTTACTTGCTCTGGCAATTTTTGCTTTCATTGAGAACTATGCGGGCTTCATCATCGCTATGGCCCTTGCCGGATTGGGCGCATCGTTTCTCAGTAGCGCACCTGCTGCGTTAGTAGGTGATGTGATGACCGGCAAGAGTGGGAGAGTGATTGCGGTCTGGCAGATGAGCAGTGATTTAGGTTTTGTCATTGGCCCCATTGCTCTGGGATTTGTAGCCGACCAACAGAGTTATAAGGCTTCGTTCTTGGTTGCGATGTTGTTGATTCTTCCTATTCTGCTCCGTTCTATCAATCTTCCAGAAACTAGGAAGTCACATCGACCGCCGCCATTTGAACCATAGGCGTTCTAAAGAAAACGGGCCGCACATTTCTGTGCGACCCGTCTGACTTCTGCACTGCGATTATTCGCGACGAAGAATTGCAAGTAGACGCAAGATCTCAAGGTAGAGCCAGACAATCGTGACCATGAGTCCGAATGCTGCTCTCCATGATTCTTGTTCACCTGCTCCTTGACGAATTCCCTCTTCGATCTGATTGAAATCAAGAACGAGGAAGAGAGAGGCGAGGACTACTCCGCCCGCTGCGAGGAGCAATCCAAGACTTCCCACGCCATAGAACCCAAATCCGCCGCCCACGCCCATAAATGCTGCGATAAGACTTGCAACACCGAGGACGAGATAGCCAATGAGTGCGCCCATCAAGATTCTTGTGAATTGAGGGGTCGCACGGAGCTTTCCACTTCGATAGAGCGCAAGCACACCAACAAATGCGGCAAGAGTGCCAATGACTGCTTGACTGACGATGCCTGGGTAAGCATCGTTAAAGAACTTGCTGATGGCTCCTATTGCAAGTCCCTCAAGACCTGCATAAGCGACAATCAACGCTGGTCGCACAGTTCGTGAGAATGAAATAACAAGTGAAAGGCCAAGTGCGCCAAGTAGCGCAATCATGGCGACGCCAAATCCGACGTTAAAGAACCATGCCGCGCCTCCAACTGCAACAAGAATCGCGAAAAGAAAACCTGTTCGAGCGACTACATCATCCATAGTCATTCGACCGGTTTGCATGGAAGAAGCGCTTGGAGATGAGTACATCTCTTCAAGCGCATCTGTGGACCGTGGTTCAAAAGCTGCGTAGCCACGCTTTTCACCAAAGGCGCGACCAAGGACAGGGTTAGAACTACGCATCGTTTCTACTCTCCTTATAAAGCATTACCTGTGCGCTGGAAGATCCAGGCACAACCTCAATAGTAGAGAAGAGAGATTAAATAATCCTGAGAGGGGACTTATCCCGCCATTTTGGCGGGTTGGCTATGCGTAAAGTCGAAAATATCGGAAAATGTGCAGGTGCGAGCCGTTCGTTGGCCCAGGCCCCTATTCGCCTTACTCTCGTTTTGTGCCCTCATTTTCACTTCGGCTCCAGCCATCTCCGCAGATGAGGGACACCGGCTGAAGATTGTCGATGCCTTCTCTGAAGGGGTGAGTAGTGGCTCGGAAATCTACGCAGTTCCAGATGAACAGGTTCAGAAGATTCTCAAGAATGAGCCGAATGAGATTCAATCGGTACGTAAGTTCTGTCAGTCACTCTCATCTCCTGAGTGTTCGGGACAAGTCGGATTAAGTCTGCGAATCTATCTCCCCCAGTGCACGCAAACACTTATTAATTACTGTATTGAGACCCTTGCAATATCTCCATCGAGTGGAGCACCTCTCCAGACGGGCTCGTTCTTGGGGTACACAACTGCACGTAAATATTCTGCAGATATCGCACGCGGCGTTCCTGAATCTGCAACCACATCTAGGTGGAAAGTACCTGGAGTCTTCAATAAAGCTGGCACCGACACTTATGCCGTCAAAGTTCTCCTCGATGGATTCCTATCTGCTACCTCAAACTCGCTGTATGTATTTCAAGTGAGTGCACTGATAGAGCCTTACGCTGAAACGACGAATAATGGTAATACTTCCGCTGAGTGCACCTCGTGGCAATCGGGAACCACTTGTGGAGTCCGTCAAGATTTTATAGAGGGACAAAAAGCTCAATTGAGCGTTCGCTTTCCAAATTCAATAACAGGTTGGTTGCACGGTAGATTAAAAGGGGCTGCAATCTCTGTAGAGAAATTCGATAACAATCAAAACAAGGTGACTGTTACTGCTGAAAATGTTCGAGTTCCTGAGTTAAATACTCTCTTTACTGATGCTCAGGTTGACGCCCTTGCCAATCCAGGTTTCTTCAGACCCAATGGTCGTAAATGGAACAGCGTGAATGCAGGCAATCCGGCTTCATTGGAATGGGTAAAGCAACTGGCAAAACCTCTTAATGACCGAGCCACTGGAGAGCACACAACCTGGTCATTCTCTACGATTCCCAATAGTCGTGGGAACAATAAATGTTTCGAGGATAAGACTCAACTACTCGGAGTCGTGATGACTAACTCCTTAGTCTATTCACCGAGTGCGCCTGAATTCGATGGCTCGCAATTAAATTATCAAGTAGGTGGTCTGCACTTTCAGCCCGATGGCAAGACCCCCAACCTAGGTACCTACGATCTTTTGATTAAATCTGCGACAGCACGGTGTTTGTACAACTTCACTGATGCGCCATTATCAGCCACTGTCTCTGTCACTTATGCCGATGGTGGAGAACAGAAAATTGCCACCACCACGCTCACAGAAAAAGATGGCTGGTTACACCTTGGCGCCTATGGATTTACTTTCTCCAGTCCAGTGCTCCGGGTCAAACTCAGTGGTGTCCCAAAATCCTTACCAAAAACCTCGACTAAATCTTCATCTTCATCGGCTGCAAGGAACTACACGATGACCTGCGTGAAGGGTAAGGTCACGAAGAAAGTGATTGCCCCTAAGCCCATCTGTCCAACTGGGTGGAAAAAGAAGAAGTAAGGCTCGAGCGCGAGGAAGAGTGAAAATTTGTGCCCCGGGTGGGGGTCGAACCCACACTTGGAGGATTTTAAGTCCTCTGCCTCTGCCATTGGGCTACCGGGGCGTTGCCGTTACTACTTTGAGCGGAGCGTAAATCTACCGGCTTTAGCGAAGATCTTCTCCATCTCCCCTGCCTTGAGTACGCCAGTGAAGGTGTTCTGCTGGCTTGGATGATATGAGCCCAAGAGTAAATATTCACCAAACCTGACGCTCGCACCGTGAGCGAATGGAACTTTCCTGTTCGGTAAAGGTAACTCGAGATCTCTAAGGGTCCGCCAAAGTGCATCCCAAGCAAAAGATCCAAGTGCGATGTAGACACGTACATGGTTGAGCGCTCGTAATTCCTGTGCGAACCATGGTGCACAATTTTCGCGCTCTTGAAGATCTGGTTTGTTTCCTGGCGGTACACATCGGACCGTGGTGAGAATTCGAACTGAATTAAGAATCAATCCATCATCTCGTGATGTACTTTTGGGTTGATTTGCTAATCCACTTTTATGAAGCGCAGCATAAAGCCAATCACCTGATGAATCTCCAGTAAAAACTCGCCCAGTTCGATTTGCACCATGAGCGCCAGGAGCAAGTCCGACAATCACAATCTTGGCGTCGGATGGCCCGAAACCTGGAACTGGCTTTCCCCAATATTCCTGATTATGAAAAGCCTTCCGTTTTGTTAAGGCAACATCTTCGCGCCATGAAACTAAGCGTGGACACTCTCCACATTTGATGATCTTGCTATCTAAGTGTTGTAACGATGCCATCAAGAATATCCCTCTCACTTGCAACAAATTCTTTTGCGCCAGTTCGTTTCATGACTTCTGCCAAGACCAGTGCACCTGCAGCTATTACTTCAACCCTTCCCGGATGCATATAACCAAGAGCTGCACGTTCGTGGTGGGTAAGTGAAAGGAGCCACTCGGCTATCTCAAGGGTGCGCTCTGCGCTAATTCGCGCACCATGAATTCGTTCTCGCTCATATCGAGGAAGATTTAAGGTGGCTGCGGCCACGGTAGTTGCAGTTCCTGCCACAGCAATCAAAGTTCTCGAGGATGAAATCGCAACCACGCCCGCTGCGCTATCGATCGCTCGATTGATATCTGCTCTCGCCTCTTCAATCTCAGAGGGCGACGGTGGGTCCTGAGAGAAGTGGCGCTCGGTCATGCGTACACATCCGATATCCACACTTTTCGCGGATTCGACCTCGTTACTCCCCAGAACAAACTCGGTGGAACCCCCACCAATATCGACGACTAAGAAGGGTGCGCAGTCTGCTGACATATCAGATGTGGCACCTAAGAAAGAGAGGTGAGCTTCTTCACTGCCTGCTATGACCTCGGGGGCTACTCCAAGAATTTCAGTCACGGGGCCAATGAAAATCTCTCGATTTTCTGCATCACGTGTGGCACTGGTGGCGCAAAATCGTAACTTCTCAACTCCGTGCGCATCGATGATTCCCTTGAATTTTCGAAGTGCTACAAGT
>SYAM01000090.1 GCA_005787645.1 Actinomycetota bacterium | reverse complement strand
GGAAGCGAAAGGGGCTTTAGCAGCCCAGTAGTCGAGGGGCTAGCCATGTCTCAACCTGATCCAATGCGATTCGACTCTGCGCCATCGAATCGCGTTCACGAATGGTGACTGCTTGATCCTCAAGTGATTCGAAATCAATCGTGATGCAAAATGGCGTACCAATCTCATCCTGTCGACGGTAGCGGCGACCAATTGCCCCAGCATCATCGAACTCAACGTTCCAATTCTTTCGCAACTGTGCGGCAAGGTCGCGCGCCTTCGGTGAAAGATCAGAATTGCGAGAAAGCGGCAACACAGCGACTTTGACCGGAGCCAATCGTGGATCAAGACGCATGAGGGCACGCTTTTCCATCTCTCCCTTCGCATTTGGCGCTTCATCTTCCGTGAAGGCATCCATCATGAAGGTCAGCGCGCATCGGTCAACGCCTGCTGCAGGTTCAATGACATATGGGGTCCAGCGCTCATTCTTCTCTTGGTCGAAGTAAGTTAAGTCCTTGCCAGATGCTGCTGAGTGCGCCTTGAGATCGAAGTCAGTGCGATTGGCGATTCCCTCCAACTCGCCCCATTCGGTGCCAGCAAATTCGAATTTATATTCGATATCAGCGGTGCGTTTGGAGTAATGCGAGAGCTTCTCTTTCGGATGTTCGTAAATGCGAAGTCGCTCTGGATTAATACCGAGGTCCTTGTACCAGGCCAGGCGGGTATCGATCCAATATTGGTGCCACTCTTCATCAGTTCCGGGAACGACAAAGAACTCCATCTCCATCTGCTCAAATTCGCGAGTACGGAATATGAAGTTTCCTGGAGTGATTTCATTTCGGAATGATTTTCCGATCTGACCAATACCAAAGGGAGGTTTCTTGCGCGAGGTCGTGAGGACTTGATCGAAGTTGATGAAGATTCCTTGCGCAGTCTCTGGACGCAAATACGCTAGACCCGATTCATCTTCAACTGGTCCAAGGAAGGTCTTCAACAGTCCGGAGAATTGCTTGGGAATAGTGAATTGACCTTTATTGCCACATGCCGGGCAGTTAACTTCGGTGAGGTCGTTGGGTTTGCGCTTATGTTTGGCTTCGAATGCTTCCTCTAAATGATCTGCGCGATAACGTTTATGGCAAGAGGTGCATTCAGTTAACGGGTCAGAGAATGTAGCAACGTGCCCCGATGCTTCCCACACTTCGCGAGCAAGAATCACGCATGAATCAATACCCACGACATCCTCGCGAGCGGTAACCATCGAACGCCACCACTGGCGCTTCACGTTGTTCTTTAACTCCACTCCCAAAGGACCGTAATCCCAGGATGCGCGAAGCCCCCCGTAGATTTCACTTGAGGGGTAGACGAAGCCTCGTCGCTTGGCAAGGCTCACAACGTTCTCTAATCGATCGGCTGCCATGGTTATCCTCTCCATCCGGCTGGCTGTCGGCGGAGCGCCCCATTTGGCGCTCATATATATAAGGGTACCGGGAGCCCGCGTCGGGAATGTTAATGACAACCATTTTCATTTTTGGTAGCCTCTCCCCATGACCCTTCCAATCATCCTCGCCGCAATCACCGCAATCGCTACCGCCCTGGGTGGCCTCCTTGCTCTGAAGGCGAAAGATCGCCTCCACTTAGTACTTGGATTGGCCGCAGGCTTACTTCTTGGCTTGGTGGCTTTTGATCTACTACCTGAAGTTTTCGCTCATAGCGGTACCGAGGTTCTTGGTGCGCCAGCAGTCTCTATCGCTCTCATCGGTGGATTCTTAGCGCTACATCTCTATGAACGCTTTTTTGGTTCACATGAACCCGCAGAATCTGATTACGGTCATGAGCACAAACATGCCGCAAATGTCGCAGGAGGTCTTGGCGCAGTAGCGATGGGTGGACATGTATTTCTTGATGGTTTAGCACTCGCCGTTGCCTTCAAGGTGAGCAACCAACTTGGTATTGCAGTCTTCATCGCACTTTTGGTCCATGCATTTAGTGATGGTCTTAACACTGTCTCGCTACTTATTAAAAGCGGACACTGGAGCAAGAATGCAAAGTGGTTAATCGGTGTGGACACCGTAGCTCGCATCTCGGGTGCAACCCTTGGTTCGATGGTGGCCTTCAGCGAAGATTTCATCGCGCTCTACCTTGCTGCATTTGCAGGCATCATCATCTATCTGGCAACAAGTCATATTCTTCCTGAAGCCCATGCAAAGCACTCTTCACGTTTGACCCTACTTTCTACAGCAGTTGGTGTGATTGCAATGTGGGCAATGGTCTCGCTTCTGCACAGCACCCATACCCATGGCAGTGAAGAACATCATGATGAATCCTCGAAGTCCATCCCTCATGAGGATGAGCATCATGAGGACCATGAATAAGTCCCAGATAAAACTTATCTCCACGCTTGAGCGGGTTGGTGGCTTTGCAAGTGCACAGGAGTTGTATCAATTACTGCGCAGAGATGGCGACGGAATCGGCTTGACTACTGTGTATCGAGCGTTGCAATCTCTTTTGGATGACAAGATAGTGGATGTACTTCGCCGCGAAGATGGCGAGGCGCTCTATCGCCTCTGTGGCGAAGCCCATCATCATCACCTGGTCTGCCGTTCTTGTGGAACTACAGTCGAAATTGAAGGCAGTTCAGTAGAGCGATGGGCTGAGGCAGTCGCAAAAGAACATTACTTCCGCGAAGTTGGCCACACTGTCGAGCTTTTTGGATTATGCAGCAAGTGCTAGATCACTTACGCCTTACCAAACCTACGGTCTCGCGCTGCATAGATTTCGATAGCCTTCCATAACGTATCGCGCCGCACATCTGGCCAGAGCACATCGAGAAAGACCAACTCAGCGTAGGCGGATTGCCAGAGCAGGAAATTGCTTATGCGCTCTTCGCCAGACGAACGTAAGAAGAGATCCACATCAGATGGAATATCAAGATACTGCGCGAACTTCTTCTCAGAGATTTTCTCGGGATTAATCTTCCTTCTCTTTATATCTGCTGCAAGTCCCTGCGCTGCATCAACAATCTCCGATCTACCCCCGTAGTTAACGCACATATTGAGAGTGAGAACTTTATTTTTAGCTGTAAGTTCCTCAGCCCGTTCTAATTCTGAGATCACACTTGCCCATAGTCTCCCGGTGTGACCGGCCCACCGAACTCGAACGCCCATCGCATTCATTTGGTCGAGCCTTCGTCGAATCACATCGCGATTAAAGCCCATCAGGAACTTTACTTCCTCTGGTGAACGCTTCCAATTCTCAGTCGAAAATGCGAATGCGCTCAATTCTTTGACGCCAATCTCGATAGCACCCTCAACGACGTCAAATAGTGCGGCCTCACCTGCTTCATGCCCTGCAGTCCGTGGTAGTCCTCGCGCCTTAGCCCACCGACCGTTGCCATCCATCACTACCGCAACGTGGCGCGGAATTCGATCTTTCGGGATTTGAGGCATCGCAAGCTCACTCATCGGAACTCATACTCGCTCCACTAAAGGCAGACTTCGTAGTGCACGTTCAAGATGAAATTGTAGATAGGCGGCGACTACACCACTTGCCTCGCGTTGGGTCTTCAACTCACTCACATCAGCGCTCATCCACTCCCCCGCAAGCAATGCGCCCATCAATCCCAAAGCCTCTGCCGACACTGTTGCAGACCCTGATGGGCGACAATCACCGCAAACGCTTCCACCACCAGCCAATGAAAAGAAGCGATGTGGTCCTATTTTTTCGCACCGAAAACAACTTTCCAGCGCTGGCGCATATCCACCGACTGCCAGAGATCGCAGTAGGAATGCATCGAGAATCAACGATGGTGCATGTTCGTTCCGAGAGAGACTTCGTAATGCGCCAACGACGAGGAGGTACTGTTGCTTTGAAGGCTCTTGCTCGTTGAGCGTAAAACGTTCTGCAGTCTCGAGTATCGCTGAGGCAATCGTCCACTTCTGATAGTCCGAAGAAAGTTCATCACCAAAGTTCTCCTTTGAGACTGCCTCTGTGATGATGTCAAAAGTTTTTCCGGTGTGTAGCTGCACATCGATTGTGCTCGCTGGTTCCAAACGCGCACCAAACTTTGACTTAGTACGGCGCACTCCCTTAGCGACAGCCCGAATTCGACCATGATCTCGGGTAAGTAGCGTGATGATCCGATCCGCCTCACCAAGGCGAGAGGTGCGAATTACCACTGCTTCGTCACGATAGAGACCCACGCGACTACGCTAACTCAAGGTGCTATCGAATAGCGCGATTTATCGCAGAAACGACTGCTTTCAGCGAAGCGGTGGTGGTGTTTGGGTCGATTCCTACCCCCCAGAAAATCTCGCCATTTATCGAGCACTCAAGATAAGCGGCGGCGCTAGCGTCGCCACCTGCCGATAAAGCATGTTCGTAGTAATCCAGAACTTCTACCCCCACACCATGGCTCTTCATCGCAGCACAGAAGGCAGCAATCGGGCCGTTACCACTTCCCTGGAGAACGAATTCTTTTCCACGATCAGTGACTGTGGCGGTGATCTTCACATCTTCGCCAAGGACAGAGCTTGTTGAGAGTCCGCGCAATCTAAATCGTCCCCACTGAACATCACGCACGCCCTCAGTTGGTAGATATTCATCTTCGAAAACGCGCCACATCTCATCGGCAGTGACTTCGCCACCTTGTTCATCAGTCTTGGATTGGATAACTTGGCTAAATTCGATCTGAAGACGACGTGGCAAATCCAGCGAATGTTCGTTCTTCATGATGTATGCAACGCCACCCTTACCTGATTGGCTATTGACCCGGATGACTGCCTCATAACTACGGCCAATATCCTTCGGATCAATCGGTAGGTAGGGAACCGCCCAGACCATCTGGTCGATGGTCTTGCCTGCAGCCTTAGCATCACGATCAAGGTGTTCAAAACCTTTCTTTATCGCATCTTGATGCGAACCAGAGAAGGCAGTGAAAACTAGATCACCACCATATGGATGACGTTCAGGAACGCGCAACTGATTGGCGTACTCAACAGTTCGTCTGATCTCAGAGATATTCGAGAAATCGATCATCGGATCGATTCCCTGACTCAAGAGGTTCAATCCCAAGGTGACGATGCAAACATTTCCCGTTCGCTCACCATTTCCAAAGAGCGTTCCCTCGATGCGATCGGCTCCAGCCATGTAGCCCAGTTCAGCAGCGGCAACTCCCGTTCCACGATCGTTATGTGGGTGGAGGCTCAAGACCACACTCTCGCGATAAGCAAGATTCCGTGACATCCACTCGATGGAATCTGCATACACATTAGGTGTTGCCATCTCAACAGTTGCTGGAAGGTTGATAATCGTCTTCCACGACGGTGATGGCTTCCATATATCGTTTACCGCATCACAGACTTCTAGCGCGTATTCCAACTCTGTTCCGGTATACGACTCCGGTGAATACTCGAAGGAGACGTTGGTTCCTTTTACAGTGTCCACTAACGTCAGGCAGTATTCAGCGCCATCTGTCGCAATCTTCTTGATTCCCTCTTTATCCTGACCAAATACCACGCGTCGCTGCAAGGTTGAAGTCGAGTTGTAGAGATGGACAACAGCGTTTTTCGCACCCTTAATGGATTCGAAGGTGCGATCAATAAGGTGGGTGCGCGCTTGTGTGAGTACTTGAATAACGACATCATCAGGGATCAAATCATCTTCGATGATTTTACGTACGAAATCAAAATCAGTCTGACTCGCACTCGGAAAACCTACTTCGATTTCTTTGTAACCCATCTGGACAAGTAACGTGAACATCGCAAGTTTGCGCGGAGGATCCATTGGATCAATGAGCGCTTGGTTGCCATCGCGTAGATCGACCGAGCACCATTGCGGTGCCTTAGAGATCTGCTTATTCGGCCATGTGCGATCTGGTAGATCAATTGGCGTGAACGGCTGATAACGATGGATGGGTGAATTGCTTGGTTGTTGCTTTGGAAAGTTCATCTCGGCTGCTCCTTGGATTTCTTGGGGAAAGGTTTAGGGGTGGGAATTGCCGGCATGACCTTTACCCGCGAGAGGGGCTCCGGCTAATTGGCCCCTTCGCGGCAGCTAAGGAGGAGGCTGCCTTGCGCTATCAACACAGGAACGAACATGTGTAAGAGGGTACTACCAAAGCCTACTAGTGAGCAAAAACGACGAGAATTGCTGCAGTCAGGTGGGCTAAGAAAGCGCCTGCGGTAAATGAGTGGAAGAGTTCATGGAAACCAAACCACCTCGGAGAGATATTCGGCCTTTTGGTGGCGTAAATCAATGCGCCTGCGGAATAGAGGATTCCACCGAGCAGAACCAACGCAAAGATGAGCACGCCACCTTCATTGAGGAATTCTGGGAGGTAAGCGATTGCCGCCCATCCCAACGCTATATAGGCGATTACATAGAGCCAACGTGGCGCAGTTACCCATGCAATGCGAAGAATGGCGGTGATGATTGCCCCTCCCCAGACAGCAGAGAGCAAGAGCGTGGCTGATCTACTCTCAAGGAGAGAGATTGCAAATGGAGTATAGGTACCAGCGATGAGAATCGGGATATTCGCATGATCAATGCGGCGCCATACTGCTTTGTATTTCTTACTCCATCCCACTCGATGATAAAGGGCGCTACAGGTAAAGAGCGTCACTGCCGTCAGAGTGAAAACGCCGAG
>SYAM01000015.1 GCA_005787645.1 Actinomycetota bacterium | reverse complement strand
TCCCGGGGTCATTGATTTCGAAGCAGTAGATAAGCGGGAGATCTGTATTAGCGAAGATATCATCTACTTTTTCCGCGTTCTTCTCCTCTTCAACCGAACATAGCGCAAGTACCCCTTGAGAGTGTTCAACGGTAGAGATCGATGACATTACTTTTTCAGAGAGATAGATTGCTCGTGAAAGTGATGTATTCGGAAGAAGCTCTGCTCCGCTCTCGGTGACATACAAGGTGTCCACCGGGAACCTCTCTGAATCTAACGCTGCCAGAACAGCGGCAGGCCCCTCGGCAATGAATTGCTTAGCAATTTTTCTGCCTTTAGATGCGTGAAGAGCCTTCACGCGAGCAACATGGCTCGAGTGAAGGCTCGTGATAATCCCGTTAGGAGAGGACAACGTTCTTTCGCGCTACTTCAACAAGTGCAGTGAATGCCACAGGATCATTGATAGCCATGTCAGCAAGAACGCGACGATCAACATCGATACCAGCAACTTTCAGACCCTGCATGAAACGGTTATATGTCATGTTATTAGCACGTGCTGCAGCGTTGATACGGGTAATCCACAGACGACGAAATTGTCCTTTTTTATCCTTGCGGTCATTGAAGGCATAGACCATCGAGTGCGTGACCTGCTCCTTGGCTCGGGAGAACAGTCGTGAGCGTTGGCCCGTATAACCGCTGGCTCGCTCAAGTGTGGTGCGCCGTTTCTTTGCGGCATGGACGCCGCGTTTTACTCTCGCCATTTGAGATCTCCCTTACTTCAAACCTAATAGTCGTTTTGCCGTGTTACTCGTTGCCTCATTGGCCACCACGTCACCGGAAAGTCGACGAGTGCGACGAGAGGATTTGCCTTCGAGTAGATGGCGCTTGCCCGCACGCTCACGCTTAATTTTTCCGCTACCGGTCAGCTTGAAGCGCTTCTTGGCGCCACTATGCGTCTTCATCTTTGGCATAAATTCCTCTTTCGTTTTCTCTAGTTTGAACCCTTGCGCTTTGTTGGCGCAAGAACCATGACCATGTTTCTGCCATCGAGCTTTGGAGCGAACTCCACCGTTGCGATTGCAGCGACATCTTCGGAGAGTTTCTGCAGCACTCGGAAACCTGTGTCAGGACGAGCCTGCTCCCTACCGCGGAACATCATCGTCACTTTCACCTTATCTCCACCAAGAAGGAACCGTTCGATATGAGATTTCTTAGTCTCATAATCGTGCGTGTCAATCTTTGGTCGCATTTTCATCTCTTTGACAATCACATGCGTTTGATTCTTACGAGCCAAACGAGCCTTCTGTGCGATTTCATATTTGTACTTACCGAAATCCATCACTTTGCAGACTGGAGGTTGTGCATCGGGAGCAATTTCGACGAGGTCGAGTCCAACTTCCTCGGCCATTCGAATTGCTTGATCGATTGCCACCACTCCCACTTGCTCGCCATTGGGTCCGATTAATCGAACCTCAGGCACGCGGATGAGATCGTTGATGCGTGGATCTGCGCTGATAACTTCTCCTTCTCTTTCGGTAATTGAACGGAAAGAACCGCAAAGAAACGCAAGGAGACTCCGCCCCAAACTTTCCCGTAGGAAAGTGGCGTGGACCCCATAAAGCCCTCGTTCGGGCTAGAGGTGGGAGCAGGGCTCCTCTTTGCGCTGCCTTCGAGTACTCGAAGAGCAGGGGGAAAGGGTACCCCAGTGAGAGCGGAGCGGCCTAATTGCGGCGAAAAGCAATCCGTTCAGGCCCCTACGGCGTGGACCCCACCATCAACATGGATGATCTCGCCAGTGGTCTTAGGGAACCAATCGGAGAGCAGGGCGACTGCACCCTTGGCGGCAGGAACGGGGTCGGCAATATCCCAATTCAAGGGCGCCCGCTGATTCCAGACTGATTCGAATTCGGCAAAACCGGGAATCGATTTAGCCGCCATCGTCTTTATCGGTCCGGCAGCAATCAGATTTACCCGAATGTTCTCTTTGCCTAAATCACGCGCCAAATATCGAGCCGCAGATTCGAGAGCAGCCTTTGCCACTCCCATCCAGTCATATTGTGGCCAAGCGACAGATGCATCGAAATCCATGCCAACCACAGAGCCACCTTCGCTCATCAATTCCTTTGATGCCATTGTTAGTGACGCTAAAGAATAGGCAGAAACATGAAGCGCCACTGCAACATCGTCCCAAGGAGTATTGAGAAAATTTCCACCTAATGCACTTTCGGGAGCAAAACCGATGGAGTGGACCACGCCATCTAAATGTGAATGATATTCACGAATCTTCGGTGCCAATGCCTTGAGATGCTCTTGATTGGTCACATCTAATTCAATAACAGGAGCAACTTTTGGTAACCGTCCTGCGATGCGAGTGGTGATACTCATGGCGCGACCGAAAGAGGAGAGTACGACTTCTCCCCCTTCTTCTTGGATTAATCGCGCAATGTGGAACGCGATGGATTGATCCGTAAGAACACCGGTTACCAAAAACTTCTTACCATTTACTAATCCAGCCATTCTTAGTGCCCCATTCCCAATCCGCCATCAACAGGGATGACTGCTCCAGAAATATAACTAGCTTCAGGGGATGCGAGGAAGAAGGCCACTTCCGCTACTTCTGCAGGCGTGGCAAATCGTCCCAACGGGATTGCAGAAGCGATCTGTGATTTCCGCTCATCAGTGAGCGCATCGGTCATATCAGTTTCCACAAAACCGGGTGCGATTACATTTGCAGTGATGTTGCGAGAGCCTAGCTCGCGCGCTAGCGAACGAGCCAAACCAATCAATGCTGATTTAGTTCCAGCGTAGTTACTTTGACCTGCGCTACCCAAAAGGGCAACGACTGAGCCAATAAACAAGAGCCTTCCTCGCTTTAGCTTTAACATTCCCTTAGAGGCGCGTTTTGCGGTTTTGAAAGCGCCTCCGAAATTGACGTCATTGACTTGGTCGAATTCTTCATCACTCATACGTAATATCAAGTTATCTTTCGTGATTCCCGCATTAGCAATCAAAACCTCTACCGGACCCAATTCGTTTTCGATTGATGCAAAAGCTGCATCTAGCGTCGCCACATCGGTGACATCGAGATTGATCGAAACAATACGCTGGGAAAAATCAGGGGCTGCGTTCGTTCGATGTCCTATAACAACCCGATCTCCAGCCTTGGCAAAACGTTCTGCAATCGCTCTACCTATTCCTCGGTTTCCACCAGTGACTAACACCACCCTCGGCCCGAGAGTGCGCTCCCCTTGGCCAGACCCCTCCTGAGACCCCATGAGATACACGGTATCGGCTCCATTCGCTACTGGCACGTAACCCAATACAGTAAATAATGCGGAGCACGGTGGAACTCTCTACCGTTATGTCATGGCGAAAGATGAGGGCGAAATCCACTCCATTACAGATGCCCAGCCATCGCTCACGGTTGATCAACGCGCTAGGCAAATTCGCTACTTCTATTCCATGATGTTTCGCACCGCCTGTTTCATTGCAACAGTCTTGCTTCCCAGCCCTTGGCGCTGGTTCACTTTAGTGGGTGCCGTCATCGTTCCGTACATTGCCGTCATCGTTGCAAATGCGGGTAGAGAAACGGTGTTGAGACCAGAATCCCTCGGTCGTATGGATAGTCGGGCTATCGAGAGCCCTAGTATTAGGCATGGCAGCGAAGAGTCGAAGTAGCTCCATTCTTTTCTCGCTTATTGCTCTTCTAGCAATCGTATTCTGTGTTCGGCTTGGCTTCTGGCAATTTGATAGATATCAACTTCGTCATGACATCACCCAAAATATCAAAGTGGCGCTGTCGCAAGAAGCGATGCAATTAAGTTCCTCAACACAAAAGGAGGCTGACGCATGGATGAAAGTTTCCATCGAGGGTCGATTTGAACCTACTTTCCAAAAATTATTCCGCGGTCACTATTTTCAAGAACGTTATGGACTCGAGGTGCTCTCACTTTTTATCCCTAGTGACAGCGAAGTGGCACCGATTTGGGTTGACCGAGGGTGGATTGAAACGAATCAAGATGCCGCGACCACGACCAAAATTCCAGAACCGCCCAGAGGTAATGTCACCATTGAAGGCATCCTGCGAAAATATGACGATGCAAGTGCGTCAAGCGGCATCTTCTTCGCCCTTCCTGCGCCGAGAATCGGTCGGATAGATGAGTTATCACTTCAAGAAGTCTTTTCGGGAGAAACTTTTCATAAATACCTAAAGTTACAAAAATCAGCGAGTAATTCAGGGCTTGCGATTACTCCACTCACTCCTCCTGGTGAAGGGCCGCACCTTGCTTATGCCATTCAATGGTGGATTTTCGCGCTCCTAATCGCGGGTACCAGAATCGCGCTTTACAAAGGTGAACGGGTGAAGAATTAATTACTCCGATATCTTTTGTCTAACTTGAAAATTGTCTTTGATAGAGATCGCCATATAGCCCTCTACTGTTTAGTAGAGATTCGTGTGTACCTCGCTCAACTATTCCCCCCTCATCGAGAACCAGAATTTGATCAGCCTCGCGAATGGTAGAGAGTCGATGAGCAATGATGATGCTCGTCCTGCCTCTAAGAACTTCCTTAAAAGCCAATTGGACTAACGCCTCATTCTCGGCATCGAGGTGCGCTGTCGCCTCGTCAAGCAGCACTATCTTCGGATCTTTCAAAATCAAGCGAGCGATAGCCAGACGAGCTTTTTCCCCACCTGAAAGGCGATAGCCCCGCTCCCCTACCATCGTCTGTAAACCCTCTGGGAGCGAAGTTACTAGGTCCCAAATCTGCGCCAGCTCACAAGCATTTTGAAGTTGAGCAGAAGATGCATCTACCTTTGCATATCGAAGATTTGATTCAATGGTGTCATGGAATAGATGAGCATCCTGAGTGACAACACCAATCGTTCGCCGCAATTGTTTCAGCGATATTTCTCGAATATCCACTCCGCCAATCGAAACCGAGCCGCCAGTGACATCGTAAAGACGAGGTATCAAGGAAATGATGGTGGTCTTTCCAGCCCCTGATGGGCCAACAAGGGCAACCATCTCTCCCTCTTCCGCAATAAAAGAGAGATTGTGGAGAATTTGTTCGCTATGTGACATCTCGGATTTTGCGACAGTTTCCAAGGATGCCAGGGATATTTCTGAACCTTTGGGATAGGAAAAATCGACGCTATCGAATACCAAACGCGTATTCTCTGGCATTTTTTTAGGATGCGCCGGGGATTTCACCATGGGCTCTAAATCTAGAACTTCAAAAACACGCTCGAAAGAGACTAAAGCAGTCATGACATCTACCCGAACATTCGAAAGCGCAGTAAGTGGACCATAGAGCCTCGCCAAAAGTGCCGCTATCGCCAGGAGTTTTCCAACAGAAATCGCTCCGGAAATAGCTAACTGTCCACCCAGCCCATATGCAATCGCTGTGGAAATGGAAGCGACAAGGGTCAGGCCAATGAAAAAGATCCGGTTAGCCAATGCAATCTTGATACCAATATCCGCAACTTTTCGAGCCTTCCCTCGAAAACTTTCCCCCTCCACTTTGCCGTCGCCGTACAGTGAGACTAATAGGGCTCCTGAGATGTTAAAACGTTCGTTCATCATCCCAGACATCTCTGCATTGCCGTTCATAGAATCTCGCGTGAGCACTTGGATGCGTCGCCCCATTGCGCGAGATGGTAAGAGGAAAATCGGTACCAAGATGAGGGAAATCAGGGTGATTTGCCATGATAGATAGAGCATTGCCCCAAGCACGAGAAGAAGGGAGAGAACGTTAGAAACTACTCCGGCAAGCGTTGAAGTGAACGCTTGCTGCGCACCAATGACATCGGAGTTTAATCTTGAAATCAGTGCGCCAGTCTGAGTTCTAGTAAAGAATGCGATTGATTGTCGCTGAACATGTTCAAAAACCTGTGAACGTAAATCAAAGATTAAGCCCTCACCGATTTGAGAGCTAAACCATCGACCAACAATATTCATCACTGCATCGAAAATAGCCAACGCTGCGATTACCAGTGCAATAATTGTGACTATCGAACCATTCTTAGGAATGACTCCATCATCGATCAAACGGGAAAGCAATAAAGGAGTCGTTATCACAAGCACAGCATCAATGATCACTGTGATAAGAAAGAAGATGACTTGGGTTCTATATGGGTTCGCGAATGAAACTATCCGCTTAAATGTACCCGGTTGTAGCTTTATGTTTTTGACCGACTGGTCTTGCGTCATGGAGCGATACATCATCCATGGCGCCTGCATAGTCATTGTAAATTCCAGGGACTAGCAGAACTAAACAGTGAATCCGAGGGCGCGCAATTGCTCTCTCCCGGATTCGGTGATTTTATCGGGCCCCCATGGCGGCATCCACACCCAATTAATGCGCACATCATCGGCAAGACCATCGAGGGCGCGCTTGGTCTGATCTTCGATGACATCTGTGAGCGGGCATGCTGCCGAAGTGAGCGTCATATCTAGAACTGCGATGTTGGAGGAGTCGACAGTGATGCCGTAAACCAGGCCGAGATCGACCACGTTGATTCCCAATTCAGGATCGACGACATCCTTCATTGCTTCGGTTAAATCCTCGATAGATGTGCTCACATTCTCCCCGTTCTCTTCATCATTCTCACTCTTATCCTGTTAATTTTCACGAAGCGCCGCGTCTCGAAAAGCCATCCAACCCAGTAACGCACACTTTACTCGAGCTGGATATTTCGCCACCCCCGAGAAGGCCACTGCATCCTCTAGAACCTCGACATCGCCAGAAAAATTCCCTTTGCTCTGCATAAGTTCGAGGAAGAGCCGCTCCAATTCTAGGCCCTGAACTTTTGAGCTGCCGTTTACCAAATCACACATTATCGAGGTGCTGGCTTGCGAGATCGAGCACCCAACCCCATTCCACGAGATTGAAGCAACGATTCCCTTCTCCACCGAGAGTCGGAGAGTCACCTCATCACCACAACTTGGATTGTTGTGATGGACTTCAACATCGTAAGGCGCGTGTAATTCTTTGTAATGTGGGTTCTTGTAATGATCTAGGATAATTTCTTGGTAGAGCGATTCTAAACTCATCTTCTCACCTGAACTACACCTTGAAGAATCTCTTGGCATCAATGATGCCGGCAATCAATTCATCGATCTCATGTGCAGTGTTATAAAGGTAGAAACTCGCTCGGGTGGTTGCCTGGACTTTCATCGATTGCATCAAAGGCCATGCGCAATGATGTCCTGTACGTACCGCAATTCCCTTGTCATCGAGTACTTGCCCCATGTCGTGGGGGTGAATGCCATCGACAGTGAATGAGAGAACACCACCACGCTCCTTTAGGTCTGTGGGACCAACGATGGTCAATCCAGGAATGGCCGTTAGGCCCTCAAGTGCCCTAGCAGTTAACTGCTGTTCATGTTCTTCAATCGCAAACATTCCCACGTTGTTCAGGTATTCGATCGCAGCAGACAAACCAACTACTTGCGCCATATTGGGAACACCTGCTTCAAACCTTTTCGGCGGAGCGGCAAATTTAGCTGAATCAATAGTTGTACTTTCAATCATTGAACCACCGGTGAGCATCGGCGGCATCTGTTCGAGCAATTCATATCGTCCCCACAGCACGCCCACACCGGTAGGGCCGAGCGCTTTATGGCCGGAAAATGTAAGGAAATCTATGTCGAGCGCTGATACATCTACACCGAAATGCGGAACTGATTGACATGCATCGAGAACGAATATCGAACCGACCTCGCGTACTCGCTTCGAAATTCGCTCGACATCAGTTATGGCTCCCGTAACGTTGGATTGATGCGTGAGCGCTACAACTGCCGTCTTCTCATCGATAATCACATTGATATCTTGAAGATTCATCCGTCCTTGATGATCGACTGGGAACCACCGAAGCGTTGCACCCGTTCGCTGGGCTAGTTGTTGCCACGGTAGAAGATTTGCATGATGCTCTAACTCTGAGACCACGATGTTCATGGATGAATTTACGTAGAAGGGAGATTTCGTATCTTGTGCACCAATACTGGAGTTCAAAAAGCCGTATGCGACGGCGTTCAGGGATTCAGTTGCGCTCTTCGTGAAGATGATTTCATCAACTTGAGCAGTGAGAAATGATGCAACGGTCCTTCGGGCGCCTTCGAAAGCATCAGTCGCTTCTTCGGCGAGTAGGTGAGCGCCACGATGGGCTGCAGCATTGTGGTTAAGGTAGAAATCGCGTTCAGCATCAACAACAGAGTAAGGTTTCTGTGCAGTTGCGCCATTATCCAAGTAGATGAGTTTGTGGCCGTTTCGAACTATCCTTGAGAGGATCGGAAAGTCCGCTCGCAACAGATCTACATCTAATGCTGGCATTAGCTACGCGTGTACTCCGCATATCCTTCGGATTCAAGTCGATCGGCAAGTTCTGCCCCGCCTTGTTCGACAATCTTTCCCCCGGCAAAAACATGGACGAAATCTGGTTTGATGTAACGAAGAATTCTGGTGTAGTGCGTGATAAGCATAATGCCAACTTCACTTTTAGACTTGATTCGATTGACTCCTTCAGAGACCATTCGAAGCGCATCGACATCAAGTCCGGAATCGGTCTCATCAAGAATCGCAATCTTTGGTTTCAACAACTCCATTTGCAAAATCTCATGACGTTTCTTCTCGCCACCTGAGAATCCCTCATTGACATTTCGCTCAGAAAAAGTTGGATCCATTCCAAGTGAACTCATAGCATCCTTCACTTCACCAACCCAGGTACGTACCTTTGGTGCTTCGCCTCGAATGGCGGTCGCTGCCGATCGCAAGAAATTCGAAACCGAGACCCCTGGAACTTCTACTGGATATTGCATGGCCAGAAAAAGTCCTGCTCTTGCTCGCTCATCTACGCTCATTTCAAGTACATCGACGCCGTCGAGAGCGACAGAGCCACCAGTGATTGAATACTTGGGGTGACCGGCGATCGAATATGCCAACGTTGACTTGCCCGAACCATTTGGCCCCATGATTGCATGGGTCTCACCACTCTTAATCGTTAGATCCACGCCACAGAGAATCTCTCGCGGACCATTCTCTGTATCAACAGATACCTGAAGGTTCTTGATTTCTAGAACTGACATCTCCGCTCCTTAAGTTCTCGAGATGGTGACATCTTCACCATCAATATGTACATCAAATTTCTTGGCCGGCGCAGTTGCCGGAGGGGTTACTGCCTCACCGGTACGCATATCGAATTCGGCTCCATGGAGCCAACATTCGATAAGTGAGCCATTGAGTTCACCTTCGCTCAGGGAGGCATCAGAGTGAGTGCAGGTATCTCCAATAGCGAATGCCTCGCCATCTATCAAGGCAACACAGACTGGGGTGTCATCGACCATAACCAATTTAGGCACTCCTGGAGTCAGCTCGCTTTTTTTAATCGTGGCTTTCATCCATTCACCTGAGCCAATTCACGATCAATTCGCGCCATCAATCTCTCTTCGATGCTCTCGTTCTTAATGTTGCGCAAGAGTTCAGCGAAGAATCCACGTAAGACCAACCTGCGCGCTTGGGTGGAAGGTATACCGCGCGACATGAGGTAGAAGAGTTGGTCGTCATCGAAGCGACCAGTTGCGCTTGCATGTCCAGCCCCAACTATCTCTCCCGTTTCGATTTCAAGGTTTGGTACAGAATCTGCGCGAGCGCCATCGGAGAGAAGCAAGTTCCGATTCAGTTCATAGGTGTCTGTCCCTACCGCTGTAGGACGAATCGCAACATCTCCAAACCAGACAGTGCGAGCAGATTCTCCGAGGAGCGCACCTTTGTAGGTAACTCGAGAGCGGCAATGTGGCTGATCATGTTCCACGTGGACGCGATGCTCTAAATGTTGACCACTCGTAGCGAAGTAGAGACCGTAGGCATCAATTTCTCCGCCGGTGGCGGTGAAATTCACTCGTGGAAGTAATCGCACGGTCGCGCCACCAAGCGTTACTTCGATGAGAGTGAGTTTGGCATCTTTGCCGATAACTGCTTGATGGCGGCCAAGATGCGTTGCATCGTTCTCCCACTCCTGAAGGGAGATGAAAGTCAGGTGAGCGCCATCACCTAACTCGATTTCGATATCTTCGGAGAGGATCGCTGAACCCGAGTTATGCAATACAACGGTCGCTTGAGCATGTCTGCCCGCCCGAATCACAATACGTTCAAAACTTGCCACAGCAAGCGTTGCCCCAGTGCGATCAATTACGATGGGTTCCACCGCTTGCACATCAGTCGGTATCTCTACGACGAGCATCTCCGCAGAGTGCGAGATCGCCATCGCTGCCGCAAAATCCTCGGGAGCAATCCGTGGATTACTGCCCGCGGTTGTTGAGACTTTCACTCCTGCTGGATGGGAGATATCTCGAACGAGCGCCGAGCCCTGTTTCACAGAGCCATTGAGGACTCCAATGATTCGTGGCAGCGGAGTAAAGCGCCAGGCTTCTTCGCGACCGGTGGGAAGAGAGAGTTCTGCTACGGACATTAACCAACTGCCCCTTCCATCTGGAGTTCAATCAATCGATTGAGTTCCAAGGCGTATTCCATAGGAAGTTCACGGGCGATGGGTTCGACAAAACCTCGCACGATCATCGCCATCGCTTCATCTTCTGAAAGTCCGCGCGACATCAAATAGAAGAGTTGGTCATCGCTAATCTTGGAGACGGTTGCTTCATGTCCCATCTGAACATCGTCTTCTCGAACATCTACATAGGGATAGGTATCCGAGCGTGAGATGGTGTCTACAAGGAGGGCATCACATTTCACAGTGCTCTTGGAGTGGTGGGCACCTTTTTCTACCTTTACCAAACCCCGATATGAAGTCCGACCGCCCCCACGAGCCACTGACTTGCTGATGATGGTTGAAGAGGTGTGTGGCGCAGCATGCACCATTTTTGCGCCAGCATCTTGATGTTGGCCTTCACCTGCGAATGCGATAGATAGCGTCTCACCTTTTGAATGAGCTCCCATCAAAAAGACTGCTGGATATTTCATCGTCACTTTGGAGCCGATATTTCCGTCGATCCACTCCATAGTTGCACCTTCTTGGCAGACCGCGCGCTTGGTGACGAGGTTGTAGACGTTGTTCGACCAATTTTGAATGGTCGTATAACGCACACGAGCGTTCTTCTTCACAATGATTTCTACCACTGCAGAGTGAAGTGAGTCAGATGAATAGATAGGTGCTGTACACCCTTCGACATAATGTACATATGAATCTTCATCAGCGATGATTAAGGTACGTTCGAACTGTCCCATGTTCTCGGTATTTATTCGGAAGTATGCTTGAAGAGGAATCTCGACGTGAACGCCCTTTGGAACATAGACGAACGAGCCCCCTGACCAGACTGAAGTGTTTAGCGCTGCGAACTTGTTATCGCCCACTGGAATAACCGTACCGAAATACTCTTTGAAGACATCTTCGTGCTCTTTGAGCGCAGTATCGGTATCGAGGAAGAGCACGCCTTGTGCTTCCAGATCCTCGCGAATCGAGTGATAGACCACCTCAGATTCATATTGCGCTGCGACTCCTGCAATCAGTCGATTCTTCTCCGCCTCGGGTATTCCAAGTCGGTCATAGGTGTTTTTGATGTCATCAGGAAGTTCTTCCCATGATGTCGCCTGCTTTTCAGTTGAGCGGACGAAGTACTTGATGTCATCGAATTTGATACCAGAGAGATCGGAACCCCAATTGGGCATGGGCTTCTTATCAAAGAGGGAAAGACCCTTGAGACGAAGGTTGAGCATCCATTCAGGCTCGCTCTTCTTCGCCGAGATATCTCGCACGACCTCTTCATTGAGGCCACGGCGAGAGTTCGCTCCGACATCATTAGCATCTGACCAGCCATACTGATATTTGCCAAGACCTTCGAGTTCTGGGTGTGTGGTTGCGCTCATGCGCTTGCCTTGCCTTTCGTCTGCTTTTTTGTAGGAGTGGCTTGATTGGTTCGATTGGATAGTGCGTTATTTGGTATCACTGTTGTGCAAACGCCATCGCCGTGTGCGATAGTCGCCAAACGTTGTACATGTGTCCCCAAAATCTTCGAGAAAACTTCGGTCTCGGTCTCACACATCTGAGGAAATTCAGCCGCTACGTGGGCAATTGGACAATGATGTTGGCAGATTTCCACGCCGATCGGTAATTCATGCACATTTGCTGCATAACCCTCATCGGTGAGAAAATCGGCGAGCGCTAGAGCGGAATTCTTTACGGCATTTTTCGTCACCAGATGAAATTTTCGTTCCATCTCCTCAGCGCGGGCGTGGGCGAATGCAGTGACTGCGCCAGCCCCTGAGGCAGCAGCCCCTTGAGCAATAAAACGAAGTGCAGAGATTGCTAAGTCATCATATGAATGCTCAAATGAGGCGCGACCGAGATCGGTCATGACAAATACTTTGGACGGGCGTCCGCGACCGGCTTCGCGAATACGAGGTTCGCGCGGTTCGATAACCCCCTCATCAACCAAGGCATCGAGGTGGCGTCGTATCCCTGCTGGCGTGATACCCAATCGCTCCGAGAGTACGAGCGCGCTCGACGGCCCATTCTCCAAAATGGAGCGGGCAATAAGCTCCCGAGTCTTGAGCTCAGGGGTTGCGAATTTCACAACGATATTGTGTCGTAATTCGCGGCTACCCGCCACTTACAAGGCCGCTGGGCGAGGCGACCTCGGCTAGGCTCCCCGATATGTCCCCTGATACCCCCTCGCTCTCTCGTTTGGGGCTATTTCTCGTTCGAGGACTCCTAGTTGCCCAATCCGCGATCGTTCTCACAGGAGGCGCGGTGCGATTGACCAATTCGGGCTTGGGGTGTCCTACCTGGCCTGAATGCGCACCGGGCTCATTCTTACCTTCACCGCATCAAGCTGAAGATCCCTTAAATATTTGGATTGAATTTATCAATCGCTTACTGACCTTCGTGCTCTTTGCTATTGCAGTTGCGGTAGTGATCTGGGTTCTCAAATCAAAGCGCCGAGATTTGCGATTGCTTGCCGCTTCCCAGGTGTTAGGGATTCTAGGTCAGGGAGTTGTCGGTGGAATTACCGTACTCACCGAACTTCACCCTGCAGCGGTGGGTTCGCACTTCATTCTCTCCATCGCATTGATTGGCGGCGCTGTTGCTTTGGTGGAGCGGAGCAGAGGATATCCAGGGCGTGGCGACAAGGACTCCACCGCACCTATCGCACGAAACCTCATTCGTGCCTTGCTCCTGCTTGGGGTATTGGTGATCACGATGGGAATCATCGTCACTGGCAGTGGGCCACATGCGGGCGATACCACGGCGCCGCGATTTGGATTCGAGATACGTACAGTCGCGTGGTTACATGCAGACTTGGTCATCGCCTTTATCGGTTTATTGATTAGCTACATGCTGATACTCAACTTTGCACCAGTGGTGAACAATCAGGAGTTACTTGCCATGCGAAAAGCGCATGCATGGAGACTTTTTGCACTCACTTGTGCGCAAGGAGCCATTGGGTACCTCCAGTACTTCACAGGCGTTCCGGAGCTGTTGGTGATGGCGCACCTGCTTGGTGCAGTTGCGCTGTGGAGCACGTTGGTCCGCCACGCCCTTCGGGTGCGAGCTTTCTCGCGCGTTGCTCCCTCGCCATCGACAGCCATTTAGGTAGGGTCATGGCGTGCCTGCGCCCTCACTTCCACAGAACTGGTCCCCCCTCGACGAGCAGGCGATTACCTATGCGCGAGCCCTCGCCGCAGATGCAGTCCAACGCGCTGGCAATGGCCACCCAGGAACGGCTATGGCCCTGGCACCTGCTGCATATCTTCTCTTTCAATTTCATCTTCGCCATAATCCACATGATCCAGAGTGGATTGCGCGGGATCGCTTCATTCTCTCCTGTGGCCACTCATCGCTAACTCTCTACACCCAACTTCTCTACTGCGGATATGGATTGACTCTCGATGACATCAAATCCTTCCGAAAGTTAGGTTCAAAAACTCCTGGCCATCCTGAATTTGGACATACGGCGGGAGTCGAGACCACCACCGGACCGCTCGGTCAAGGTATTGCTAATGGCGTGGGAATGGCAATGGCTGCTCGATTCGAGCGAGGGCTATTAGACCCACACGCTCCGAAGAATGAATCGCTATTTGATCATTACATTTATGTGCTCGCCTCTGACGGTGATTTGCAAGAGGGCGTAAGCGCCGAAGCCTCATCGATTGCTGGGCTGCAAAAACTCCATAACCTCATTGTCATCTACGATGACAATGACATCACTATCGAGGGCGATATCTCTCTTGCATTCCGTGAAGATGTTGATGCACGATATCGAGCATATGGGTGGAATGTTCTTCATGTAGCAACGGCTCAGGATGGAAGCGTCGATATCACAGCGTTACATACCGCACTTCTCACTGCGAAAGCGCAGAGTGAAAAACCAACATTGATTCGCTTGAAGAGCGTTATCGCTTGGCCTGCGCCAAAGTTACGTGGAACCTCAAAATCGCATGGTGCGGCACTTGGGAAAGATGAGGTGGCGGCCACTAAATCAGCACTTGGCCTTGACCCCGAGAAAGATTTCCAATTGCCCAATGAGATTCTCACCCATGTACGAAAGGTAAGTGATCGAGGTAGAGGATTACATGACCAGTGGAGTACTCAATTCACTGCCTGGCAGCAGGCTAACCCCGAGCGCGCAGCGAATTTGCATCGGATGATCTCGGGCACCATCGATTCTTCGATTCTCAATCAAATTACTGCAGATTTCTCCCACGACAAAGAGATCTCCACGCGAAAAGCATCAGGTGACACCATCCAAAGAATCAGCCAATTGCTCCCTGAATTCTGGGGTGGTTCCGCTGACTTAGCCGAGAGTAATAACACCACGATTGAAGGTGGCGGCGATTTCCTCCCAGAGAATCCTTATGGTCGAATCATCCATTTTGGGATTCGTGAACATGCGATGGGTTCGCTCATGAACGGGATTGCTCTCCATGGTGGTACCAGAATTTTTGGCGGTACATTCCTAGTATTTAGCGATTACATGCGACCAACTGCACGCCTTGCTGCTCTCATGAATCTTCCAGTGACCTTTGTGTGGAGTCACGATTCCATCGGTTTGGGAGAGGATGGACCAACCCATCAACCGATAGAGCATTGCGCAGCTCTTCGCGCGATACCTGGACTTGCTGTCATTCGCCCCGCTGATGCAAATGAAGTGGCGATTGCTTGGCGAGTGATTCTTGCCTCTAACAAGCCAGCAGCGCTCTTGCTCTCCCGGCAAAATCTGCCAGTCTTCAATCGAAGCCAATTCTCCTCCGCTGAGGGAGTAGCCCGTGGGGCCTACATCATCTATGAACCACGCGAGAAACCGACTGGAATAATCATCGCTACAGGCTCTGAAGTCTCGCTCGCGATTACCGCAGCAGAATCTGCTGCATCAGAGGGACTGCACCTACGTGTAGTAAGTGCACCCTGCATCGAATGGTTCAACGAGCAACCCGAGGAGTATCGCAAGAGCGTGTTGCCAGACTCGATAAAGGTACGAGTGAGTGTCGAAGCAGGTATCGCTATGGGTTGGCGAGAATTTGTCGGCGATTACGGCTCAATACTCTCATTAGATCATTTTGGCGCCTCAGCCTCTGGACCGGAGCTCTTCAAAGAATTTGGATTTACTCCTGAAAACATTCTCGCTCATGTACGTAAATCAATTACGTCAGTAAGAGGTAGTTAGGTATGAGCGCCACGCTTGAAAAAATCTCGCGCGCTGGAACCTCCATTTGGCTTGATGATCTATCACGTTCGCGCTTGACGGTGGATGATGAAAAATCTCTCCGCCATCTCACTCGCACTGCGAACGTTGTTGGAGTTACGACCAATCCTGCGATCTTTGCAAATGCACTCAAAGATGCCTCGACGTACAAGGAGGCAATCGCTGCGCTGCACGGGAAAAGCGCGGATGAAGCTATTCGCATAATCACCACTGAGGATGTTCAGAAGGCTTGTGATCAATTGCTCGAAATTTTTTCGAATACATCCGGGTTGGATGGAAGGGTGAGTATTGAAGTAGATCCACGGCTTGCCCATGAGGAGGTTGCTACGGTTCTTCAGGCTCGTGAACTGTGGAGCCAAGTGAGTAGGCCAAACCTGTTCATCAAAGTTCCGGCAACCCAGGCGGGCTTACCCGCCATCACGACTTTGATTCGTGAGGGGATATCAGTGAACGTGACCCTGATTTTCTCGTTAGAGAGGTATCGAGAGGTTTTGTTGGCCTATATCGAAGGACTCGAAGAGCGAATTTCAGATGGCAAGCCCTTGAGCGGAATCGCATCTGTTGCATCTTTCTTCGTCAGCCGAGTGGATAGCGCTATTGATCCCCTACTTGACGCGATGAAGGATCCTGCGGCAAAGAGTCTGCGAGGCAGAGCCGCTGTAGCGAATGCGCGATTGGCCTATCAAATTTTCGAAGAGATTAGTAGCTCGGATCGATGGCAGAGAATCGCGCTCTCAGGTGGAGCGCTCCAAAGACCGCTCTGGGCATCTACTGGAGTGAAAGATAAAGCCTACGATCCAGCAAAGTATGTGGTCGAATTGGTAGCACCTGACACAGTGAACACTATGCCTGAGGGGACCATTCACGCTGCACGTGCATTCTCAGGCTCGATTGCAAACTCAATTACTGGAACCTATGCCGAATCTAACCAGATTTTCAATCAGCTTGCCGAGTTGGGCATCTCTTACGATGCGGTGGTGAAAGAACTTGAGCGAGATGGGATTGCAAAATTCAATGATGCCTGGGAAGCGCTCATCGCGACCATATCGGCGCAATTATGAGTCAATACTCACTCGCGCAATTGTGTGAAGCAAACGAAAGACTTGCGAGGGCAGATATCTCCCTGTGGGGTGCACAAGCCCAACCGATCGCCCAAGATCGTCTGGGGTGGATTGGACTTCCAGAGAAATCACGAGAGTTACTTCCTGCCCTTGATGCGCTGTCGGCATGGGCACGCGCTGCTCAGATTGGCCGAATAGTCCTTTCAGGCATGGGTGGATCCTCACTTGCTCCCGAAGTCATTGCCACTCACTACGGGCGGGAATTGTTGGTATTAGATTCAACTCATCCTGCGGACGTGGCAGAGGTGATTAATGCCGATCCAACACAGACGCTCTTCATCATCTCATCGAAATCTGGTGAGACAATTGAAACTCTCTCTCATCTGAAAGCAATCCAGGCGTGCCTTCAAGAGGGTGGATTGCCTATTGAAAACCATGTTGTCGTGATCTCTGATCCTGGTTCACCGCTACTTGCATGGGCGGATGAAAATCACGTTCGTTCCTTTGCCGGTCAGGCGAATGTAGGTGGACGTTTCAGTGCACTATCAATCTTTGGTTTATTACCGGCATCACTCATAGGCGTAGATTGCGCAGTGCTTCTGGATGATGCTGCGGATATGCGCGAAGAACTGCAACAATCTGGAGGAGAAAATCTAGCGATTCAACTCACTCAAGAAATCCTTGCTCATGCACCCTACTTGGTCTTACCTGATCAACCTTTCAGCGATTGGGTGGAGCAATTAGTTGCAGAGTCCACTGGCAAAGAAGGGCGTGGAATCATTCCCGTTAAGGGGGCGCAACAGGATGTCAGTGACATGGTGCGAAAGGCCAGCGCCCTTGCGTTAGGAGCCTCATTCTATTTGTGGGAGTGGACCGTGGCGCTTCTTGGTTCTGCTCTTGAGGTTAACCCCTTTGACCAACCTGACGTTGCTCGCGCCAAAAGTGCGACCAGTAAAGCCCTCACTGCAGGTGGCACCTTTGCGCATCATATGGTCCAGACCACTCAAGGAGCGCTTGCCTTTATCGATCAAAAATTTACTCACCCAGGCGGGTATATCGGGGTGCTCGCTTTTGTACCCATGCGCGATAGTGAGATTGGCCGCACTATGCATGAAATTCGTCAGGGCTTACAGGATAGGTTCCGCGCTCTCGATAAAAAAGTGACATTTGGATATGGACCGCGCTATCTCCACTCCACTGGTCAATGCCATAAAGGCGGCCCAGCATTTGGCTCATTTTTGATCATCACTCTTGATGGCGGTGAAAGAGGAGGTGTAGAGGATTTTCCTATTCCTCAAGAGAGGTATTCTTTTGGCGAACTTCTTCGAGCTCAAGCGCTAGGAGATTGTGAGGTGTTGACCGAGATTGGTCGGCAGGTAGTCCATGCTCATCTGACACGCGATGAGCTAACGAGATTTAGTCAATCTCTCCGCGTAACTTCTTAAGGGCCTCTTCGAGAAGCGCTGCACCTTCGGTGGCTGAACGTCGCTCTTTCACATAAGCGAGATGGGTTTTATATGGCTCATTCTTGATCGGCTTTGGTGGAGAGGATTTATCTCGTCCCGCTGGAAAACCACAGCGCGGGCAATCCCACTCATCAGGAGGAGTTACTGTGCCATCGTCAGCGAAAGATGGACGGGTCTCATGACCGTTTGCACACCAATACGAGATGCGAAAGCGCGCAATCGCCTCACCACGTTCTGCCTCACCCATAGGTCCAGCGCCAACACGGCTACCTCTAATTGCACTTCCACTCATTGCAGATCCTCTCGTGAACTCCTACTAACCCTTTAACAACAAGCCGAGCGCGACTATTCCGGCAAACCAGAGCCCACCCACGATGATGGTGAGACGATCAAGGTTTCGCTCAACGACCGATGAACCACCGTAGGTCGACGAGACCCCACCGCCGAAGAGATCCGATAATCCACTTCCTTTGCCCTTATGGAGTAGGACCAGCAAGATCATCAACGCGCTGGTGAGGATGAGGAAGATGGAAAGACCGAGAACCATTGCGACTCCTAGGATGTGGGCCTTAAGGATACCGGTTAAAACTTGTGGAACTTCGCTATTTTGGCGAACTCTTCGGGGTCAAGGCTCGCCCCACCCACCAGAACCCCATCAACGTCAGCGCAGGCCATGATCTCCTTGATTAGGGAAGCCTTGACCGAACCTCCATAAAGGATTCGAATCTGGCTTGCTACGGGCCCATTGGCAAGCTTGGCCACGCGACTACGGATTGCAAGGCTCATCTCTTGGGCATCCTCAGCGGTTGCACTCTTTCCAGTACCTATTGCCCAAATGGGCTCGTATGCAATTACGCACTTCTTCACTTGAGCTGGAGTAATGCCAGCCAACGACTCGTTAAGTTGTCCAACAACAAATTCCACATGCCCGCCCCCGTTACGAATCTCGCTACTCTCACCAACACAGAGAATTGGCGTGAGACCATGCGATAGCGCCGCTTTGACTTTGCTATTCACAACGCTATTACTTTCGTTGTGGTGAGTACGCCGCTCAGAATGTCCAACGAGAACAAAGGTGCAACCGAGTTTAGCCAACATGGCACCTGAGATATCCCCGGTATATGCCCCCGAAGGGAATGGCGAAAGATCTTGCGCGCCGTAAAGGAGTTGGAGGCGATCACCATCTATTAATGTCTGTACCGAGCGAATATCAACAAATGGCGGCAAGAGTGCAACATCACTGACTTCATAATCCTTCTCATTAAGAAGGAAAGCCAACTTTTGAGTGACTGCGATTGCTTCGAGATGATTGAGGTTCATCTTCCAATTTCCAGCAATTAGAGGTTTTCGCTCAGCGCTGGTGGGTTGCTCGGGGTAGTGAGTATCTGCTGTCATGAACTCTCCAATACTTTGATGCCGGGTAATTCTTTGCCCTCGAGGAACTCAAGTGAGGCTCCCCCGCCGGTAGAGATGTAACCGAATTGCTCATCATCAAAGCCCAAGAGTCGAATGGCAGCGGCCGAATCACCACCGCCAATGACACTTAGCCCAGGAAGTTGCGCGAGGGATTGGGCGATTACCCGAGTTCCGTTGGCGAATGCTGGAAACTCGGAGACCCCCATAGGTCCATTCCAAAAAACAGTTCGGCAGTTCTCAAGCGCCTTTGCATACCGTGTAGCGCTCACTGGTCCTATATCCAATCCGATCTGATCGGATGGAATCGAATCCACGGAGACCGTTGATGCCGGAGAGTCTGCTGCGAATGCGGGCGCAATTACTACATCTTCAGGCAACAACAATGTGACCCCGCGCTCCTTTGCTCGCGAGATCAATTCACGGACTTGAGGAATCAGCTCTCGATCAACGAGTGATTTACCAATCTCCTTATCAAGCGCTGCAAGAAAGGTAAATGCCATTCCGCCGCCGATAGCCAAAATATCCACGCGATCTAAAAGATTACTAATGACGCCGATCTTGTCTGAAACTTTTGCTCCACCAAGAATCACACCATAAGGTCGATCAGGATCGGTCGCTAAGGTATTGAGGATTCGCATCTCCGCATAGATCAATCGTCCTGCGCAATGCGGCATCAATTGCGGTAGGTCAAAGACAGAGGCGTGTTTGCGATGAACCGCGCCGAATCCATCACCCACATATATATCCCCTAGTGTGGCTAATTCTCGTGCAAAGATTGCACGCTCACGATCATCTTTACTCGTCTCTGCCGAGAAGAAGCGAATGTTCTCGAGAAGTACGACTGTCCCTGGACGCGCATCGGCAAGTTGTTTTGCCTCTGCGATATCAGAGGCACAGGAGACAACATCCTTTAACAACTCACCAAGGCGATTAGCAACTGGAGTCAGGGAAAATTCAGGCGCAAACCCCTCCTTGGGGCGGCCAAGATGCGCCAAGATGACGATCGAGCGGCACTTCTCTCGAATTATCTCGATTGTCGGCAGCGATGCCACGATTCGACCAGGATCGGTGATCTGGCCATTCTTGATGGGCACATTCAAATCACAGCGAAGTATCACTCGCTTATCTGTGAAATCAAAGGACTCTAGCGTTTGCATAGGGTCAATCGTGACTACTTAGAGCGTTCGACCGACGAAAGAGACTAAATCAACTAGGCGATTGGAATAGCCCCACTCATTGTCATACCAACCCACAACCTTTGCGCTCTTGCCGATTACCTTGGTCAACTGGCTATCGACGATGCATGAGTGTGGGTTAGTGACGATGTCGGCGGAGACGATGGGATCTTCGGTGTACTCCAAGATTCCCTTGAGTGGTCCTTGCGCAGCAGCCTTAAGCGCTGCATTGATTTCTGCAGCAGATACCTCTCGAGAGAGTTCGACGTTTAAATCTGTCACAGAACCGACTGGAACGGGAACTCGCATTGCATACCCATCCATCTTTCCCTTGAGCTCTGGCAGAACCAAGCTAATTGCCTTTGCCGCGCCAGTACTACTTGGAATGATGGATGTAGCGGCTGCACGTGCGCGCCTGAGATCTTTATGAGGGAAATCTAGGATTACTTGGTCATTGGTGTAGGCATGAATTGTTGTCATCATGCCCCGTTCGATTCCAAAGTTATCTTGCAGGACTTTTGCCATTGGAGCCAGACAATTTGTAGTGCATGATGCGTTCGAAATAATCGTGTGCTTGCCTGGATCGTATTTCTCGTGGTTGACGCCCATAACAATAGTGACGTCTTCATCGGTAGCTGGCGCGCTGATGATGACTTTCTTTGCCCCTCCGATGAGATGCTTCTTTGCCTGTTCACCTTTGGTAAAAATTCCCGTGGACTCAATCACTATTTGCGCTCCAACTGATGACCAGGCAAGTGCTCCTGGATCGCGCTCTGCAAAGACCTTAATGGTCTTTCCATCTACCGTTATCGAATTCTCAGTGTGCGAGACGCCCTTGCCGAGTGGTCCAAGAATGGAATCGTATTTAAGAAGGTGAGCCAGAGTCGCGGTATCCGTGAGGTCATTGATTGCCACTATCTCAATAGCATTACGGGCAGATTCAGATGCGAGAACTGCTCGGAAAAAATTTCGACCGATACGTCCAAATCCATTGACGCCCACTTTGATTCTGTTATCCATCGCTATCCATCCTTACGTTAACAAATCGGGGCTGATTCCCGATTCAGTATCTGGTATTCCCATCTCTGCTGCCCGTTTATCCGCCATTGCAAGAAGTCTTCGAATTCGCCCTGCGATTGCATCCTTGGTCATGGGTGGATTTGCCAATGAGCCCAATTCCTCAAGACTGGCCTGACCGTGTTCTATTCTCAGTCGCCCTGCTTCGAGTAGATGGTCAGGAATCTCCACTCCTAAAATTTCAATTGCTCGTTGCACTCGCGCTGACGCTGCAACAGCAGCACGGGCTGAGCGTCGTAAATTCGCATCGTCGAAATTAGCCAAGCGATTAGCAGTGGCGCGTACCTCTCGTCGCATCCGCCGCTCTTCCCAAGCAAGAACGCTTTCGTGCGCTCCCATTAAAGTAAGCAGTGCCCCGATTGCATCACCATCGCGCACCACGACACGGTCGACACCGCGCACCTCTCGTGCTTTTGCAGTGATACCCAATCGTCGCGCAGAGCCAACGAGAGCCAGCGCTGCTTCAGGACCAGGAGCAGTAATCTCAAGGGCTGAAGAACGTCCGGGTTCGGTAAGTGATCCATGAGCAAGGAATGCACCACGCCATGCTGATTCAGCATCGCACTTGGCTGCGGAAACTATCTGTGGCGGTAATCCCCGCACTGGACGACCATTTCCATCAATGAGTCCAGTCTGTCTGGCAAGGGCTTCGCCCGTCCCGGCTACCCGCAAGACATAGCGACTGCCTTTACGTAATCCTCCAGGGGTGAGCACAGTGAGATCGCTATCGTGTCCGTAGACTTCGGAAATATCTTTCCGTAATCGACGAGCGCTCTGCGCAGTATCTAACTCAACTTCTACGACCACTCTTCCAGCAGTGATATGAAGTCCACCGGCAAAACGTAGGAGCGCTGAGACTTCAGCCTTTCGACAACATGGTTTGGAGATTGCCAAGCGACTTAACTCGTCTTTAACGGTAGCGGTCATTGCCATCTGCTGAAGATCCCCCTCTCCTGATCGCTAGAAAAATCATCCTGGCTCACCGATACTCAGCTCTTGGCCATGATGTCACGCAAAGCCGAAACTACCTTTTTTGGGTCGTGCTGGTCGCTAGTTGGCGCGTGGGCTAAGTCACGAACCTCTAAGCGAGCCCCCAATGAGGCGACATATTCGACCAATTCATTTGTGAGAATACTCGGGTCGGCAAGGATCACATCGAAGGGAACCTCTGGGGCATGCTGGCGAAGAAACGCTAGCCGCCCCTGCGCGCCAATCTGCGCTGCCTCATCGCCCGGGTGCGGTGAGGTGAGATTGAGTAAGAGGAGTTTGCGCGCCTGTGTATGCGCGAGGGCAGCTCTAGTCTCTGGTAGGAGCAGATGTGGCAACACACTTGAATACCAGGAGCCTGGGCCCAGGGTCACCCACTCTGCTCGTTCGATGGCTGCGAGCGCTTGCGGATGAGTGGGGGGCGAATCAGGGATGAGTCGCACATGATCGATGACTCCACGCGCGAGCGCGACAGCGCTCTGTCCACGAACTATCTCTACCTTCTCTCCGCCGTCAACTCGGGTTCGTACCTGCGCTTGAATCTCCAAGGGTTGCGAAGACATAGGCAATACTCGTCCCACCACGCGAAGAAGTTGAGCAACTTTCGCCAAACCCACAACTGGGTCCTCATGAATTTCCCACAAGGCAGTGAGTAGCAGATTTCCTACGCTATGACCGTCGAGATCACCCTCACTAGAGAAACGGTGTTGCAGAACATGAGCCCATCCTCTTCCCCACTCGTCATCGGAGCAGAGCGCAGCAAGGGCCATCCGTAAATCTCCTGGGGGCATGACGCCAAACTCAGCGCGCAACCGTCCACTAGAGCCACCATCGTCGGCAACAGTGACAAGGGCAGTGATATCAGTGGTGATTTCTCGAAGCGCTGTCAGTATGGCAGCAAGTCCATGTCCACCGCCCATCGCGACGACAGGAATCTTTAAATCTACGCTCATCACTTACCCTCGATCAACATCTCGATGTTGAAGGTGCACATCCATTCCTATATTTTCAAGTCTCTTCGCAACTTCTTGGGTAACTGCAACGCTTCGATGTCTTCCTCCCGTGCACCCAAAAGCGATGGTGATATAGCGCTTTCCTTCAGTAAGAAATCCGGAACTTGCACCAGTAAATAGGGTGATGAAGTCTTTGATGAACGCTTCCGTTGCCGTGTGATTCAATACTGCATCCGAGACTAGTTGCTCTCGTCCACTCATCGCTTGTAGCGCTGGATTCCAATGTGGGTTTGGGATAAATCGGCAATCTAGAGTGAAATCTGCATCGTAAGGAATTCCGTACTTGTATCCGAATGATAGTAACGAGATGTGCAGCGCCCGTTCGCTCTCGCTGGAGAAAGTCTGATCTACCTTAAGTGCAAGCTGATGGACATTAAGGGAGGAAGAATCGATAACAATCTCCGCCTCGGCACGCAGGTTTCGGAGCAGTTCTCGTTCTCGCGCAATGCCATCGACTATTCGATCATCTCCCTGTAGCGGATGTGGACGTCGAGTGGACTCATATCTCCGCACTAGTACCTCATCATGGGAATCTAAGAAGAGTATTCGAACGCTATCGCCATTGTTCCGCAGCGCTTTGATTCCCGCAGCTAACTCGGTGGAGAATTCCATGCTTCGCACATCGATGACAACTGCCACCTTTTCGCGCTCCTCGCGAAGTTCATTTACAAGAGGAAAGAGCATCGTCGCTGGAAGATTGTCGACGACATACCATTGATGATCTTCCAGAACGTGAGCCGCGGTGGATCGTCCGGCGCCACTCATTCCGGTAATCACAACCACATCCATCTGATCACCCGCCTCTCCAAAATTTCCAGCCTGGTCACACTTCCGGCTCCACTACCTTTTCACTACTGTCAAGGATCTCTCCCGTGGCGGTATCTACGCCAGTAAGCGCATCAGGTTCTGTTGCGAGAGAATGGGCAATATGGGCGGCAATCTTCGGCCCAATACCCGTAAGCGCTGCAATCTCGTCGACCCCCGCAGCGCGAATTTTCGCCACCGAGCCAAAATGGTCGATAAGCGTCTTTCTCCGAACTGCTCCTAGGCCATCAATTTCCTCAAGAATCGAAGCTAACCCCTCTTTTGAGCGCTTGCTGCGATGGTAGGTGTTCGCAAATCGATGCGCCTCATCTCGAATCCTTTGAAAGAGGTAGAGCGCCTCACTATTGCGCGGGAAGATGATGGGGTCTTTGGCATTGGGCAACCAGACTTCTTCAAATCGCTTTGCTAAACCACATAAGAAGATATCTCGACCTTCTAATACTTCAGCGGCAGCATTGACTTGAGGTTTGCCACCATCAACGATGATCAATTGTGGTGGATAGGCGAACTTCACCTTGCTTCGATCAATCTCGTTCTCATCGATTATCTCCTCATCCATGCGCGCCAACCGACGAGAGAGAACTTGTTTCATCGCCGCCACATCATTGGGTTTGCCTGTTTCGCTGTGAATGCTAAAGCGCCGATAATCGGATTTCTTTGCCATTCCATCTTCGAATACGACCATGGATGCGACAATCTGGCTGCCCTGCATATTTGCGATATCAAAACACTCGATACGAAGCGGAGCCTGGTCC
>SYAM01000089.1 GCA_005787645.1 Actinomycetota bacterium | reverse complement strand
TCCTGGTATTCGCGAACCATTACGAGCGAGTATCAAGAATATTTTTCTCATTCGAATCGATAACGCAGGAAAGTTAATGAACTCTCTCAACGGTGATAACAGACGAGATTTTATCCCGACCTCAATTTCGACACGGGGTTCTAATTACTTCGTTGTAGGAAATGAATCGAGCGCTGCTAATGAAAGTCGCGGGGCGCTCTATCTTTTCAACTCAAATGGCTCTTTCAATTCATATTCATTTGGTAGCAAAAAGACCTTTTTTAAGAGGGTCCTCGCCAATTCGGGAAAGACTATTACAGTGGTGGGAAGTAGTGCAGATACTCTTGCGGGACGAGAGGTAGTAGGGAAAGTCGATGGTGTAATTCTGACGATCTCGCCATCAAATGGTGCGCTCACTAAAGTTCTTCGAAGTAGCGGCAAAGGCGCAACCCGCAGTTGGGATTTCGCAAGTGGCAATCTCTTAGTCTCAGGAACATCTCGTAGTGGATCTATCCGAGAGGGAGTAGTTACCTCATTCTCAGCCAAAGCAACAGTCTCTTGGACTGCTAGATTCCCTAATACAATCCAGGCTTTAGCCAACGGAAATTGCATCGCAATAGAGAGCACCGCATCAGAAGTACAGGTATATGTGGTCGACTCAAAGGGCAAGCAATCAAAGGGTGCTCGGATTCCGAGCCAGGACTTGATCGCGCTAGCAACTACTACTGCTAAGGGTTGCGCCATGCTCACCGCTACGCCTGCCGGCGAATTTCGGGTGTCTTTCCGGTAGCTAATTCTGGGGTACCCTTCAGCCTGTACCTGATAAAGACTATTAACGGGAGCGTGACGTGGGTTCAGTAGTAAAAAAGCGCCGCAAGCGTATGGCGAAGAAGAAGCATAAGAAACTTCTTAAGAAGACCCGCATTCAACGACGCAACGCGAAGTAAAATTACCTCGTAGATCTCTTTAAAACTCAGGTCGTTTCAAGAGCGAGAGTTTCCCTGAGATATTCGCGATTGCGTAAGTTGCCTTTTTCCACGATATCCATGCTAACTCTGAGGTTTTTGGGGTAGGGGCGTCACTAGCCAATTTACTTTTACGGTTGAGCAAATCGAAGCTACATAAGCGATCCTCGCAGCCATAGATAACCGAATCATCATTAATTGCTAGAGGCCCCTTTGGAGCAACGCTAAGTTTTTCTTCAAGAAGCGATTCAGGATTATTCAAGTCCATCCACCGGAATCGATCTGCTTTCAATGGAGAGGTAAGAGAGGTGGCTAACCAGACCGCAAGTAATTTTTCACCACTTACCTTCAGTGCGACATCAAAACCTGCAATTGGCGATTGGCGCCGTCCTAGATCCAAGGTGGTGTGCTGCCAATCTCTAGGCGAGGTTGAACTGCGGGTTGCATAACGGACATCACCTTGTGCAATTACCTTATTTGGTGCAGCAATCACAGAGTCGTAGAGAACATGGACTTTCTTGCCCACAGAGACAGCAGAGAGTTGAAAGGCAACGTCTCCTTCAGTGCGTCCATCACGTAGTGAATCGCCATCAACAATCTCGTACTGCCAGGTCTTCTTATTTAGCGTAGCACCCAGCAAGATTCCTTGACTGTCGTCACGATAGAAAACTTGTAAGCCAAGTGGGGTAGCAACACATGCATTGGAAATAGAGACATTACTTGCAGTTCGAACCCGAATTTCTTCACGATAATCTTGGACGTATTCGCCATTTCCATCGACGATCTCAAAGATGAATTTCGACCCATCGAATGTTGCGCGGAGTAAATCTTTCTCGATCATATCGCTATAGAAGATATTTAATCTCTCACTTTTTCCAGTTCCAGTGGTACATAGAGAAATGGCACCATTGAGATTGTTGGTTCGACGGCCACCTTTATTGGAATTGCCATCGATAGTGGTGCGATTCCATTTCTTGCCATTCCAAAGTGATAAATAGAGATCGCCATTCTTACTATCCGTATAGACGATCGCAGGGTTACCTTTAAATGTGCCCTGTGCGAGATGTTGACCGTCGCTATTTTGGTCGATGGTTGTTAGGTCCCAGGTGCTCTCGGGAACGATTATCGAAGTCTTCTCCTCAGGACCTGAGAGCGACTGAGAAGTTGGACTCACTCCAAAAAAGTAAGGGAGTCCAGCATCTAATTTATCGATAGTTACTGGTGAACTTTTTGCATTCACCACCCGATCACCCGGATAGACATTTATTCTGTAGTCAGTAATCTCTTGCCGCACTGTTTCCTCTGGAGCATCGAAAAATAGTGTGACTGATTTGTTGCCCGCAACTCCTCGTAGATTTTGCACGCTCGAAAGTGCCTTCGCAGGAGTTTTACCACGCATATCTTCAAACATTGCTAGTGCGATAGGTCCTGGATCGTGAATTACCTGCTGGGTGCTAATCGATGAACTCATCAATCCATCAGCCATACTCTTTGGATAGATATTGTCATCCAAATGGCTCACCGAAGAGCCAGATTTATATTCGTCGGGAGTAAAGAGCTTGATTTGAGAATTTTGATTAGCCTTTTTGCCATTTTCTCCAACCCAAAAGAGATTGTTGGTTACAAATGATTGGAAATTGCTATCGGTGCTTGGAATATCCGACAAGCGCCGTCCCGCACCATTAGCGACGAAACCAGAGAAGATCGTTGGATTATTGTTGCTAAAAGTCTCTAATCTCTCGTTGTAGGTTTCCTGGGAGATAAACCCCAGTCCATGACCAAGTTCATGTAGCACAGCAGTAACAAAGTCGAATTGTCTAGCAGATGGCTTGGCATCTAATCCAAAATACCAATTCACATGAAGAGAATTGGAATTAAAACGGGCTGTGACTTCGGGATTGATATCGTCAAGATCTTTCTTATCAGAATTGATTGCATTTGCTAACGCTGCTGGATACCAAAGCCGTTTTTCGGGTGCGCCTTTGAAGTCTTGAAAGTAGCCACCTCCGCGTGCGCCACCAGGGCGTGCGCTGCCGAGGATTCCTGGTTCAAGGGGAGACCAATAGGCCTCTACATCAATGGGCACCGGAGATGGGAATAGATAAGACCAAATTTTCGTAGCGCGCATAAATGCCTTTTTGGCATCCTCTGGCCACTGTTGGCGAGATTCGGAGATAAATGTGACGTTGAACGTGGCAACGACATCGCGGCCGCTCTCATCGAAGGTAAATGGAGAGGAGCCAAGGCGTGCGCTAGCTTCAGCATTTGCTTCAACGTACGTGAACTCCCAATCAGCGGGAATCGATCGAACGGTGAGCGCCTGTGCAGGGACGGGAGTAACCCAGCTCGATATGACGAAAAGAAGAATTACGCCTAGGCTTTTTAACCTCACAGACTCACGTTAGCAGGAGGCGACAAATGTTGAGCGCCCACGAGGCCTTCGTACGAGCGGAGCGAGAGTTCTCACATCCTGCACCTGAGCCGACATTAGATGATTTGCGGAGCGACTTGGCAAGAGCAATAGGTGATTTTGCGAATCAGAATTTTGCGGATCGATATGGGCCATTAGTTGGGTCAGTTGTTGAAAATACAGCAGAACAGATTTTGAGAGATTTCGAGAGCAACGGGATGAAAGCCCGGACGGAGCTCTCATTTGTTGCTCAGGAGCTAGCGAACCGGATTCTTCGTGGCCTCAACGGGTAATCTCGTCATCGTTTTGATTGCGGCAATCGTAATCATCATCACAATGAGTCGACTTTAGTAAATTAGTAGACCAGTGCCTGTGTTGTTGGTTGCAAAATATCTTCGACAAAAGTACTGGCACCGGCGATTTCTACTCCAGGCAATAACTGATCGTGAGTGATGTTACGGCGCTTGGCACATTGAGTGCAGACTCTTATCTTTCCGAGTTCAAGAATCTGATCTCGAAGTTGCGACAGTGGTGCAGCATGTTCAAGATGGAACTCTTCCGCGTGACCTGGAAGACCAAAGAGCGTTGCATCGCCAGTTAGCCAGAGAATCACATCAGTCCCTGTAGCGGCAGCAGTCGCTGCAACGGTGAAGCCCTGTGAACAACGCTCAGCTGAATCTTGTCCGACCGTCACTTTTACAACGAGGGTTTTTGATGTCATGGCTGAAATCTACACGTAAATTGGATAATTCCCCGTACTCTTTTCCTTATGCTCATACTCGATCTGGTATTTGCGGGGATCTTGGTGGTTTTCGCCTTTTTGATCTCACTTTTCCTCATCGGTAGATCCGCTCGCGCATTGCGAAAATTCCAACAAGAGAAATCTGGAGACACAATGCGTCGTAAACTTATCTCCCGAAACCAAGTGCGAAAGTTAGGCGATTGACATGGCATTTACGCTCCCTGAGGGATTACACCAAGAGCTCTACCCGTTGGCATGGTTAGTAGGAACTTGGCGTGGCAAAGGGCAGGGTGAGTACCCCAGCACCAAGCCTTTCTTATTTGAGCATGAGGTGACCTTCAATCATGATGGACGCCCCTTCCTCAATTACTTCTCGCGTTCCTGGCTGGTTCAAGAAGATAGCGATGAACTCTTACCTGCGCACCAAGAGACAGGATTCTGGCGAGTAAAGCCAAATAATGTCCTTGAGGTCATCTTGGCCCACAACATGGGCATCGCTGAGGGCTGGGTTGGGCGCTTTGATGTCGCGAAAATTCAATTAGTAATGGATCAGAGTTACAGCGCACCCTCTGCACAACAAGTCACCGGTGGAACTCGACTCTATGGATTGGTCGAAGGCGAACTTTTCTATGCATATGACATGGAAGCACAAGGCCATCAACTTCAAGCACATGTTTGGTCGACGATGGAACGCGTCGTAGTGTGAGTGTGCCAGAGCCACTTGCTTACATCATCCGTAATGAGATGGTTGAGTCAGCACATTACGGGCACTTATTAATCTCTGACACCTCTGGGCAGAACATCCTTCAGCGAGGAGATATCCATACATCGATCTTTCCCCGATCTTCAATTAAGCCAATTCAGGCTCGGGCCATGGTCAAACTGGGATTGGATATCGATGCGAGACTTCTTGCACTTGTGATCGCAAGTCATTCAGGTTCAGTTGAACATATCGCTGGAGTTCGAGAACTCCTGCAACGCTTTGGGTTATCAGAATCGGCCCTGCAATGTGCGCTCGATTTTCCACTAGGTGAGATTGAGCGAAAGCTGTGGGGAGAAAAACCTCCATTGCAAATCACCATGAATTGCAGCGGTAAACATGCAGGGATGTTGGCTACCTGTGTGATCAATGGCTGGGACACATCGAATTATCTTGATATGAACCACCCATTACAAATCGCGATAAGGAGTGAAATTGAAAGTGCAGCTAAAGAAAAGAGTGCAAATGACACCTTCGACGGTTGCGGTGCACCATTGTTTGCAATTTCAGTGGAAGGCTTATCTCAAGCAATTCGTTCGGTAGTTGAGAGTGATGATTTAGCATCCAACTCAATTATCTCCGCTATGACTGGCCACCCCGAGATGGTTGCTGGAAGAAGAAGACTCTCTGCGCTATGGATGCGCGCGTGCCCTGGTCTAATCATGAAAGAGGGTGCGGAAGGCGTTCACATTGCAGGGATGCGTAAACAAGGCGTGATTGTCTTCAAAGTGATGGATGGC
>SYAM01000088.1 GCA_005787645.1 Actinomycetota bacterium | reverse complement strand
TCCATTGAGATACAAGGAATGATGATGATTCTTCCCGTGACATCATCTATGTTGAGAGAACGAGAGAGTGAGGCGGCTGCAATCTGACCTTCATATTCATCGCCGTGAGTGCCGCCAACGAGTAGAACTGTCGGACCATCCCCATTCTTGAATGAGATGATGGGTACTCGATGAGAGGTCCAGCCACTGTTGTTGGTTGAATCACCAACGACGAGGTAGCCCGTGTTCTTGCCCGGTGTATTGATATCGAATGAGATGGAAACGGTTGCCGACACGAAACCACTATATGTACCGCGGAAGTTACGGGGAAGGGCGTGGGGTTAAGTTTATGTAAAGAACGAATAATGTTCGGTCATTACACATTTTTGCTTGTCCCAACCCCCTTCTTTCCCATTGAATGGGAGGACATTTGGGGGTTTTCTCGTTTTTCCCTACCTCCAGATACGAGAAACTAGTGAAACTAGAAAAGGATGTAATCAATGAAACTACGCTCAATCACCAAGAAGAAAGTTATTGGCTCCGCAGTAGCGGCTGCCATGGTTTTCTCACTTGGTAGCACTATCGCACCAGCTCAAGCCGCTAAAAATGAGTTAGTCGTGGGATCCACACAAGGAATTCCTCAGCTAAACCCAATCATTCGTACCTTTGCATTCGAAGAGACGCTCTTCCCACTCCTATGGTCAAGCTTGACCACATGGAAGCCAGATGGCTCAGTCGGACCGCAACTTGCCAAGTCTTGGAAGGCAAATAAGGCCGCAACTACCTGGACGTTTACCCTTGTGAAGGGCGCAAAATTCTCAGATGGCAGCGCACTTGATGCAAAAGCGGTTAAAGCAGTCTTCGATTATGCAATCGACGAGAAAACCGTTACTCAAGAGCGAAATAAACTTAATTTAATTAAAAGTGTAAAAGCTTCTGGTGATAACGTAATTTTCACACTCTCTGATCCAAATGCTCTTTTTCCAGAAGCAATTGCTTGGATTAAGATGATCAAGGTCAGCGAAGTTGCAAACTTCAATAAGAAGCCGTCAACCTCTGGTCCATACACAGTCTCTGCATTCAGCCCAAATGAGTCATTAACTATGGTTGCTAATCCAAAGTACTTTGGGAAGAAGGCAAGCGTTAAGACAATTAAGTTCGTCAAGGCTGCTGATCCGACTGCTGGAGTTACATCACTTCGCTCCGGTGATATTGATGTTATGTACCAACTACCACTAGCAGATGCTGCACCCCTTCAGAAAGACAAGAACCTTCAGCTTGTTAAGGCAAAGGTCTCCAGCGTCTCTGTTACTTGGGAATATGATTTGACTTCCGCTCCGTTTAACAATATCAAGGCTCGCCAGGCAGTTGCTTATGCAACAGATCGTGCGAAAATCTTGAAGTCTGCTTACTACGGTTTCGGACAGGTCACATCTTTCAACACAATCGTTCCCGACAAGTCTCCTTGGAATTGTGGTACCGCGGGCGGTCTCACCAAGTACAATTTCGATCTACAAAAGGCGAAGGCGTTATTTGCTGAAGCAGGAATCACTTCATTCACATGGTGGGGTGTTTCAGGAGCCCTTCCTGAGTTCGACGCTATGGGTCAAGTGCTCCAAGCTGATCTCAAGACAATTGGCATCGATATGAAGATTGAGAATAGTGAAGTGGGTACATGGGCTGCGAAGTTCTACCCAGCAGGAAAGACCTACCCAGGTCTTCTTCTTCCAAACTATCAATCAGTGCCAGGTGAGCCAGGATTCTCGATGAACTTCCTTCTTTCAGGACGCGCAGAGAGCAACTGGAACAACAAGGCTTACGACGATCAGTACACCACGGCGATAGGAACCCTTGATGCCAAGAAGCGTAAAGCTGAATGGTGCAAGGCTCTAAAGATGGAGAATGAGGAGCTTCCGCTCATCACCCCATTCGTCTTCGATGTTCTTCATGCAGCACGTGCGAACGTTAAGGGCGCATGGGTTGAGGGTGGCGGACAAATGCACCTCGAAGATGTAAAAATCTCCTAAGTCATACTAATTAAATAGCGAAGGAGTTACTCTCTACTTATGTTGCGGTATTTGATACGTCGCGGGATTTCCAGCATTGCTGTTCTTGTTATCAGCGTGCTTCTAGTCTTCTTGACGATTCGAATACTTCCGGGAGACCCTGTGTTGGCAAAACTCGGTGCCGCAACTGAAGTGACTCCTGAAGCTCTAGCACTAATGCGGAAAGAAGCGGGCTTAGACCGCCCGCTTCTCTCTCAGTTATGGACCTGGGTTGCCAATGCGCTACAGGGAGATTTAGGTATTTCTTACTTCTCACAATTTAAAGTGACAGAACTAGTCGCGATTCGTCTTCCAGTCACATTCGAACTGACATTCTTCATAATTCTGTTCGCAGTTATCTTCTCATTGATCCTTGCGCCACTTTCGGTACGCAAGCCAGGAGGAGCACTCGATCGAGGAATTGGCTACTTCACTTCTATCGGACTTTCAGTGCCAGGATTTGTTATCGGAATTGTTTTGATTCTCTTCTTCTCGCTGAGGTTTCAAATCCTCCCTTCTCGAGGTTTCACTCCGTTGAGTGAAAGCGTGACAGAGAATTTGAAATTGATGATCCTCCCATCAATTACAGGCGGATTGACCGCAACCCCCTATCTAGTGAGGTACCTACGCGCATCTATGTTGGAGATCAAGCAGTCACCTTTTATCCGAACGGCAGAGGGTAAGGGATTATCTAACTCGCGCATCATGTTTCGACATATTTTACCCAACTCGCTTGTGCCGGCTCTCACTATGTTGGGGCTAATCGTCGGCTATACATTAAGCGGCGTAGTAGTAATCGAATACATGTTTGGTCTGCCGGGTATTGGTTCTCTCGCTATCGAGAGCGCCTTCAAACGTGATTACGCGGTAATTCAAGGCGTCGCATTAACGATTATCACATTATTTATAGTCACAACGTTTCTCTTTGATTTGCTTTGCGGACTAGTCGATCCGCGTCTTCGAATGAACAAGGAGGAGAAGCTTGAGGCGTAAATTTTCCTTGAGCGGATTCACGGTGTTGTTGATTATGGCGCTCTGCCTACTATGCCCATGGATTGCTCCATATGATCCCTATGAGATTGGCGCCTCTGACCCATTCTTAGGACCAAATAGAACGAATTGGTTCGGTACTGATGATCTCGGTCGAGACTTACTCTCTCGAATCTTGTATGGCGGTCGGATAACAATCTTGGTTGCGATCGCGGCAACGGTAATTGCCTTAATCATCGGAACAGCCTGGGGTCTTGCCGCGGGGGTACGACGCGGGTGGTTGGATGAAGCGCTAATGCGTACAGCCGATGCAACTATGGCGATTCCACAAATTCTCTTTGGGTTAGTGTGCATCTCCGCAGTGGGAGCTAGCGTGATTTCACTTCCCATCGTTGTGGGTATCCTACTTTCACCTACCACGGCACGGATGGCGCGCTCTGCCGTGGTTACCGAACTCTCCTCTCAGTATGTCGTTGCTGCCCAGGCATCGGGATTTACTCGGACTCGATTGATTTGGTCAGAGGTGATGCCGAATATCGCACCACAATTATTGGTGCAATTGAGTATCAACGCTGCAGCTGCTGTGATGCTAGAAGCAACTTTGAGTTTTATCGGACTCGGTATTCAACCCCCAAATGCTTCGTGGGGAACACTGATGCTTCAAGGATATGCAAAAATCTGGAACACCTATTGGTTCGTCGCATTCCCGGCTCTGGCGGTCACGATAACGATCCTGGCTTTCAATGCCTATGGTGAGCGAATTCGTAAGGATTTGGATTCGAGAAGGTCTTCGGCACATGAGTAATCTCATTGATGTACGAAATTTAACCCTCACAGTCCCTTCGACAAAGGGTCGTGTTCCGGTGGTTCAGGATCTGAGCTTTACGATCAAACAGGGTGAGAAATTGGGCCTTGTAGGGGAGTCTGGCAGTGGAAAATCTCTGACTGCGTTCTCATTGATGCGATTGATCAAAGATCCTGTTCGAATCGAGTCGGGGGAGATTTACATCAATGGTGTTGATGTATTGAAATTGAGTGCAGAACAATTTCGCAAGTATCGCGGCAGTGAAATTGCCATGATTTATCAAGATCCCATGTCCGCCCTTAATCCAATCATGAAAATCGGGGATCAAATCGTCGAAAGTATTCAACTACATAACAAAATATCAAAGGCAGATGCCCGAAGGTTTGCAATCGAACTATTGGCGAGCGTGGGAATACCCGAGCCGGAAGAGCGAATAAATTCCTATCCCTTCGAGATGTCCGGTGGCATGCTACAAAGAGTGGTCATCGCTATTGCATTGAGCGGTGAGCCTAAGGTTTTGATTGCCGATGAAGCAACGACGGCATTGGACGTCACAACTCAAGAACGAGTCCTTAATCTTCTCAATCGACTTGCTGAAGAGCGGAACTTGTCGGTCCTACTTATCACCCATGACTTGGGTGTCGCGGCCCAATTCTCCGATCGAATTAATGTGATGTACGGTGGTAAGTTAGTCGAACAGGGAAAAATCAAGGATGTTTTCACTAATCCATTTCATCCGTACACTCGGGCGCTCCTCGATTCACGATGTGATTACACCGTTGATGTGAATAAACCCATCAGATCTATCGCTGGTCAGCCACCTCGACCAGATAACAGACCTCCTGGATGCGTCTTTGCCCCTCGCTGCGAACATACTATTTCTCAATGCACAAGCGAAGCTCCAACTCTTCGCTCGGTTAAAGAACGACAAGTGGCATGTATACGAGTCGAGGAATTGTCGGTGCGCAACTGATGACATCGCAGATAATTAATGTAGATAAGCTCTCTCGAGAGTTTAAAGGTTCCGGAGGCACAGTTCGGGCACTCGATGCAATCAGCCTAGCTGTCACCGAGGGCACCACACTGGCAGTTGTCGGTGAATCAGGAAGTGGTAAAACAACAGCAGCCCGGTTGATTCTTGGACTAGATACCCCAAGCAAGGGTTCGATATCAGTCCTGGGTCAAGAGATCACTTCATTCGGACCAAGTCAGATGCGCCCGTTACGACGAGATATTCAAGTAGTTCAGCAAGATCCATTCAGCCAACTCAATCGCCGCCACACCGTAAAGCGAATTATCGAAGGTCCTATGTTGGCTTTCAAAGTTGGAGATAAGAAATCTCGTGAAGAACGCGTGATTGAGTTGCTCGAAGCAGTGGGTCTAGAACGCGAGCATTTGAAGCGTAAACCACATGAACTATCTGGTGGCCAGTGTCAACGAGTTGCGATTGCACGAGCACTGGCGCTGGATCCAAAGATTCTAATTCTTGATGAAGCGGTTTCAGCGCTAGATGTATCAGTACGAGCCCAGGTACTCAATCTTCTCAAAAAGTTGCAGAGAGATAGAGGACTTACCTATCTGTTCATCACCCACGATTTAGGCGTAGCGCATTACATGGCTGATGAGATTGTGGTTATGTTCCGAGGGCGCATTGTTGAGCGGGGGACTCGTTCTGAGGTTTTTGATACGCCTGGCCATCATTACACGGCAGGTTTGTTGGCCTCGGTCCCAGTTGCTGACTTCACTGACACCAAGGCAGCGGTCTCTGATGTGATTGTTCAGGCTACTCCCAACAAAGCAGATGCCTGCGCCTATCGTTCACGCTGCCCTATCGGCAAGAATCTCGATGATTGTGCTTCGAAGGCTTTGACTGAAACAATGAGTAGCGCCACCCACGGCTGGCTCTGTCATTTTCCCATCGATAGGTAGGTGGTTCTTATGAGTAAGAATGTTGCTGTAGTGACTGGTGCTGGGTCAGGCATCGGACAAGCAATCGCTAGCAGACTAGCCCAAGATTATGCACTGATTAACATTGATATCAATGGCGAAAATCTCGCCAAAGTTGAGCGAGAGATTTCCGCGAATGGTGGTGACGTGCAATCAATCGTCGGTGATGTGGCAAAGCGCGACACCCATATAAAAGCTCGAGAATTAGCTACGACAAAAGGAACCCTTACCGCTTGGGTGAATTGCGCGGGATGGACTCGAGGCGCCGCACTGCATGATTTTCCAAACGATCCAAAAGTCTTCGAAGAATTAATGGGAACGAATCAGAATGGAACTTTCTGGGGTTGTGCGGAGGCAGTGCATTACTTCGTTAATCACAAGATAAAGGGCGCCATCGTGAATATTTCTTCAGTCCATGGCAGACGTGCTTGGCGCGATCATGCAGTGTATGAAATGACCAAAGGAGCGGTCGATGCGCTCACGCGAAATGTTGCAGTCACATATGGTCCCTATGGAATCAGATGTAATGCAGTAGCTCCTGGAGCCGTTATGACGCCAGCTTTAGCTCAGAGTTTCGTCGACGCTCCAGATCCAAAAGCGCGTCGCGAATCTCTGGAGTTACTGACTCCATTGAAACGCATTGCAAATGCCTCTGAAATCGCTGAGGTTGTTGCCTTCTTGCTCTCGGACAAGGCCTCTTACGTCTCTGGCCAAAGCTTGGCTGTAGAGGGGGCATGGACTTCAGCACTTGGAGTAGGCGATATTGATGAGCAGTTAGCACGAAGTTATGGGTTAGATCCGAAAACTGGCTTGCCGCTAGGGTAATTGAATGCGCGATCCCTTCTCATCTCGCCCGGTCGGCCATCATGGTCGAAAGTATCTATGGGAAGGACACGAAATCGTTGAGCTCAATTCGGCCGAGCTCACTGTGAAAGTTAGCCTTACTCGAGGCGCTGAAATTCTTGAATTAAGGGATAAACGCAAAAATCTTGACCTCCTGTGGCATAACCATGAAGATATTGTACGTAATCGAGATTTCATCTCTAGTCGAAACTCTGAGTTTGGAAACTTTCTCGAGCATTTCTCGGGTGGTTGGCAAGAGGTATTACCTGCAGCTCAATATCCAGTTGAGTACAAAGGAATCAAAGTTGGTGGCCACGGGGAGGCAGCGCTTTTATCCTGGAATTTTGAATTACTCAGAGATTCTGCCGAAGAATTAAGTGTCAAACTTTGGGTCGATCTTCGTCTATTCCCACTTCGGCTCACTCGAATCATGACGCTTATAGGGCAGACGCTCCGCTTTGATGAGACGGTTGAGAACCTAGGTAGTGAAGAGATTGAATTTCAATGGGGTCAACATTTAGTCCTGGGTGGGCCGCTAGCCGATGCAGGAGCGGAATTATTGGTAGACAATGGCGAGCGCTTCGAAGTTCCGCACTATCCCAGCCCGACATATCGTTTTGAAGTAAATCAAGAAGGTATATGGCCATCGATCCGTACATCATCCGGCGAAATCGCCAACCTGCAACAGTTGCCACCTAACGATGGCACAGACGGTCATGTGATTCTTGGTCCGATGAAAAATCCCGACGTTTCTTTAATAAATAAGAAGATAGGGTTGAAAGCTCGGATGCGCTGGAACGTTGAGACGTATCCGTATTGCTGGATCTGGATGGTCTGGGGTGGAATTAAGCAGTATCCACTCTGGGGCGCCCATCGGCTTGTAACTATCGAGCCCTTTTCGTCGCCGGTTATTTCACTTACTGATGCCATTACCTCTAACACTGCATTAGTGGCAAAGCCAGGAGGTATCGTGTCCTCGTGGGTTGAGTTTTCAGTTTCAGAAATCGCTTGAGAATACATTTAAGGAGCTCACGGTGAAGATAACAAAGATCTTAACAACAGTCGTTAATGCAGATTTACGTAATTGGGTCATCGTTCGAGTAGACACTGACGAGCCAGGTTTGTATGGACTTGGCGAGGCAACCGTCGAATTCCAAACCGAAGCCGTAGTTGGCGCAGTGAGGTCACTTGCACCCTTGATTATTGGCCGTGATCCCCTGGAAATCGAACGAAACTGGCAGATCGTCTACCGCCACCCGTTCTTCAAAGGTGGAGTTGTCTCAATGTCTGCCTTGAGTGGAATAGATCAGGCGCTATGGGACATTCATTCGAAGAATCTTGGCGTGCCCCTGTGGCGCGCACTTGGGGGGTTGGCGCGAGATCGAGTCCGACTATATGACCATCTCGGTGGCGGCAGCTCTGACGCTGTTTACGATTCAGATACTGCAAAGTCTTTTGCAGAGAAGATGTTAGAGAGTAAAGAGATGGGCTTTACTGCGGTCAAGATTCTTGCTGTGCCGCAAGCAGCCCCCTTGGAGGGCACGAAGAAGTTAAAGCACGCGGATACTTTGATGCGAGCAGCGCGTGAAGCCGGTGGCGATGATATCGACATTATGGTTGATTTTCATGGCCGCACTTCAGCGGCGATGGCTATTCAATTCGCAGAAGTACTTGCGCCATATCGCCCCTTCTTCCTCGAAGAGGTCGTGCAACCTGAGCAGTACGAAGCGATGAAGCGTGTGAAAGAGAAGGTCTCGATCCCATTGGCAGCAGGTGAGCGCCTGTATACCCAGCAAGAGTTCCTGCCATTCCTTAAGTCCGGAGTCTTCGAAGTCGCCCAACCTGATGTCTGTCATGCAGGTGGTATCACTGGCCTTCGAAAGATTGCCGCGCTCTGCGATGCCTTCGGTGTAGTGATGGCGCCACACAATCCACTCGGGCCAATAGCCACCATGGTCAATGTTCACCTGGGACTTGTTACTCCAAACTTTTTGATTCAAGAGGTGATGAGAGCAGACGTACCATGGAGAAAAGATGTCGTTGAAGGAACGCCAGATATCGTTGCTGGACATATCTTGCCACCGACATCAATCGGCATTGGTGCTCGAATCAATGATTCTGAGGCTGCTAAACATCCCTACAAACAGGATGCGCCAGCACAGTGGTTCCACAGTGATGGATCAGTTGCTGACTGGTGAGTTGTTCTCACTTCCATTAATCTTCCAAAGCATGTAACTAGCGATAGCCACTGGGATTAATAGCGCATATCCATTTACGTAGCCAAGATTGTCAAAGATGATTGCCAACATGAATGGTGCAAACCCATAACAAAAAGAAGCGCCAATCATGTAGCGGGAAATCCTAAATTCTGCATGAGTGAAACCCTCTGAAACACGAAACGCCCCCATACCAAAGAGCGGGGCGATTCCCAGTGCGGCAACGGTCAAACCTGCCATGGTGATAATAGGGTCTTCGAAGAGACAGATAATCGACACACCGATCATGATTGCGCTAATTGCCAGACGCATTACCAGTCGAGGATCTGGCTGAAAATATGCTAGTGAAAGTCGCCCAGTTGCAATTCCATAGCTCATGATTGCCGAACCTAGAGCGCCAAGCGCGACGGGAGCATTGCGACTGACTAATAGATCTAAAGCCCAAAAACCTATTCCCACCTCAAGAATGCTATTAATTGCGCCAAATGCAACAAGACGAGTTTTTAGCGCCCGCGTTAGGATTTCCGCAGGATGTTGATGCGTACTTTCCGGTGCGATGAATTTTACCTTCCGGATACTGTAAAACGATATTGGCGTGAGAATTAGTGCGCCCAGGATAATGGGTAATCTCCACCCATTATTTAAATGTAGCGATGCGCTAATAGTCAG
>SYAM01000087.1 GCA_005787645.1 Actinomycetota bacterium | reverse complement strand
GCAGCAATCAATGCTCCAACAATTCAATAGTCGTCGCCTTTTTGTATCTGACGCCTGGAGCGCGGGGCGACTTGTGCTCTCACTCGAGGGCAGACTCTTAGCCGATCAGATAGTGCGTGAACTACTTTCAACAGGTGATTAGGTACTATTGAGAAATGCAAACACTCAACCTCATCCTCACCGGTTTTCTCGCATTGATCTTCTTACTCTCTGGAATCTCGAAAGCCAGTGGCCATGAAAAAGGTCTATCGGGCACCCGTGAAATAAACGTTCCAGATGGAGTCGCTCGTGTCGTAGGTTTCTTTGAGGTCCTTCTTGCCCTTGGACTCGTGATCGGCCTTTATGACTCCTGGTTTACCAACGCCATCCAATGGTTATCGCTCGTAGGCGCCTGGTGCACCATGGCAGTGGCCCTGATTCTGCATTTCCGCGCCAAGAAGGCGGCCACGGGGCTACCTGCCTTCATTCTTCTTACCTGCGCCTCGGTTGCGCTCGTAACTATTTAGCCTTTCCCCCTAAAATTGGCACTCTGAGCAAGTAAGTGCCAACGCTGACCAGGGACGTTAGGGGGCCTGCCATGGAACGTCGAATGGAAATCCTCCGCGCCATCGTCGAGGACTACGTGGCGACCCATGAACCGGTCGGTTCCAAGGTTCTTGCCGCACGCCACGGCCTGAGCATCTCACCGGCGACTATTCGAAATGAAATGGCGGCCCTTGAAGACGAGGGCTTAATCATTCAGCCGCACACGAGCGCCGGCCGAATTCCCACCGATCTGGGTTATCGCGTATTTGTCGATCGCCTTTCGTCCGTTAAACCTCTTTCAACCCCTGAGCGTCGCGCCATCGACAAGTTCCTACAAGGTGCAGTGGATCTTGATGATGTTGTTGCGCGAACTGTGCGCCTTTTGGCACAAGTGACCCATCAAGTGGCGATCGTCCAATATCCATCTCTCAAGCGGTCATCTGTGCGACATATCGAAGTCATTTCCCTGTCTCCTACTCGATTGATGTTGGTGCTCATTGCCGACACTGGGCGAGTCGAACAACGAGTCCTGGATCTTGTGTCGCCAATGAGTGAGAGTGCGCTCGCCGATATGCGTACCAAGTTAAATAGTGAAGCCCAAGGTAAGAAGTTATCTGCGCTTCCTGTAATCCTGGAAGCGTTCGAGAAGAATTTCACTCCAGCAGAACAGAAGAGTGTGCGCACCGTGGTCTCTGTGATCCTTGAGATGGCTATCGAGAGAAATGAAGAGCGAGTGGTCATCTCTGGTACGTCAAATCTTGCTCGGCACGCACCGGATTTCAACGAGAGCGTCCATCCGGTTCTCGAGGCCCTCGAAGAACAAGTCGTGCTACTTCGACTTCTGGGTGAAGCAGTTGATGAGATGAAAGTTCGCATCGGCCATGAACAAGAAGATAAGAAATTACACTCAACGAGCGTGATCACCACCGGATATGGACCTACAGGGGAAGCAGTTGCAACCTTGGGAATCATCGGTCCTACTAGGATGGATTACCCGACTTCGATGAGCGCGGTAGGCGCTGTCGCACGATATGTCAGTCGCTTCCTCCAAGAGGAAATTTAATGGCACAGGATCACTACTCTGCTTTAGGCCTCGAAAAAGAGGCATCTCCTGATGAAATTAAGCGCGCGTATCGAAAGTTAGCTCGCGAACTTCATCCTGATGTCAATCCAGACCAGCGCTCTCAAGAGCGCTTCAAGGAAGTCACGCATGCATATGAAATCTTGAGCGATCCCGAGAAGCGTCGAAGTTATGACTTAGGTGGCGATGCGGGTTTTGGTGGTGGCTTCAACGGAGGCTTTGGTTTCGGTGACATCATGGATGCCTTCTTTGGCGGTGGCGGATCACGTGGACCGCGGGCTCGCGTGCGACGCGGTCAAGATGCGCTCATTCGCATTGATCTGACTCTGGAAGAGGCAGCATTTGGCGCAACACGAGAATTGAATGTCGAGACTGCAGTGACCTGCGATGTCTGCACCGGCACGGGATGTGCACCAGGAACATCACCATCTACATGTGAACTCTGTCGTGGGCGTGGAGAAGTGCAGCAAGTTACTCGCTCCATCCTCGGGCAGATGATGACCTCGCGCCCATGCGCGAACTGTCAGGGATATGGCACCACAATCAAACAACCATGTGGTGAATGCGCAGGTGATGGAAGAGTGCGATCACGAGCGACAGTACAGATTGATATTCCTGCGGGAATCGATGATGGCAATCGCATTCAACTTTCAGGTAGAGGGGAAGTGGGGCCTGGTGGCGGGCCTAGCGGAGATCTCTATGTAGAAGTGCATGTGCAGAGCCATGAAAGTTTGGTTCGAGATGGCGATGATTTACATACGCCGCTAGCGATTTCAATGGTTGATGCAGCCCTTGGCACCAGAGTAGAAATCGAAAGCCTTGATGGCCAACTCGACCTGTCCATCCCACAGGGAACCCAAAGCGGCACCACTATTCCAATCCGTGGCAAAGGTGTGACCAAGTTGCGTGGATCTGGTCGTGGAGATCTCTTCGTCCATGTGGAAGTCGTGATTCCTACGAAACTTTCGGAGAATGAGGCGGAGATACTTCGCGCATTTGCCGAACTTCGCGGCGAGAAAGAGCGAGTATCAGTGAGCAATACTCAAGGCGGTGAGAACGGGTTCTTCTCACGATTGAAAGAGGCGCTGGGTCGCTAACTGTGTTCACCTTATTTTTTGTAGCGCCCGAAGAGATCACGCGAACTGTGATTGAGATGCGAGGTTCCCAGGCACATCATGCAATATCAGTCCTTCGCATAGAAAAGGGCGAGGTACTTCGATTTGCCGATGGAGTAGGCAATTGGGTCGAAGGTCCAGTGACAGAGATCGGAAAAGATGTTGTGACGATTCACGTGCAGACCCGTGGAGTAGAAGAAGTGCCACGTGTACAGATATCTATTGCACAAGCCGTTCTCAAAGGTGATAACCAAAAAGCAGCCCTTGATCAATTGGTACAAGCAGGAGTGGATTCGATCATTCCATGGCAGGCACAACGTTCAGTAGGCGCTCTAGAAAAAATTGATAAGTGGCGCGAGGTGATCCATGCAGCAGCGCGGCAATCTCGACGATCTCGGCTACCCGAGCTTGCTTCGATGACAAATCTCGGCGCTTTAATTGATTCAAGTTCGCGCTTTGATTCTGTGATTGCCTTCCATGAGAGCGGCACAGTCTCACTGAGCGCGATACTCGGAATTTCCGATGCGCAGAGCATTCTGGCAATCATCGGTCCTGAAGGTGGCATAAGCATGGAGGAGATAGACCAACTCGCCGCAGCAGGAATACCCTTGGTGAAACTTGGTGACCCGGTCTTACGCGCCGACCTTGCTGGGGCAGTCGCTCTCGGGGCGCTCAAAGTATTGACTAAGCAGTGGTAACCAGAAATAAGGAGTAGCCATCATGAGTGAAGAGGCATGCATCTTCTGCAAGATAATCGCAGGTGTTATTCCCGCACCTCATCTTGCAACTAATGACGAGGCGATTGCGATCGCTGATATCTCCCCCGTAGCACCGACTCATTATTTGATTGTGCCGCGTCGACATGAAGAGAACGCAGTTGCACTCCATCGAGGTAACCCAGCGGAACTGGGAGCGCTCTTTGCTCTCGTTGATGAATTGACCTCGCGCGAAGGGATCGCAGATTATCGGCTAGTTTTCAATACCGGCGCGGGCGCAGGTCAGAGCGTCTTTCATGCCCACCTCCACCTGATTGCTGGCAGAGCCTTTAGCTGGCCTCCGGGCTAGACTGTCACCAATGGACAAAGTCACACTCTCGCTCCCCAAGGGGCTCTCGCCAGTGGCGCTTTTTGGTCCTGCTGATATCAACCTTCGCGCACTTGAGCGAGCATTTCCAACGCTCGACATCACACTACGTGGCCAAGAGCTCCACGTTCGTGGCGAGCGCACCGACCTCACCGCATTCGAGAAACTCATCGAGCAATTAGTTCTTCTTGTTGAACGAGGTCAAGAGGTGACTGTCGAAGGGCTACAACAGAGCCTAAAGATGCTCCGCGGTAACTCACTTCCTGGGGAGGTACTTTCGCTCAACATCCTGAGCAATCGTGGGCGAACTATCAGACCCAAGACTCTCAATCAGAAACATTATGTCGATGCGATAGATAAGAACACGATTGTCTTTGGCATCGGACCAGCAGGAAGTGGAAAGACTTATCTTGCCGTTGCCAAAGCCGTCCAAGCGCTTCTGTCTAAGCAGGTCAACAGAATCATCCTCACGCGTCCAGCTGTCGAAGCGGGAGAGCGACTTGGTTTCCTCCCCGGAACTTTGCACGAGAAGATCGATCCATATTTACGTCCACTCTTTGATGCCCTTGCCGACATGATGGACCCAGATTCAATTCCAAAACTAATTGCCAATGGCGGAATTGAGATAGCACCGCTTGCGTACATGCGCGGCCGCACGCTCAACGATTCTTTTATCATCCTCGATGAAGCACAGAACACTTCGCCGGAACAGATGAAGATGTTCCTTACCCGTTTAGGTTTTGGTTCCAAGATGGTAATCACTGGAGATATCACCCAGGTTGATCTGCCCAGCGGAATCAAATCTGGATTACGAGTCGTCCGCGAGATTCTTGGAGATGTCGTGGATCTGGACTTTGTCGAACTTACCAGCGAAGATGTTGTTCGACATAAGATTGTTGCTGATATTGTCGAGGCTTACGAAAAGTTCGATGAACAGAGCACTTCGAATCGCCCTCGACCGCTACACAAGGATCGCTAAGTGCCCATTACTTTTGAGAATGAGAGCGATTTTCCCTGCTCTGAGACTCACCTCACCTCGTTAGCGGCTCATGCACTTGAGACGATGAGACTAGATGAACGGATAGAGCTCTCGATTCTTGCAGTTGATGAAGATGAGATGGAGCGGTTACATATCGAATGGATGGATGAAGAGGGGCCAACCGATGTTCTCTCTTTTCCGATCGATGAATTGCGCCCCGGCCAAGAATTCATCGAGGGAAAAAGTACTTTAGGTGATGTGGTCCTTTGCCCCGAGGTAGCGAAACGGCAGGCCGCAGGTGCTGGCCACTCCACCGAGATGGAACTTGAGATTCTGCTAGTACATGGGATTTTACATTTGATGGGTTATGACCATGTAGAAAAAGATGAGGAAAAAGAGATGTTTGCTCTGCAAAACAAAATCGTCACGGAGTGGAAAGTTTTGTAAATGAATATCGCTGAGATAGTCGTCATTTTAGCTCTTTTATTCTTTGCCGGATTTTTGGCTGGCACAGAGAGCGCCCTAAGTTCACTCTCTCGAGTGTTCATTGAAGAGCAGAGCGCCGGCAATCGACGGGCTGCACGCGCACTCCTTGAGTTTTCGACAGAACCCCCACGTTTCCTCAATGTCGTATTGCTGGTCCGAAAGACTTCAGAGTTCGCTGCAGCAGCCCTCGTGGCGCAAGTGGCTCTCAATCAGATCAATAATCAACGTGAGGCCCTTGCGATAACAGTTTTGGTGATGGTCGTTGCTTCGTATGTCCTCGTGGGAGTGGCGCCACGCACCCTTGGAAAACAACATCCAGAGAAATGGGCGCTACCTGGGGCAATCGTTGCCGTACTACTCGCGCGCGTACTCTCGCCTGTCACGAGGTTGTTGATTGCCTTAGGCAATGCGCTCACGCCAGGCAAAGGCTTCAAGCAAGGTCCCTTTTCGACCGAAGCTGAATTTCGTGACCTCGTCGATCAAGCGCGGGAACGCGGTTTTGTAGAAGAAGATGAGCACGAGATGATCCATTCGGTCTTCGAATTGGGTGATACGTTAGTTCGCGAAGTAATGGTTCCCCGTACTGAGATGGTCTATATCGAGAGAGATAAGACGCTGCGACAAGCGCTATCGCTTGCACTTCGATCCGGTTATTCCAGGATTCCGGTGATCGGAGATGATCTCGACGATATCGTGGGAATCGCGTACATCAAGGACCTAGCAAAGCGAAGCCATGATTTCCGGGAGGCAGAGCAGAGTGAGACGGTCGCTGAATTGATGCGAGCAGCGAACTTTGTCCCTGAAAATAAGATGGCAGATCAATTGCTCAAAGAGATGCAATCTGAGCAAATACATCTTGCGATTGTGGTCGATGAATATGGTGGGACTGCAGGATTGGTTACTATCGAAGATATTCTCGAAGAGATCGTCGGTGAGATCTCCGATGAGTTTGATGATGACGATGATGAGCAACTCGAGCAACTGAGTGAACGTAAATATCGTGCAAAAGCGCGAATTCATTTGGAAGATCTCGAAGGCGAATTGGGCATTGAATTTGCTGACGAGGATAAGGAGTCCGTCGACACCCTTGGTGGTCTGCTCGGAAAACATATCGGGCAAGTACCCATCCCTGGTAGTGAGATTACGATTGGCCAATGGCGGTTTACCGCCGAACGTCCTATAGGTAGACGGAAACGTGTGGGTACTGTGCTCATTGAGAATGAGGCAACCATTGAGGATCAGACAGGTGGCAAGGAATGAGCCTTAGTAATAGTGAAGATGTAAAACTCCATACTCTTGCAAAGTCATCACTCCAAAGAAATAACGCTAAACAATGTGCAGCGCTTCGCGACGGAACTGGACGTACTCACGTCGGCACTTCGGTACATCTGGTATCTCTCCAACTCGATGCCATTGCGGTTGCACTAGCGATGGCGCTCTCAAGTGGTGCAGATCAGATTGAGGCTGTGGTGGTAGTAGGGAATAAACCTGATGAGGGCGCAGTTTCGAGCATTCGCGAGATTTCACCGCAAGCGGCTATTTGGTACGCGCACGAAGATGGAAGTATCCACTCGCTCTAACCGATAGCATTAGCCAATGCGCATCGCACGTTTTACGCCGCCAAAAGAGGTGTCAGCATCACCGTTGTTCGGTGTGGTCTCGGGAAACGAGATCGAAGTGCTTGCCGGAGATCCGCTGTATTCCGGAATCACCAAGACTGGAGAAAAACTCTCGCTTGATTCGGTAAAACTATTAGCGCCAGTCATTCCCCGAAGCAAGGTGGTTTGTGTGGGCAAGAACTATGCCGATCATGCAAAAGAGATGGATAGCGCAGTCCCTGAACAACCAGTGATCTTCATCAAACCCAACACCTCAGTCATTGGACCTGACGATGCGATCGTCTGGCCAGCAATGAGCAAGAAAGTCGATCACGAAGCTGAACTTGCAATTGTTATCGGAAAGATTTGTAAAGATGTCCCGAAAGAGCGAGTGAAGGATGTGATCTTCGGATACACCATCGGCAACGATGTCACGGCACGCGATTTGCAGAAGGTCGATGGACAATGGTCACGAGCAAAAGGCTTCGACACATTCTGTCCATTGGGACCATGGATAGAGACCGACATCGATCCAAGTGACTTAGCGATTTCGGCAGAGGTTGATGGACAGATGCGACAGAACGATCGGACCTCTTCGATGATTTTTGATATTTCTACGATCATCCAATTCATTACTCAGGTGTATACCTTGTTACCTGGTGATGTGATTCTCACGGGAACTCCGGCAGGTGTTGGTCTGATTCCTGTTGGAAGTACCGTTTCGATTTCTATCGAAGGTATCGGCACACTTTCAAATCGAGCGGTGGCAGATGTCTAACAGGCCGATCAAAGTTCGCTTTGCGCCATCACCGACTGGAGATCTCCACGTAGGAAATATTCGAACCGCGCTCTTTGACTGGGCGTACGCGCGCCATACGGGTGGCATCTTCCTCTTTCGCATCGAAGATACCGACCGCTCACGAGTAACCGATGAATATATTGCAGCGGCAATAGACACTTTGAAATGGCTTGGTCTTAATTGGGACGAAGGCCCCGAAGTTGGGGGAGCGCACGGCCCCTACCTTCAATCGGAGCGTTTAGAGATTTATGCGAAGTGGGCAGAGCGGTTTATCGAGCAAGGCGATGCTTATTACTGCTATTGCACTCCTGAGGAGCTCGAAGCCCGTCGTGAAGCGCAGAAAGAATCAGGTCAAGCCCCAGGCTACGACGGTAAGTGTCGCTCGATAAGCGATGAAGATCGTGGGCGTTATACCTCCGAAGGTCGTGAGCCGGTTATTCGGATGCGAATGCCTGAAGGAAGTACGACATTCCATGATGTTATTCGCGGCGAGTGCACTTTTGACCATAATTTCGTACCAGATTTCGTTCTAGTCCGCGCTGATGGGTCACCTCTTTATACCTTGGCGGTCGCTGTTGATGACGTTCTGATGGAGGTAACGCACATTCTTCGTGGCGAGGATCTACTCTCTTCGACTCCTCGACAGATTCGTGTTTATCAAGCGATGGGAGTCGCGCCGGCAGATTATCCACTTTTTGCACATTTACCTTTCGTGATGGGTACTGACAATGCAAAACTCTCTAAGCGAAATGGCGAAACATCTATTGCATGGTATCGAGAGCAAGGTTTCTTGCCCGAGGCTATTTGCAATTACCTAGCCTTACTGGGATGGTCACCTGGAGATGATCGCGAGAATCTCACCTTGAGTGAGCTAAGCGAACTGTTCACCATCGAACGAGTCAATGCGAATCCAGCCCGATTTGATATGAAAAAACTTGAGAATATCAACGGCGACAAGATTCGCGCGCTCACTCTTGACCAGTTCTATCAATGGTCACTTCCATTCTTACAGCGCGCAAAAGTGGTTGCCAACCCAATAACCTCCGAACAGGAGCCAGTTGTAAAGCAGGCATTGCCCATCATTCAGGAGCGAATTATCAAACTTGCAGAGATCCCACCGATGCTTGCATTCCTCTTCACTGAGAAAGTTGACCTTGATCCAGAATCTGTTACGAAGTATCTGGATAGCGGCTCAAAGGCGATCATTGCTCGCGCTATCGAAGTGTTGACACCGCTACCCACATGGGATCATCAGAGCATCGATGGCGCACTTCGAACTGCACTAATTGAAGAGTTGGGGCTCAAGCCGCGTTTGGCATTTAGCGCTATTCGCGTTGCAGTCACTGGAAGTCACATCTCGCCACCGCTCTTTGAATCGATGGAGATTCTTGGTCGGGAGCGCACCTTGGCCCGTCTTGCGGCGGTTTAGTAGGGGCGAAAAGAACGGGTATCCTTGGGTGCTTGCTAGTGGGGTATGGGGTAACTGGCAGCCCAACG
>SYAM01000086.1 GCA_005787645.1 Actinomycetota bacterium | reverse complement strand
TAGTGATTCGTAAGGCGGGCGATGTGATTCCTGAGGTGCTCGGGCCAGTGAAGTCAAAGCGGACCGGAGGTGAGCGCGCATTCGTAATGCCTACCAAGTGTCCAGAATGCGGTTCGACTTTGAGGGCAATCAGCGAAGGCGATGTCGATATTCGTTGCCCGAACAATCAAAGTTGCCCGGCACAACTTCGGGAACGTCTTTTCTATATCGGTTCTCGATCAGCGTTAGATATAGATGTGCTCGGTTATGAGGCCGCGCAGGCGCTACTTGATGGTGGAATTGTTCGAGACGAAAGGGATCTCTTTTCCATCTCAATGGATGATCTGATGCAATCAGAGTTCTTTATGAAGAAAGATGGAAGCGCGAGCGCAATTGCAGCTCGATTCATCGAAGGCTTAGAGCAGGCGAAAAGCAGGCCCCTTTGGCGAGTACTGGTCTCGCTTTCCATCCGCCATGTTGGTCCCACTGCTGCGCAATCGCTTGTTCGCGCATTTAGCAGCATTCCTACCTTGGGTCAGACGAGCGCGGAGCAACTTTCTGCAGTAGAGGGCATCGGCCCAACGATTGCTCAAGCAATCACTGAATGGTTTACGGTTGATTGGCACAAGGAAATCATCGAGAGATGGCAACGCGCTGGTGTCATCATGGTCGAAGAGGCGAAAGTTCTGGATCAGCGCTTTGCCGGGATGACGTTCGTCTTGACGGGGTCGCTCTCCGGCTTCACTCGTGAAGAGGCAGACGAGGCAATCACCAGCCGAGGTGGCAAATCGGCAAGTTCAGTCTCTAAGAAAACTAGTTATGTGGTGGTGGGAGATAGCCCAGGGTCAAAGTATGACAGGGCCTTGGAACTAGGCGTTCCGGTACTTGATGAAGCGGGATTTGGGAAACTTTTGGGCTCGATAGATTAGGATAAAGATATGTTGATTCTCTCTGAGGGGCGCGAGCTTCCGGCTTCGCCCGTCTTCTTTGGCGTGCTGACATTCGCCATCCTTACCTTCCTCCTTTATCTGGCAATGCGAATCGACAAGGATCACTAATTCTCGCTACTGATCTACCTATTGCCCTGTTCGGCGGGACTTTTGACCCCATTCATCGTGGGCATCTCCATCTGGCATCAGAAGTTATTGCGCGAAAGATTGGAAAGAAAGTCCTCTTTATCCCAGCAGGGGCTCCGTGGCAGAAAAGTTCGGCAGTGAAAGCAACGGCTGTTGAGCGGGCGAATTTGGTCTCTAGGGCGATCGCAGGCAATGGTGCATTCGAACTCTCCACAAAAGAAATCGAACGAAGTGGTCCGACCTACACAATCGACTCGGTCCGTGAATTTATGCGTGAGCAACCCGGAGAAGATTTTGTACTACTGCTTGGTAGTGATGCCTTTAATGGAATTACTACATGGCGAGAATACGAGGAGCTCTTGTCGATGATTGATATCGTGGTTGCAATCCGACCGGATACCACATTAGAAGAGATTCCAGATGCTCATGTGACCGTGATCGAGTCCGAGATGTTCGCAATCTCATCTACTGAAATCCGCCTTGCCGCCAAGAGTGATGCAGAGCTTACTAATTTTGTTCCTGTCGAAATCGTCGATGATGTGAAGCGAATCTATGGTGCTTAAACCAGAAAGCATCGCTCTCACTAAGAAGGCCGCCGCTGCAGCCGAGGAGAAATTAGCGAAAGATGTTGTGGCACTCGATCTGTCGAACCAGGGGATACTCGCAGATGTATTTCTCATTGTCACCGGCGCTAACGATCCCCAATTAGAGGCGATCTCAACAGAGATCCAACTGCAACTCAATAAAGTTGGTGAGAAGCCAATCCATCGTGAAGGGGCTGGAGGTTCATCGCGATGGATTCTCCTTGATTATGGCGATCTCATCGTCCATATCCAGCATCCAGAGGTACGTGAGTATTACGCATTAGAGAGATTATGGAGCGATTGCCCCAAGATTGAGCTCCATGGGTAAAAGAGTCATCATCATGCGCCACGGCCAGACCGACTGGAATGTCGAGAATAGATTCCAGGGTCATACCGATATTCCTTTGAATGCTATCGGTCGCGCGCAAGTGGCACGCGCAGCCTCGATTTTAGGAACTCAAGATATTGATCACATTATTTCCAGTGACCTACAACGTGCGTTTGATACTGCAGCAGCAGTAGCCGCTGTGAAGAAATTGAATGTCGTCTCAGATCCACAGTTACGTGAGACGCACTGTGGAAGTTGGGAGGGTCGCACCGGCCCTGATATCGAGGCAAACGATGGCGAGAATCTTGCGCGTTGGTTCGCTGGTGACGATATTCCCGCGGGCGGAGATGGCGAACGACGTAGCGATGTCGTCAAGCGAATGATGAGCGCGATTGAAATGGGCCTTCACAATTGCGCAACAGGACAGACTCTGTTGGTAGTCACTCACGGCGGCGCTGCGCGCGGAGCAATCGGTGCACTTCTTGGATTGGCAATTAGCGATTGGGTGGCAATAGGCGGATTGGCTAACGCATCCTGGTCTATCGTCGAGGAACGAAATTCACGCTGGCGGCTGATTGAACATAATTCTGGAGTGTTGCCTGAGCCAATCCTTGGCCAGGAATCCTCGCAGTAATTGCAAATAGCGCGAACGTGAGTTTGCGATAGAGTTCGCATGATTCGGGGCTGTGGCGCAGCTGGTAGCGCACCTGCATGGCATGCAGGGGGTCAGGGGTTCAAGTCCCCTCAGCTCCACGTGGCCTCTCTTCCGACTATTCCCAAGCAATGGCGTAAGCCAGATTCATTGGTGGGTAGGCGAGTTCTCGTCACGGGAGCAAGCAGCGGGCTTGGCCTAGAAGTCGCCCGCGCATGTAGCGCGGCCGGTGCAGATGTCACGATGGCCGTTCGGAATATCGCGAAAGCATCTGCACTTGTACCGCAATTACGCGTTGGTGCAGCGGGAAGTATCGATCTTCTCGAATTAGATCTCACTAGCCTCAAGAGCATTAAGCGGGCAGCTGAGGATGTGCGATCACCTATCGACATCCTGGTCCTCAACGCTGGCGTGATGGCTACGCCGCTGCGCCACACCGACGATGGGTTTGAGTTACAAATGGGCACCAATCATCTCGGCCATTTTGCTTTTGCTGGTCTTATCTTTCGCTCGCTAACCGAGGGCGCGCGCGTTGTCACTGTATCGAGCCAAGCACACCGTATGGGTTCATTTCAGACGGAGAAAATTATCGATCAGTGCTACGGACGCGGTGAATACCAACCATGGAGCGCTTATGGTCGAAGCAAATTAGCTAACTTGCTTTTCACTCTACAATTGCATCGATTATCAACCCAAGGATTGCTACCAAATAATAGGAAAATTCTCCCGATGGCAGCACATCCAGGGTGGTCGGCAACTAATCTTCAAGCGGTCGGCCCACAAATGAAGAATCAAGCTCTTATGGAACGTGGCAGCGCTGTCGTCAATACTCTCTTTGCACAAAGCGCTAAACAAGGGGCTCTTCCCATCATTTGTGCTGCGACATTCCCTGGCTTGCCGAGTGGAAGTTATCTTGGTCCTGATGGCCTCTTGGAGATGCGCGGATATCCAAAACTCACTCGCGCAAGTAGCGCTGCTTATGATCAAGGATTGGCGGAAAAACTCTGGGAAATTAGCAGTGAACTCACGGGCGTAGCGTGGAGTTAGTTCGCGACTAGGTAACCGGTACCCTTAGTATCATGCAGGAACGAGATACCTACGACATCCAGGCTGTCCAGGAGAAGTGGCTGCCGATTTGGGATGAGATAGCCCCGTTTCGCTCTGGTCGACCTGAAGATAAGCGCCCCAAGAAATATGTCCTCGATATGTTTCCTTATCCATCAGGGGATCTTCATATGGGACATGCCGAGGCATATGCCCTGGGAGATGTGATCGCTCGCTATTGGGTGCAAAAAGGGTTTAACGTGATGCACCCTATTGGTTGGGATGCCTTCGGATTACCTGCGGAGAATGCGGCAATCAAACGTGGTGTTGATCCAGCTGCATGGACATACGAGAACATCGCGGTGCAGAAGGCATCGATGCGTCGTTATGCATGTTCTTTCGATTGGGATCGGGTCTTTAACACGTGTGACCCTGAGTACTACAAATGGAATCAATGGATCTTCCTTAAACTCTATGAAAAGGGTTTGGCTTACCGAAAAGATTCTGCAGTCAACTGGTGTCCGAGTTGTCAGACAGTTCTTGCCAACGAACAGGTTGTCGCCGGACTATGTGAGCGTTGTGACACTCAGGTGACCAAGAAGAAGTTGAATCAGTGGTACTTCAAAATCACCGATTATGCCGATCGACTCTTGGATGACATGGAACAGCTCGAAGGAAAGTGGCCTGAGAAAGTTCTGACGATGCAGCGGAACTGGATTGGACGCTCCACTGGCGCTAATGTGAAGTTTGCTATCGAGGGTAGAAGCGAACCAGTAACTATTTATACGACGCGTCCAGATACTCTCTTTGGCGCCACATTCTTCGTTGTCGCTGCCGATAGTCCGCTCGCAGAAGAGCTCGCAAGCACAAGTATTCCTCAAGTGGCCTCGAAGTTTGCTCAATATCTTGAAAGCGTTAAATCAGCGAGCGATATCGATCGTCTAGCCACAGATCGTCCTAAGACTGGGGTCTTTCTTGAGCGCTACGCAATAAATCCAGTCAATGGCGAGAAGTTACCGATTTGGGCTAGTGATTATGTATTGGCTGACTATGGCACCGGCGCAATCATGGCAGTGCCTGCACACGACCAACGCGATTTGGATTTCGCACTTGCGATGAAGTTACC
>SYAM01000085.1 GCA_005787645.1 Actinomycetota bacterium | reverse complement strand
CTTCACACACATTTGCGTGAACCAGGACGTGAAGATGCAGAGACGGTCCGTTCGGGCAGCGCTGCTGCGGCCCTAGGTGGTTTCACTGCAGTGCATGCCATGGCAAATACGGAACCTGTCGCCGATACCGCCGGCGTGGTCGAACAGGTGGTTCGACTTGGGCGCGAGGCTGGCTATTGCGATGTCTTTGCCGTAGGTGCGGTAACGCAAGGTCTCAATGGCGCGCAACTAGCAGAACTTGGAGCAATGGCCCACTCGATGGCAAACGTCAAGGTCTTTAGCGATGATGGGAAATGCGTCTTTGATTCACTTGTGATGCGAAGGGCTCTCGAATACGTAAAACAGTTTGACGGAGTGATTGCCCAACATGCCCAAGATCCCAGACTTACTGAGAATGCTCAAATGAACGAAGGCGTAGTGTCTGCACGTTTGGGATTGGCAGGATGGCCAGCGGTAGCCGAAGAGGCAATAATCGCCCGCGATGTACTCCTCGCTGAGCACGTTCAGGCTCGTTTACATATATGTCATGTTTCAACGGCAGGCAGCGTTGAGATCATTCGTTGGGCAAAAGCGCGCGGCATAGAGGTGACAGCAGAAGTGACACCACATCATCTCTTACTCACCGATAGCGCGGCAGAGAGTTATGACCCGGTTTACAAAGTGAATCCTCCGCTACGCACTGAGCTCGATGTGCAAGCGCTCCGGGCGGCGTTGGTAGATGGCACCATTGATATCGTCGCAACAGATCACGCCCCACATCCGAAAGAGAGCAAAGAGTGCGAATGGAGTGAGGCTGCCAACGGAATGGTTGGCTTGGAAACGGCTCTTTCGGTTGTGCAGGAGAGCATCATCGAGAATGGACTGGCTGATTGGAAAATTATTGCTCAACGCATGTCTACTGCACCAGCGAAAATTGGACGGCTGGCTCATCAGGGTTTAGGGATCACAAAAGGCGCTGCGGCAAACATCGTGCTTTATGACGCTGCTGCTCGTCGCAAGGTAAGCGAGATAAGAAGTGCTAGTAAGAGTATGAATAATCCTTATTTTGATCGAACCCTTCCTGGACAGGTGATGTACACCTTCCTCCGCGGCAACTTAGTGGTTGCAAAGGGAGAGTTAGTGAATCCGTTATGAAAAATCGGAAGAGCGCATACCTAGTCCTCGATGATGGTCGAATATTTGAGGGAGAGGCGTGGGCCAAAGAAGGGGAAACCTTCGGGGAGGCAGTTTTTGCCACCGGTATGACCGGATATCAAGAGACTCTCACCGACCCCTCCTATTTCCGTCAGGTAGTGGTCATGACAGCTCCACACATTGGAAATACCGGTATGAATACCGTAGATGAAGAATCACGTCGAATCTGGGTGTCAGGATTTGTGGTCCGAGATCCTTCGCGAATTTCCAGCAATTGGCGTTCTGAACGGGACCTGGAGAGCGAGTTAACAGAGAGCGGCGTGGTGGGAATCTCAGGAATCGATACCCGAGCGCTCACTCGACATTTACGCGATTGTGGTGCGATGCGAGTGGGGATCTTTTCAGGTGAAGGACTATCCCGAGAAGAGATGATCAGAAGGGTCCGCAAATCTCCAGAGATGGTCGGCGCCAATCTCGTTACCGAAGTTTCAATCGACACGAAGTACTTAGTCCCAGCGGTAGGTGTCAAAAAGGCGACAGTTGCAGCCCTTGATCTCGGAATTAAAGGTGCGACACCTCGCCTCATGTCAGAGCGAGGAATCGAAGTACATGTTTTTCCCTTCAATGCCACTTTTGATGAGTTATCGGCAGTGCGCCCGGATGGAATCTTTCTCTCCAATGGACCCGGTGATCCATCTACGATGCAGTCGACTGTCGAATTGGTTCGAGAAATCCTCCAGCGTGAGATTCCTGTTTTTGGAATTTGTTTTGGACACCAGATATTCGGTCGTGCGCTCGGTTTTGAGACGTATAAATTGCGATTTGGACATCGCGGTATCAATCAACCAGTTCTCGATAAAGCCAGTGGAAAGGTCGAAATAACTGCCCACAACCACGGTTTTGCCGTTCGGGCCCCAACAGAGGGGATATTCGATACAGTTTTTGGCCGAGGGCGAGTTTCGCATATAAATCTCAATGACCAAGTAGTTGAGGGCCTTGAACTTCTCGACCGCCCAGGTTTTAGCGTGCAGTATCACCCCGAAGCAGCCGCTGGGCCTCACGATGCGGCATATCTCTTCGATAGATTCTTACATTTGATGGAAGGTCAACGCTGATGCCGAAGCGAAGCGATATTAAAAGTGTCTTGGTCATTGGGTCAGGGCCAATTGTCATCGGACAGGCATGTGAATTTGATTATTCGGGCACACAAGCATGTCGAGTTCTTCGCTCTGAGGGTTTACGTGTGATTCTCATCAATTCCAATCCTGCGACGATTATGACGGATCCCGAATTTGCTGATGCCACCTATATTGAACCCATCACCACCGAATTCGTAACGAAAGTAATCGAGAAAGAACGACCTGATGCCCTTCTTGCAACCCTGGGTGGGCAAACTGCGCTCAACACCGCAATAAAACTCCATGAAGCGGGGGTATTAGAAAAGCATGGGGTCCGTCTCATCGGTGCCAATGTCGAAGCAATCAATCGCGGTGAGAATCGAGAGATATTCAAGGGTATAGTCGAGAGTATTGGTGGCGAATCGGCTCGTTCTCAAATATGTCACAGAATCGAAGAATGCATTACTGCCGCTCATGAATTTAATTATCCGGTCGTCGTTAGACCTTCCTTCACGATGGGAGGATTGGGTTCGGGGATAGCCAAAGATGAATCAGAGCTCCGAGAGATTGCTGGCGCTGGGCTTCGCTACAGCCCAACTACTGAGGTGCTCATTGAAGAATCAATTCTCGGATGGAAAGAATTCGAACTTGAGATGATGCGCGATTACAAGGATAACGTCGTTGTGATCTGTTCGATTGAGAATTTCGATCCCATGGGCGTGCATACTGGAGATTCGATAACAGTAGCCCCTGCTCTGACGCTGACAGATGTCGAATATCAGAAATTACGAAACCTTTCTATCAACATCATCCGCTCTGTGGGAGTTGATACAGGAGGATGTAACATCCAATTTGCCGTTAACCCGCATGATGGTCGTATCGTTGTTATCGAGATGAATCCACGTGTTTCTCGATCAAGCGCACTGGCATCCAAGGCGACAGGTTTCCCTATTGCAAAAATAGCAGCGAAATTAGCGATTGGTTATTCGTTGGATGAGATTCAAAACGACATTACAAAAGAGACTCCAGCCTCGTTCGAACCAACACTTGATTACATAGTCGTGAAAATCCCGCGCTTTAATTTTGAAAAGTTCCCTGCTGCAGACCCGCGATTGACCACCACGATGAAGAGCGTGGGTGAGGCTATGGCGATCGGCAGGAGCTTTCCGGAGGCGTTACAGAAGGCGATGCGTTCACTCGAGAAGAAGGGTTACTCATTTGATTTCTCTCCGGAAGGAGACCTCGAATATGAATTGGAAGCATCCAGAACCCCAACAGAATCACGTATCCATCACGTTCAGCGTGCTCTCTTTCTTGGTGCGGGCGTCGCCAAGGTGCATGAAGTGTCAAAAATTGATCCCTGGTTCCTTGATCAAATCGAGCAGATAAATGAGATGGCTCGAGAGTTATCAGAACCAGGCGAGTTGACTGCCTCACTATTAAGGCGAGCAAAGCGATTAGGTTTTTCAGATCAACAGATAGGTTCCGTTACCGCCTTGAAGGAGAGCGATATTCGTCGCAAGCGTGAGGGCTTTGGAATACATCCGGTCTTTAAGACGGTGGATACCTGCGCCGCTGAGTTCCAAGCGCTCACTCCATATCACTACTCAAGCTACGACGAAGAAAGTGAGGTCGAACCACGAACTAGACCTGCAGTTCTCATCCTCGGAAGTGGACCGAACAGGATTGGCCAGGGAGTGGAATTCGATTACTCCTGCGTACATGCGGCATTTGCGCTCAAGGCCATGGATTATGAAACGGTCATGATCAATTGCAATCCCGAGACCGTGTCAACCGATTACGACACCGCGGATCGACTCTACTTCGAACCATTGACCTTTGAAGATGTAATGGAGATCTATCGAGCAGAGCTTGCGGTAGGGCCTGTAGCAGGGGTAGTTGTACAACTCGGCGGACAAACTCCCTTGGGACTAGCTAAAGCGCTAGAAGATGCAGGCGTTCCGATTGTCGGTACCAGCCCCGCTGCTATCGATATTGCAGAAGATCGCGGAGAGTTCGGCGCTCTGCTCATCCGCGAGCAATTGCGTGCACCTGAGTTTGGACTTGCATACTCGTACGACGATGCTTCCGCCATCGCAGAGAGGGTCGGATATCCAGTACTAGTGCGGCCTTCATACGTTTTAGGTGGGCGCGGAATGGAAATCGTCTACGACGATCAAGCGCTCGCCAGCTATATATCTCGCGCCACGGAGATCAGCCCCGACCATCCAGTTCTTGTGGATCGTTTCTTAGACCACGCAACTGAACTCGATGTAGATGCCTTATTCGACGGTCAGGAACTCTTCCTTGCCGGCGTCATGGAACATATCGAAGAGGCTGGAATTCATTCAGGAGATTCAGCGTGCGTCTTACCTCCTGTTGACCTAAGCACCCAGTCGTTAATGGAGATTCGTCTTGCGACAGAGAAGATTGCTCGTGGGGTTGGTGTGCGTGGTTTAATCAACATCCAATTTGCAATCGAAGATGGAACTCTCTTCGTGCTCGAGGCAAATCCACGCGCTTCTCGAACTGTGCCATTTGTCAGCAAGGCGATTGGGGTGCCGCTTGCTAAAGCGGCAGCACAAATCTCCTTAGGAAAGAGCATCGAACAACTTCGTGCGGAGGGCATGTTGCCAAAATCTGGAGATGGACAGGCACGGGGCATCAGCGTGAAAGAAGCGGTCTTGCCATGGAATCGTTTCAGAAAACGTGATGGCAGCGGAGTGGATGCGCTCCTTGGGCCAGAGATGCGCAGCACCGGTGAAGTGATGGGTCGAGATGACACCTTCGGAAAAGCATTTTCGAAATCTCAAAGTGCAGCATCAGGAGCGTTACCGAGCACAGGAGCGGTTTTTGTCTCATTCGCAGATCGGGACAAAGCAGAAGGCATTCGTGGAACAAAGAAACTCTTTGAATCTGGGTACAAACTGTTCGCAACCTCTGGCACTGCCAATGCGTTAGCCAAAGAGGGAATCAACGTGGAGCAGGTTCGAAAATTTTCGGAGGGTAAAGGACCGAAGGGGGAGATGACTGCCCTCGATTTGATCGAAGGTGGTGTTGTCGCACTGGTAATCAATACCCCATTTGGTTCAGGTCCACGTGAAGATGGTTGGCGTATTCGAACAGGGGCTGTTGCTCGAGGCATTCCTATAATCACGACTATTTCCGGACTGAATGCCGCCGCGGAGGCGATGGTTGCTCAACGTCATGGTGATTTCACGGTCACCTCGCTTCAGGAGTGGTTGCGATGAACGAAAAAACTTCTGGTCCAGTGCAAGCAGAGTGTGAAATTATCTCCAATCGCAAGGTGGGGGCGTATCACCATCTCACCCTTGCCGCACCAGGTATTGCAGAGGTTGCCAGACCGGGTAATTTCGTCGCGATAAGTGTGGGCGATAGCAGAACGTCAATGCTTTTGCGCCGCTCATTTGCTATTTATCAGGCGACGAGCCGAGGACCATTTGGTGGCACAATCGAAATAATCGTGGCACCTCATGGTGATGGCAGCACCTGGATCGCGCAGCGCGTTGCTCATGAACGTTTGAATGTAATAGGTCCACTAGGGAATGCCTTTAAGATACCGAAGGATCCAGTACGAGCACTATTGGTCGGCGGTGGATACGGTTCGGCGCCGCTCTTTCCGTTAGCAGAACTCTTGCGTCAAAAGAATTCGCGAGTGGAGATGGCAGTTGGAGCTAGTTCTGCTGAACGAGTTTTTGCTCCCGTAGAGGGGAAACGCTCGGTTCACTCCCTTGTAATTGCTACGGAGGACGGCACTCTGGGTAGTAAGGGTCGAGTAACGGATCTATTTGATAATGCATTGACTAACATCGACATTGTTTATGCATGTGGACCAATGGGAATGCTCAAGGCGCTTTCAGTAATAGGGACTGCAGCCGGAGTCACTGTGCAATGTGCGGTTGAAGAATCGATGGCGTGTGGGATCGGCCTATGTATGACCTGTGTACTACCGGTACGCGATAAAGAGGGCGTCATAAAAATGTTGCGCTCATGTGTTGAAGGACCAATCTTTGATGGAGCAGCGGTCCAGTGGGATGGCATCGGAACTATCCCGCCGGGAACCTATGGAGCTCCAAAATGAGTACATCATCATTAGATTTCACAACCCAATTAGGTACGGCGCTTTTTCCAAATCCAATTCTTACGGCAAGTGGTTGCGCGGCAAATGGAAAGGAGCTCTCCGCATTCTTTCCACTGGGTGATATTGGGGCTGTCGTAACCAAATCTGTGATGAACCACCCACGCTCCGGAAGAGCGACACCGCGTATGGCTGAAACACCCAGCGGAATGCTCAACGCTATCGGTCTCCAAGGACCGGGTATCGACAATTTCTTGAGAGAAGATCTGCCATGGTTGGTCGAACATGGAGCGCGCACAATCGTATCGATTGCAGGAGAGAGCGTCGAAGAGTTCGCTGCCCTATCGAGAAAAGTTCGTAATGCTCCGGGTGTCAGCGCTCTAGAAGTGAATATCTCCTGTCCGAATGTAGAGAATCGCGGCTTGGTTTTCGCATGCGATAGAACATCAGCGCGCGAAGTTATCGAGGCGGTGAAACGTAGCGTTGGGAATTCACTTCCGATTATAGCCAAGCTCTCTCCTGACGTCACAGATATCGTTTCAATCGCAGAGGAGGTAATTTCCGCAGGTGCTGATGGATTGGCGATGATCAACACCCTCCTAGGAATGGTAATTAACACTGAAACGATGCGTCCCCATCTAGCAAATAAGACAGGTGGACTCTCAGGTCCTGCAATTCGACCAGTTGCAGTCCGCGCAATCTTCCAAGTGCATCAAGCGATGCCTAAAGTCCCGATTGTTGGAATGGGCGGAGTTCTCACCGGAAATGATGCTTTCGAGTTGGTGCTTGCTGGTGCGAGTGCGATCTCAATCGGAACAGCAACTTTTCATGACCCATCTGCACCTATTCGTATCAAGCAAGAACTCGAAGAACTATTGAATTCGCGAGGATTCACTAGATTCTCTGATGCGGTGGGCTATGCACACAGGAGCCAATCATGAGTGGGATTGCCCTTGCAGTAGATACAACAGATCTAGAGATGGCCGGTCAATGGGTAGAGGTTACGAGAGAGCATATTGCTGTTGTAAAACTGGGCCTTGAATTCTACTTAGCGCATGGAAGCACAGGTGTTGCGAAAATTCGAAGCAAAGCTCCTGGCCAAAAACTCTTCCTCGATCTCAAGCTCCACGATATTCCGAATACAGTGTCAGGTGCTGTGCGCGCTGTTGCATCACTGGAACCTGACTTCCTCACCGTTCACGCATCTGGTGGACCATCGATGATTGATGCTGCCGCAAAAGCTCTTCCGAGTGCGGCTATCACTGCAGTCACGCTCCTGACCTCACTCTCGGAGAGTGAAATCGGAAAATTAGGAATCTCAGGAAATTCTCGGGAAATCGTTATCAAGTGGGCAAAACTTGCAGTCGACGCTGGCGCTAGAGCGATTGTTGCTTCTCCGCACGAAGTTTCATTTCTTCGCTCCACCCTCCCGCCAGATATAACGTTGATAACCCCTGGCGTACGCCCAGAAGGCAGCCAAAGAGGTGATCAAGCTCGCGTGGCTACACCGAAAGAGGCTATGGAATGGGGAGCGGATTATGTTGTCATCGGACGTCCTATCACATCTGGAAAATCGCTGAGCGAGATTTCACTCAACGCGAAACGAATATCTGAATCCATTTCTCAGTAAATTTGAAGGTGCCTAGAAGATGAATATTCGTTACCGTTGAGGTATGCCTTTACCGCCATTAAGTGCTAGTGAAAGGGCCGCTGCGCTTGAGGCTGCAGCGCGCGCTCGCAAGATTCGTGCTGAGATAAAGGCTGATTTAAAATCTGGAGCGAGAACTCTCAAGGAAGTCATCGGTCTTGGTAAGAGTGACGAGGTCGTGGGCAAGATGAAAGTTAGCGCGCTCATCGAATCCCTTCCAGGAGTGGGCAAAGTTCGGGCCGCAGCTGTGATGGAGAAGATCGGCATCGCGGGAAGTCGCAGAATTAGGGGACTTGGCATTCATCAGACTCGTGAGTTATTGGCAGAGTTCCAACTACGCTAAGGGCGTGGAGCTCATAGTTCTCTCAGGTCCTGGCGGAGTCGGCAAGTCAACCGTCTCTGACTTCATTCGTCGAACTAGTGATGAGATATGGGTCAGCGTCTCGGCTACAACCCGACCGCCGCGACCAGGTGAAGTTGATGGTGTTGATTATTTCTTTCATAGCGAAGAAACGTTCAAAAAGATGATTACCAACGAGGAGTTCCTGGAATGGGCCCACTTTGCGGGAAATTATTACGGAACTCCCAAGGCACCAGTATTTAATAAAATAGCGGAAAGCAGATCGGTCCTTCTCGAGATAGAGATATCCGGGGCGCGTCAGATCCGCGATAACCCATCGAATGGTGCTCGGGCCTACTTGGTCTTTCTTGCGCCACCATCGATTTCGGAGTTGGAGCGGCGCCTGATGGCCAGGGGAACAGACTCCCCAGAACGGGCAGCGCAGCGACTGGAATTGGCACATGAGGAGATGGCTGCTAGCCATTGGTTCGACGAGATCCTGGTCAATACCTCGGTCGAAGAGGTAGCGGCCAGGCTGATAACCTTGGCCTCTACCGTGCGCTAAGGCGCTCACCGAAGGGCAGTGACCATGATTCAGAGCGACGGCATCACCAATCCGCCTATCGACGACCTCTTGGCGAAGAGCGGCTCCAAGTACAGCCTCGTCCTCTTCTCTGCTAAACGTGCACGCCAAATCAACGCCTATTACTCGCAGCTCAGCGAGGGGCTCTTGGAGTATGTCGGACCATTGGTCGAGACCCACGTCCACGAGAAGCCTCTTTCCATCGCACTCCGCGAAATCAACGGAGGTCTGCTCACACTTGAATCGCTTGAAGGTAGCGAGGGCGGCGCATCAGCACCTCATGAGAGCGCGTAAGCGTCGCTGCGTTCATCATGTTTCCCCGCAGAGTAATCCTTGGTGTCACTGCGGGTATCGCTGCCTATAAATCGTGCGAACTCTTTCGCCGACTTCAGGATCGAGGCTTGGATCTCACAGTTGTTCCTACAGAGAACTCATTGCACTTCGTTGGCGCTGCCACCTGGGAGGCTCTCTCAGGCAAACGAGTAATGACCTCACTTTGGCAGGATGTTGCCAGCGGCGCGCATGTAGAGCTTGCACGGGATGCAGAGATGATTCTCATTGCTCCCGCCACCGCCGATTTCATCTCGCGTCTAGCGCAGGGACGAAGCGATGACTTGCTCTCTGCAACAGTTCTCACCGCGCAATCTCCAATAGTGCTCGTGCCTGCCATGCATCATCAAATGTGGAGTAACCCAGCAACGCAGGCGAACGTCGAGATGCTCCGCTCCCGTGGAATTGTCGTGATGGAACCCGCGGAAGGTCCGTTGAATAATGGAGATATAGGAGTTGGGCGATTTCCAGAGACCTTCGAAATTCTTGATTTTCTCAACGAGATTGGTCTTCTCAAGAGCGATTTGATCGGAAAGAAATGTGTAGTCACAGCTGGTGGTACCCGCGAAATGATAGATCCAGTTCGATTCATCGGAAATCTTTCTTCTGGTAAGCAAGGTATCGCTTTAGCGAAGGAGGCGGCGAGTAGGGGCGCTCATGTCACACTCATTGCGGCCAATATTGAAAGAGGCCTCATTCCACAAGATAATCGAATCGCCGTAGTCGACGTGCAATCGGCTAACGATCTGTTCACTGAGCTCTCATCCATCACCGAGTTCGATGCTTTGTTCATGGCGGCTGCTGTCGCAGATTATCGACCAGCGGAGGTGAGTCAACGAAAATTGAAGCGAGATGGCTCTGCCCTCTCATTAGAGCTAGTGGAAAATCCAGATTTAATTGGAACCTTCACAGCGGAATACCGCGGTAGAGGAGGGCAAGGAAAAGTCATCGCCTTTGCAGCTGAAAGTGAAGTGGAGTTAGAGAGCGCACGAGGAAAATTGATCCGCAAGGGAGTCGACTACCTCTTTATCAACGATGTCCTCTCTCAGAAAGTCTTCAATTCTGAAAGTAATGGAGGAACTCTCCTTTCCAAGACAGGTGATAGTTGGACCTTCGAGTATCAACCAAAAGACACGCTAAGCGGCAAGTTGCTGGATGTTCTTTCCAAGGCGCTAGGTTAAGCCAGTGCCAAATCGCCTCTTTACCTCTGAATCGGTGACAGAGGGCCATCCAGATAAGATGGCGGATCAAATATCAGATTCCATCTTGGATGAATTCCTACGTATTGACCCCAAAAGCCGAGTAGCAGTAGAGACATTATTGACTACAGGACAGGTTCACGTCGCTGGCGAGGTGACCACCTCTGCCAATCCAGATTTGATGTCACTGATTCGATCGGTGATTCTCGATATTGGATACGACAGCAGCGAGCGCGGTTTCGATGGCAACTCATGTGGCATCAGCCTCTCACTTGGCAAACAATCGCCTGATATTGCGCAAGGAGTAGATACTGCGCTTGAGGAACGAACGGAAGAATCGAGTGATCCGTTGGATCGCCAGGGCGCTGGTGATCAAGGGTTGATGTTCGGTTATGCATCTGACGAGACTCCTGAATTGATGCCGCTTCCTATCGCTATTGCCCATGCTCTCTCGCACGAACTCGCAAAGGTGCGTAAGAGCGGAACATTGACATACCTTCGCCCTGATGCAAAGACTCAAGTGACAGTCGAATATAAAGGCAATCTGGCTACTCGTCTTGATACCTTGGTGATATCAACTCAGCACGATCCCGAAGTTGATTTGGACTCCACGCTGCCCAATGACCTTCGTAAAAATGTGATCGACCCTGTGTTGAGTAGGTACGATCTTGATACGAAAGGTATGCGAGTTTTAATCAATCCCACGGGAAGATTTGTACTTGGTGGACCTATGGGTGATGCTGGACTGACTGGACGTAAAATCATTGTTGACTCTTATGGTGGGATGGCTCGTCATGGTGGCGGTGCTTTCAGCGGGAAAGACCCTTCAAAGGTCGATCGTTCTGCCGCTTACGCAATGCGTTGGGTGGCCAAAAACATCGTTGCTGCTGGATTAGCGAAACGATGTGAAGTGCAAGTTGCGTACGCAATCGGCAAGGCCCAACCAGTGGGATTATTTGTGGAGACCTTCGGAACCGAGAGTGTTGGCGTGGAGAAGATTCAGAACGCTGTGAGCCAAGTTTTCGACCTTCGCCCG
>SYAM01000084.1 GCA_005787645.1 Actinomycetota bacterium | reverse complement strand
CAGAACGTCACCCTGGAGCGGAAAAAAGCCCTCGATTATCAAGGAAAATTTGATGTTGTCACTGCTCGAGCCGTGGCTCCAATGAATCGATTACTCGCGTGGAGCTGGCATCTACTCGCTCCCGGAGGTCGAATTCTCGCCATGAAAGGTGATAAGGCAGAGGAAGAGTTAGCCCAGAGCCCGCTCTCGCGGTATCAGGGGGCTTCAGGTGAGATATGTGAGGCAACTCTTCCAACTGGTGGGTGCAAGGTGATTTCTATAGCGAAGGCTGGTTAACTGCGCTCTATGAGCGCCACTGTTTCCCGTGAAACAAAGGTTGTAGTCGGCACTCGCCGGCTCAAAGAGGCGATGCTCCCTCGCGGCGCTACCCGGATTATCACTGTGGCCAATCAAAAGGGGGGCGTGGGCAAGACTACGACTGCGGTAAATATTGGCGCGGCCCTCGCAATGGGTGGTTTAAAGGTCCTGCTTATTGATTTAGATCCGCAAGGGAATGCCAGTACTGCGTTGAGCATTGATCACCATGAAGGTGTTCCAGGTAGTTACGAAGTTCTTGTAGATGGAAGTGATATCGCATCGCTACGACAGCGGGCAGAGGGGTATCCAAAGTTCGATGTCGTTCCAGCGGGGGTAGATCTCGCCGGAGCTGAAATTGATCTTGTTGAGTTGGAGCGACGTGAATTTAAATTGCGCGACGCGATAGAAAAACTTATCCGTGACGTTACAGATAATCCTTACGACTACATCATCATCGATTGTCCACCAAGTTTAGGATTACTTACTCTCAATGCCTTGATTGCTGCTAATGAACTATTAATTCCCATTCAATGTGAGTATTACGCCCTTGAGGGATTAACCCAACTGATAAAAATTATTTCATTGGTAACTGAAAATACCAACCCACAACTTCGTATAGGTGCAATTATTTTAACAATGTTCGATGGTCGAACTCGTCTTGCACACGATGTCGCAAGCACTGTTCGTGCACATTTTCCTGAATACGTTTTAACCACAGTCATTCCGCGCGCGGTACGTGTTAGTGAAGCGCCATCGTATGGTCAAACTGTGATGACATACGACATGTCATCCCCTGGTGCTCTTGCATATCTTGCGGCAGCGCGTGAATTACATGAGAAGGGTCGAAAGTAATGAGTACGCGTAAAGGGGGACTTGGGCGTGGGTTAGGCTCGCTCATTCCTGCAGGCGAATCGAAGCAACTTTCATCAGTGGTTGCTGGTGTTCCGGTCGATGTCGCAAATCTCAATAGGGTCTCTATCAATTCCATTTCGCCGAATCCACGTCAACCACGAACTGTTTTTGATGAAGAGAAGATGAGAGAGTTGATTACATCTATTAAAGAAGTTGGTGTACTCCAACCTCCCGTCGTTCGAATAGTGAGTGATGGGCGTTACGAATTGATTATGGGCGAGCGTCGTTGGCGCGCTGCCAAAGCGGCAGGCCTTACAGAAATACCAGTGATTATTCGACAGACACCCGATGATCAATTACTTCGCGAAGCGCTATTAGAGAACATCCATCGTTCAGAGCTCAATGCTTTGGAAGAGGCAGCCGCATACGAACAACTTCTTAATGACTTCAATTATACCCATGATGAATTAGCTCAAAAAATAGGGCGTTCTCGCCCTCATATCACCAATACATTGCGATTACTTCAGTTGCCACCGAGCGTACAGCCACGAGTAGCGGCCGGCGTTATATCTGCTGGGCATGCGCGTGCATTGCTTGCGCTTGGTGAATCAGTGGCGATGGAGAGGTTAGCCAATCGAATCGTGACCGAAGGATTAAGTGTTCGAGCAGTCGAAGAGATCATCTCGGTCGGCGTTAAAGGTGGGAAGAAGAAGGCTACGTCGGGTAAAAGCAGAAGCGTCTCGCCAGAATTGGCGGAGCTTGCTGAGGAGTTGGGAGATTTCCTCAACACTCGGGTCACTATCGACAAGGCAACTGGGAAGAGTAATGGGAAAGTCATCATCGAGTTTGCATCTGGAGAAGATTTACGTCGGATTATCGAAGAAATTGAAGGGTAAACATGGCTAATTTCGAAGCAACGCCAATAAGTGGATCAAAGTCCGGACTAGGTGAGGGCACGCTCTGGGATGAGCGGCGAAAAAGTTTTCTTTGGGTTGATGTGTTAGATGGATATATCAAAGAGTATCTACCCAAGAGCAAAGAGGTAGTTGCTCATAAAGTTGGAGATTTTGTCAGTTATGTCGGAAAGAGAAAATCTGGTGGTTACGTCATAGCGCTCGGGGATCGTCTTGCCACTACAAATAACAACTTCTCCATAACAGATGAAATTGATATGCACATTGATCGCAAAGTTGGACAGAGTAACGATGGGAATATCGACTCATGTGGCTGCCTGTGGATTGGCGTTGCAGAGGCTGTCGAAGGTTCAAAGGCGGGAGATTTACGCCGTATTGATCACCATTTCAATTCGAGTACTCACCGCAGAGATGTGCAGATATCTAATGGGATCGATTGGTCTTTAGATGGCTCCATCATGTACTACATCGATTCTGCGCTACGAAGGATCTCTCGCTACCAATTCGATCCTGTTAAAGGGGAGATTGTTCGAGAGTTACCCCCAATTGATGTTAGTGATGTGACGGGCGTTCCTGATGGGATGTGTACTGATTCTCGAGGCAATCTTTGGGTCGCATTTTGGGGATGTGGTCAGGTTCGAAACTACTCCCCAGATGGAGAGGTGCTCAACATCGTTCAGGCTCCAACCGCATTGACTACCTGCCCATCATTTGGTGGCGATGATCTCAAGACCATGTTCATTACTTCGGCGCAAGATCACTATCAACCAGAGTTCGCATTTAATGTCAACGAGGATAAATATGGCGGAATGTGTTTTGAGGTCGAACTTCCGATCGCTGGCAAATTGGATAATTACTTTTTAGGGTAATTACTTCACTGCTTTAGCGCTCTCGCCACCGCGGCGAGCTATTTCGTCTTTCACTACATTCCCGAGTGCAGCAACGCCTTGTCGGATTCGCTCTGGCGTGGGGTGGCAGTACGAAAGGCGCATCTGCCAACTTCCTAATCCATCTGCATAAAAAGCAGTACCAGGCACGTACGCTACTTTCGCTGCGATGGCGCGCGGAACGAGAAGTTTGGTATCAATTTCTGGAGGCAAAGTCACCCAAACATAAAAACCACCTTTTGGCTTTGTCCAGGTTGCGTTCACCGGGAAATGAGCATCGAGGGTTTCGAGCATCGCATCACGTCGTTCTTTATAGAGTGAGCAGAAAGAAGCAATCTGATCTCGCCAAGGCTCATGAGCGAGGTAGCTTGAGATAGTCAGCTGCGCGAAATTTGATGGACATAGAACCGACGATTCATTAGCGATAATCAATTTCTCTTTTACACCTTGAGGCACTAGCGCCCAACCAACACGAAGTCCAGGAACAATAGTCTTAGAAAAAGATCCGAGGTAGATGACATTCTCATGGTCTTCAGCCCGCATTGCATTTGGGACTGGCCCATCAAAACCAAGTAATCCGTAAGGATTATCTTCAACGACAAATATCTCTGCTTCCCGACAAATATCTAGAATCTCAGTACGGCGAGAGGCGGGCATTGTCACACCTGATGGATTTTGGAAATTAGGAATGCAGTAGAGGAATTTAATCTTTCCACCAGCAGCGCGTACTTTAGTAATCGCCTCAGAAAGCGCGCCAGGAATCAAACCTTTATCGTCTATAGCGACATGAATAACTTGGGATTGATATTGAGCGAAGACACCCAGTGCTCCTACATATGATGGTGCTTCGACAAGAATTACATCGTCTGGATCAATAAAAATACGGGTAATCAAATCGAGCGCGGCTTGAGATCCAGTAGTGATAACAACGTCATCGCTCTGGGCGCGAATTCCTTCGAGCGCCATCATTTCGCATATTTGCTCACGAAGGCGCGGATGGCCTTGGCCACTCCCATACTGCAACGCCTCTTGTCCATTTTCGAGAATCAACTTCTTCACTACATCTGCCATCATGTCCATGGGAAGGGCAGAGAGATTTGGCATTCCACCCGCGAGCGAGACTATTTCGGGGCGAGAAGCGACGGCGAAGAGCGAGCGGATTTCACTTGGCACCATTCGCGTGGCGCGACTGGCATAGCGCGTTGTGAGGTTCTCCTCGTGGGGCACCACCTTGGACATAGTCGAACTTTACCCTGCCAGCACCGGAGGAGAATCCACCTTGTATTGGTTTATTTGCGCAAGCCAGCTTTTCGAAGATCTGCAATCGAAAGCGTGCCTGTAGCGGCATCTTCCTCGACTGCCAAATAGAGTCGTTGAATAGCAACCACAAGCGCTTCGGCGAGGGCATCTCGGAATGTCGCCCGAGCCAGTTTGGTTGCATCGGATTCATTGGTGAGATAACCCAGATCAACTCGGACTGCAGGAGCCTTAGTCAGGCGGAGCAATTCCCAGGTTCGTGCATGAGTTCGACAATTCACCAAATCGGTTCGTGCGGATATTTCACGTTGAATCAATGTCGCTAATTTCTCACCTACGACTGAATGTACTTCATGTGCTTCGCTTCCATAGTAGTAGGTCGCTACACCAGAAGCTATTGGATTGTGATGATGTTCTAGATGAAGCGAAATGAGAAGATCAGTGCCACTTTTATTTGCAAATTCAATTCGCTCTACCTCAGAAGGGTTCGTATCTTTTCCGCGTGTGATGAACGTTCGGACTCCTAGCGCATTGAGGCGTCCTTCTAGACGTTGCGCTACATCTAAAACAATCTGAGCCTCATTTAATCCAAATGCTTCACATCCTTTTGCGTTACCACCAAAACTTGGGTCAAGCACGACGACTTTTCCGTTGAGCGCTGGACCACGTCTACGAACTAAGTATTCATCGCGCAGGTGAGAGGGTGCTCCACCCTTGACGGTGCCGGTTAGCCGAATCAGCGCTTTATATGTTCCTACCCCAGCAATCCCATCTGCTGATAGGCCGACCTGCTTTTGGAATTCTTGAATTGCTGATTCAGTGAGTGGGCCGTAAATGCCATCAATGCGTCCACAATCAAAACCCATTTCAGTCAATCGTTGTTGCAAAGTGGTGACATCATCGCCTCGCATTAATGCGCCGGGGGTAACTGAGAGATTCCGATCGCCTAAACGCCAGCGCGCCTCTTCAAGAGCAAGGTAAGTACCTCTCGTTAAAACGCCTGTTGCGGATAAACCGCGGCTTTGCTGGAAATGGGCAAGAGCTGCCACCACATCTGCATCAAAAGTGGTGGGAGAGTTACGAAGTAAACCTAAGCGAGCAAGCGATGCAATGACCTCGGTGACAACCTGACTGCTATCACCCGGCTTTGCAAGCGCCTCGTTGACCACGGCTTAGATAAAACCCTCAAGTTCCTTCATGATTGCTGGCTTGGGACGCGCGCCAATAATCGTTTTTACGACCTGGCCGTTTACGAAAAGATTCATAGTGGGGATGGAAGTGATTCCATATTTGATGGCAATCGCACTCTCTTCATCGGTATTGAGTTTCACGATCTTGATTTTCGCAGCATGCTCAGTAGCAATCTCTTCGAGGATGGGGGCAACAGCCCGACATGGTCCACACCACTCAGCCCAGAAATCTACGAGTACTGGCGTACTGCTCTTCAATACTTCAACATCAAAAGTTGCTGTCGTCACTGCCTTTGTTGCTCCCATAACTTTCCAACCCTCTCTTCTACATAGTGAAAACTCTAGTGCCCCGATAGAAATCGTTCAGCATCTAAGGCTGCAGCGCAGCCCGAGCCGGCGGCGGTAATTGCTTGACGGTAGGTATGGTCGACAAGGTCGCCGCAAGCAAAGACTCCAAGCAAGTTCGTCGCTGTTCCCGCGCGACCTGCTTCGCCAACGATTACATATCCCTCATCATCGAGTGTGACTTGGCCCTTGATCAACTCACTACGAGGATCATGCCCAATAGCGACGAATAATCCACTCACCTCGAGAGTGCTCTCATTTCCATCAACGGTATTTCGGACTCTTACTCCCGTAACTTTATCTTCGCCGAGTACATCAATCACTTCACTATTCCAGAGAAATTCAATTTTGGTATTTGCCTTCGCTCGATCTGCCATGATTTTAGATGCGCGCAAGGTATCGCGACGGTGAATCAGAATAACTTTGTCAGCAAAACGAGTGAGGAAAGTTGCCTCTTCCATTGCGCTATCTCCACCACCAACGACTGCGATCACCTGGTTACGGAAGAAGAAGCCATCACATGTTGCGCACCAAGAAACACCTCGACCCGAAAGACGCTTCTCATTTTCAAGTCCAATTTCACGATAGGCCGAACCAGTTGCAAGAATTACGGCTTTAGCATGAATCTCATTGCCGCTACCATCTTTGAGAATCTTTATTTCGCCATCGAGTTTCATTTCGACAATGTCATCGGTAACAATCTCAACATCAAAACGGGCAGCCTGCTTTCTCATATTCTCCATGAGATCTGGACCCATGATGCCTTCAGGAAAGCCCGGGAAATTTTCGACATCAGTCGTGTTCATGAGCGCACCACCAGCGGTGACAGATCCCTCATAAAGCAAGGGCTTCAGTTGTGCGCGTCCAGCATAGACCCCTGCGGTATACCCAGCTGGTCCTGAACCGACAACGACAACTTCTCTAACAGTGCTCACGGACCTCATACTATCGAGAACGCTCGGGGCTCTCGTGCTATTCCGAGCGACGTCGAAGTCGAGCCATGATTTGGCGATAGAGCGATGTGATTTCCTCCACTTTCATCAGAATTCCTGCATATATATATGTCAAAGCGAAGACGAGAATCCCCAGCGTCAGCGCGATTGTATTGCTAACCCAACTACTATTTGTCAATTCAGTGACCAGCATGAAAAGCGTGAAACTCGGAAGAATAGCGATACACGATAACAGTAAGAGTTTTCCGTGGGTACGGAATAAATCCTTCTTGGGCAATCTACCAATTCGCTTCTCGAGCGCTCGAATAGAGAGAATTGTACCAACGACATTGCTGACGCCGAGAATTACTGCCAGTGCTACAGTTACATATTGGAAAGAAATGACATTTTCAGCGATAAGTGCCAATAGCATCATGGAACCTGTTGCAAAAATATTTATGACGACAGGAGTTTTAGTATCTTCATAGGCGTAGAAGCCCCGTAGCAGAAGAGGCATCGTGCTAAATGGAATAAGACCAATTGCAAATCCACTTAAGACCAAGCCAATTTGTCTAGAGTCAGCAGGGCTGGTTCCTAAATAGATTACACTGGCGATTGCTGGACCAAATGCAATCAAAATAATCGTGCTTGGTGCCGTAGCAACAGCGATATGGCGGAGCGATTCGACTAAATTGCTCCGGACCTCATCATTTTTCTCCTCGTGCGCTAGTCGAGAGATCTTTGGTAGAAGCGCCGTGATAACTGAGACTGTGATAATTGAATGCGGCAGTATAAAGATGAAATAAGCGTAGGAGTAAGGGGTAAAGCCAACTCCTGTTGTGATACCGGCCAGTTTGGCTTGAACTGCTGCTGAGGTTGCGACCTGAACAATTATCAAGTAACCCAACTGATTGATGAGAACAAAAAGAAGCGTCCATCCACCAAGTCGAAAAGACTTACTTAAATTGGAATTGCGCCAATCGAAGCGAAGTGAAAGTT